>CAYOZX010000222.1:0-6254 GCA_964408515.1 uncultured Acidobacteriaceae bacterium | reverse complement strand
TTTGGCGTCCTTGAGTTTGCTGATGATCTCAATCAGGCCAAAAAAGGGATTGGGCACCGCGCCGCCGTACATTCCGGAATGCAAGTCTGTCCGGGCTCCCACCGCTTCTATTTCGGTGTACACCAGTCCCCGGAGTCCCACGCACAGAGTCGGCAGATCGGGCGCGAAGAGTTCGGTGTCGCAGATCAGCGCGAAGTCAGCCTGGAGCCTGGCCTTTTCCTTGCGCACATAAGCGGCGATGGACTCGCCCCCAATTTCTTCCTCCCCCTCGATGATGAATTTGACATTCAGCGGCAGGTTGCCACCGTGGCCTCGCATGAGGGCTTCGACCGCCTTGATCTCCATCCAAAGCTGGCCTTTGTCGTCCACGGCGCCGCGCGCATAAACGTTGTCATTGCGCTCGGTAGGCTCGAAGGGTGGCGAGACCCATTCATCAAGAGGATCAGGCGGCTGGACATCGTAGTGGGCGTAACACAATGCCGTAGGTTTGCCCGCAGCATGGAGCCAATCGGCGTAAACCAGGGGATGGCCCGGGGTGGGCACGACCTCCACGTGTTCCATCCCGATGCGGCGCAGCTCACTGGCCACATATTCGGCTGCTTTGCGCACATCAGGCTTGTGCTCCTCCAGCGTGCTGATGCTGGGAATGCGAAGCAGGTCTTTCAATTCGCTGAGGAAGCGCTGCTGATTGTTGCGCGCGTAGTCAATCGCGGGAGAAGCCATTGGAACGCCCTTTCTCTTGCAGAAACACGCGAAGACTCAGGAGTAGCTCTCAGTATAGCTGACAGCGCGCCGTAAGCCGGGCAAAGGCCTGACCGCAAAGGTCGCAAAGAAAACGCTGAGAAGAGCGCGGAAAACGACTCTACGCCTCTCTTCCACCAACCATGACCGTGTAACTCAAATCGCCCGAGCGGTAGGCGTCCAGGATGGTATCGATCCCTTCGACGAACTCCCGCGCCGCCCGCGGGAGGAGCTTGACGACGATCCCTGCAGCCCGCGCCCGATCCTGACAGATTTGCCACGTGCGCACGACTTTGCCGGTCAGGTCTTCACCGTGCAGTACTTTCAGGCCGGCGGACGCGATCGCCGCCCGGTATTGCGAGGCGGTCCACAACTCCGGGCACAGAAAAGCCCGCGCCACCTCGCGTACACGCGCCTGGTCCATGGAGCCGGTCCAGGCCGCAACCAGCAGACGGCCACCCGGCCGTAGAGCGTGCGCTACGTTGCCGAAATAATGCGCCTTGTCCGCGAAGTGCTCCGAGGACTCCATGGTCCACACCAGGTCGAAGGCCCCGGCAGGGAAGTGGAAGGAATCCGCATTCGCGACCACAAACCGCAAAGCTCCATCCAGACCTGCCCGTGCCGCATGCTCGGCAGCCAATCTTGCTTGCTTCGGACTGATGGTCAGCCCCATCCCGCGGCATGACAGCTTTTCGGCCAAGTACAGCAACGTGCCGCCGTGCCCGCAGCCGACGTCCAGCACCTGCGCACATGCCCGAAGACCGAGCAGCCGCACGCAGTAGTCGAGCATCTGCACCTGCGCCGCTTCGGGCGCTTCGTCCCCCGCCAGGAACAGTCCGTGATGGATGTGATCGCCCCAGAAGGTACGATAGACGAAGGCCAGGGAATCGTAGTGTTCGCGGATTTGCGCCGGCGTGATTTCGACTGTCGCCATCAATTCGAGAAGCGCGTGGGTGAAAATGGCCTCACATCATACTCCGGCCTGACCCCGGTGACGATTTGCGCCATTACGTGGGCGGTGACCGGCGCCAGCAGAATGCCGTCGCGAAAGTGTCCGCTGGCAACAAAATAGCCCGGAGTGAGCGTAGGCCCGAGAAGTGGCAAGTTGTCCGGCGATCCAGGACGCAGGCCGGCCCAGGCCTCCAGGAGTCGGGCCTCGGCCAGGGCCGGAACCAGACCGATCGCGGCGTGATGCAAGCGCTGAATCGTCTCCGGATCGATGCGCTTGTCGTATCCCGCCTCCTCCACCGTTGCGCCAATCAGGATTCGCCCATCGCTGCGCGGCACGAGATAAACCTCGGGCGTCCGGACTACATGGCGCAGCAATCCCGGATGACCGGCGGCCAGGGCAAGCATTTGTCCTTTGACCGGCCGAACCGGTAAGCGATGCGGCGAAAATTGCCCCGACCAGGCGCCGGCACAGTTGACCACGACGGAGGCAGAGTAACGGGTCTTGTCGGTCTGAACTCCAGCCGCCGCCCCGTCGGACAACAACACGCAACGCACCTCCCCGCCGGAGGAAATGTCTACGCCACGATGGTGCGCCGCCTTTAAAACCGCGCTGGTGAGGGCGCGCGGGTCGACGCTCCGTTCCTTCAGCCAAACACCCGGCTGCGGCGCACCCGCCAGGGCAGGCTCGACTTCCGCGAGCTCGTCGGGAAGCAGATGTCGCGCCCCAGGCTCCAGGCTGGCAGGCGAGAGGCAAATCGTACCCTGGTCGCGCAAGTCGACCTTCATCCCGGACTCATCCTGAAGCTCATGAACAAATTCGGGATACATACTCGCGCTCGCGGCGGCGAGCGGCTGCAGCGCCGCCGGCATCTCACCCGGACTATCGGCCAGCATGCCGGCGGCGGCGTGGGAGGCTTCCCGGCCGGGCTCTCCTCGTTCCACAACCAGGACCGACGCACCACGCTTGCGCAGGGCAATCGAGAGGGACAATCCGATGATCCCGCCGCCCACGATGATCACGTCCCAGGTCTTCACTCAGGCATTGTAGTGGAAGGCCGGTGGCCGATTAATGGCCTTCCGTCCTCAGAGGGAGTGCCGAGGGAACGCAGCAGCGACAGGAGAAAGGTCTCTTGGAGGCGCGCAGAAAGACGCTACAACTTCGCCAGATAATCCATGATTTCCGGCGTGCCCCAGTCGACGGGGCCGATGAACTTTCGCCGTAGGATGCCCTGCCGGTCAATGATGTAGGTTTCGGGGAACTTCGAGGTTCCGTACAGACTGCTGCTCTTCTGGTCCGGGTCGCGGACGGTCAGCAGATTCACCTGGTAGGTCTTCAGAAAACGCTCGTAGGCTCCCTGATCAGCGTCCACGCTGACCGCGAGAACCTCAATCCCCCGGTCTTTCATCCGCTGCTGCATTTGCACGAGGGAGGGCATCTCTTCGATACAGGGCGGGCACCAGGTAGCCCAGAAATTGAGCACCACGACCTTGCCTCGCAACTCGTCGAGGGTAACCTTGCGGTCGCCATCTTGCACCGTGAAATCGGGTGCAGCCAGGCCGATATGGGCGGGCCGGCCGCCGCGGTTGCACCCCGTCCCAAGCAGGGCCAGGACGGCAATGAGAATGAGCATGCGTCGCACAAAGCTATAATATCCAATTCGGCCCATGGCGACGCCCAACACAGTACCGGGGAGCGTGGCCGTGTCGGTAATCATTCCGGCGCGGAATGAGGAAGCTTGCCTCGGCGCATGCCTGGCATCGCTGGTCGCGCAGACCGAGGTAAGCAGGGAAATCATCGTCGTCGACGATTCCTCGACTGACCGCACCCGCGAAGTTGCTCGGTCTTTTCCCGAAGTGCGTCTGGTCTGTGCGGCTCCTCCTCCTCCACAATGGACAGGCAAGAACAATGCCATCGCCGCCGGCGTCCGGGTGGCCAGGGGCGAATGGCTGCTGTTCACCGATGCCGATACGTTTCACCGTCCGGGATCCCTGGCTCGCGCCGTCGCTGAAGCCCGTGAGCGCTGCGTGGACATGCTCTCCTATTCGCCCGAACAGGAGCTGCGTGGATTCTGGGAAAGAGCCGTGATGCCAGTGATCTTCGCCGAACTGACTGCCACCTACCGCCCCTCGCAGGTAAGCGATCCTCTGTCGCCCGCCGCCGCGGCCAACGGCCAATACATCCTGATATCGCGGCAGGCCTACGATGCGGTGGGAGGCCATGCTGCCGTCGCCGCCGATCTCCTTGAAGACGTTGCCCTGGCGCGCGCGGTCAAGTCCTCAGGCCGAAGAATTCTCTTTCGTTATGGCGGGGACGCGGTGCGGACACGAATGTATCGCAGCTTCTCCCAGTTGCGAGACGGCTGGACCAAGAATCTCGCCCTGCTGTTTCTCTCGCCCTCGCGCCTGGCCCTGCTGAGGATCACCGAGTTTGCGCTCATCCTGGCAAGCCTCGCAGGCGCAATCGTATCTGCGGAGAGAAGCGCCAGGACACTGGCCTTGGCGAGCGCGGCCCTGGCGCTGGGAATGTACGCGTTGCTCCTCCGCCGCATCCAGCGGGCTCATTCTTCCTGGACGGCGAACGCCTTATCGCTGTTCGGGCTGCCCGTATTTTCGTATCTCCTGCTGAGGTCCAGGCTGGCGCTTGAGAAGGGAAGCGTGAGTTGGAAGGGCAGGACCTACGGCGCAGCCCATAAGCCGGGGGAAGCCCGCACAGAAGGCCCAGCAACCGCCACTCAGGTCTGCCCGCCGCACAGCCCGCGGCTGCCGGAGCAGAAGACCGCCAGGACCGGTTGAGGAATCATGCTTTACCTGACCCGCAAAGCCGAATTTGCCGCTTCGCACTACTACCACAATCCGGATATCAGTCCGGAGGAGAACCGGCGGATTTTCGGCAAGTGCAACAATCCTAACGGGCATGGCCACAACTACACTCTGGAGGTCACGGTGAAGGGTGAAGTCGATCCGCGCTCCGGATTCGTTGTGGATCTGAAGCAGCTTAAGGAGGTACTGAAGGACGAGGTTCTAGAGGCGATGGACCACCGCTTTCTCAACCGGGAAGTCCCGGAGTTCGCGACCCGCATTCCCACCACGGAGAACTTGGCCATCGCCATCTGGCAACGCCTGGCCAGCAAGTTGAAAGCGGCGCAGTTGCATCGGGTGCGGGTCTACGAAACCCCCGATCTGTTCGTCGATTTCTACGGAGAAGCATGAAGGCCCACCTGACCCGCCGGTACCGCTTTTCCGCCTCCCACCGGCTGCACAGCGATGCCCTGTCTGAGGTGGAGAACGCGGCCGTCTATGGCAAGTGCAACAATCCACACGGTCACGGCCACAACTATGCTTTGGAGGTGACGGTAAGCGGGCCGGTCGTTGAAACTACCGGCATGGTTTGTAATCTTATGGATTTGGATGATTTTGTGCATCGCGAAATCCTGGTCCGGTTTCATCTGGAGAATCTGAACCTGCGCCCGGAATTCCGCCAGGCGATTCCGACCACGGAAAACCTGTGCACCACCATCTACGATATTTTGCGGCGCGGGTTTCATCTCGCTCATCTGGAAAAGGTGCGCATCGAGGAAACCATGATGAACTCGTTTGAATACGCGGGAGGGAAAGATTCAGGCAAGCACCGTTTGTAAGCGAGCCATTTTGTAGTGGGTCAAGGATGAAGCCGGCCACAGAAATCCCGACTCTGACCAGCGCCAGTTTTGAAGAGCTGGTACGCGAGATGCTCGCACGCCTGGGCGAGGATCCCAGGCGTGAAGGTCTGGTGCGCACACCGGACCGGGTTCGGCGGTCATGGGAGTTCTTGACCCGCGGCTACCGCGAGGATCCCGAGGCCATGCTTAGCCAGGCCCTGTTCACGGTGACTTATGACGAGATGGTGATCGTGAAGGATGTGGAGATGTTCAGCCTGTGCGAGCACCACATGCTGCCCTTCTTCGGCAAGGTGCATGTGGCCTACATCCCCAAGGGCAAGGTGATCGGCCTCAGCAAGATTCCGCGCCTCATCGAGATTTTCTCCCGCCGCCTGCAAATCCAGGAGCGCCTGACGACGCAGATCGCGGAGACGATTCAGAAAGCGATTGAGCCCCAGGGCGTGGGGGTCGTCATCGAAGCGCGCCATCTGTGCATGATGATGCGCGGGGTGGAAAAGCAGCATTCCGCGGCAGTGACTTCGTCCATGCTCGGCTGCTTCCGCGACGAGCAGGAAACCCGCACGGAGTTTCTCTCCCTGATCCGCACTCGCACGAATGGCGTGTAGCTGCTCCTACCATGTCCCGTAGCGATACCGCCGCGGCCGCTCAGGAAAGAGCTTAATGAGCACGATGCCCGCGAGGAACCCGCCCACGTGGGCCCAAAAGGCGATCCCGCCCCGCGTGTCGCTGTAATAGGCCACGGAGCTGGCCGCGCCGCTTAAGAACTGCATCAGGAACCAGTAGCCCAGCATGGCCCAGGCGGGCAGGTAGAAGAAAAAGAAAATCGGGAACCAGATGAGCACCCGCGCCCGGGGATAGAGCACGAAGTAGGCGCCCAGGACCCCGGCGATCGCGCCACTTGCA
>CAYOZX010000221.1:0-6259 GCA_964408515.1 uncultured Acidobacteriaceae bacterium | reverse complement strand
GCCTGGGGCGATATGCGCATCGAAGGCTACATTCAGGGAAAGCTGGTGATTACGAAGAACTTGTCCGGCAAGGGCGTGGATCAGAACTTCACTCTTCTGCCCGACGACACAAATCTGATCGCGGACGGCGCTGACACCACGCGCGTGGTCCTGCGCGTGACCGACGAATTCGACGCCATCCGTCCGTTTGCCAACGACGCCATTCGTCTTGTCCTCGAAGGCCCTGCCGATCTCATTGGTGACAATCCCTTTGCCCTCGTCGGAGGCACCGGCGCGATATGGGTTCGTGCCCGCGAAACCGCAGGAACTGCCGTTCTCACCGCGATTCACCCTCGCCTGGGACAGGAGCAGGTGAAGCTTGAAATCGCCGCCAAGGCGCCAGAAGCAGTTTGAGTTGAGACTATTTGAATTTAAGCAAAAACCGGCCAGGATGGTTGTTACAATTCCTTCGATTCCTTTAAGTTAGAGCCAGTACCCGAGCTGTTTTCTGCATCTAACTTATGGTCCCTGAACTGTGAGCGGCCAGCGCAAACCGACAAAGTGGACGACAGCCGTCACCCTGACGTCGGTGGCTGTTCTCCTGTTGGCGACAGGCGCGCAGGCCTCCCATTTCTGCGGCTTTCAAACTCTCAACAAGGATGGAATCTCGCAGCTCGATTCCGGTTCCTCCAGGGGCAAGGCTTGCCTGACCTGTCTGATGGCCCAGTCCACTCCGGCCGCGGCGGCGTTGTACGCAATCGACTTGACTCTGCGATCTTTTGGTTCGCTCAGGCCGTCCCAGGTTTCACCGTTGTCCCTTCTGGAATGCATCCGCCTGCAAGTCCGGCCACCGCCTGTCCCGTAAGGTCCTGTTGTCGTTCCTGATCCAGGCTTTTCCGGCGCGTGGTCCGTCGCTTCCGTGCCGGTAATAATGGTTTGTTGGCACGGTTGGAGTAATGAAATGAAAAGACTTATAGCGTGGTTCGGCGCAACCATCCTCTGCGCTGCCTCATTATCGGCTCAACAGGCCGGCGGCGCCCCACAGGGCAGTTCCGGGGAGGTCGCGGCGCTGGAGCAACACATCTGGGACCTGGAAGACCGCATTATTGCGCTCGAGGGTCAGGTTCGTACCCTGACGGCGGCCCAGTCGCCGGCAGCGCCGGCTCCAACCGCCGCGGAATCGGCGTCAGCGGCGGCTGCACCAGTGCAGGCACCGGCTCCAGCGCCTGCAGTGGCCCCAGCGCCGCAGGCCGAGAGCGCCAACTTGATCGGCCAGGCGCCGGCCTACGGCGGCGCGGGTGGCTCCGCCGCCAAGGCCCTGAACCCGGACATCAGCGTGATCGGCGACTTCATCGGCGCGCTCGGCTCGGGCGCCATCCCCGCCCTCGCCCAGCAGCCGGCCATTCCTTCTCTGCAGATGCACGAGTCCGAACTGGGACTTCAGGCGATCATCGATCCCTACGCTCGAGGCGACTTTTTCATCTCATTTGGTGAAGAGGGAGTCGACGTGGAGGAGGGCTACATTACGTTCACTGCGCTGCCCAAGGGCTTCGTGGTGAAGGCGGGAAAGATGCGCTCCGCCTTCGGCAAAGTCAACACGCTGCACAACCACGTGCTTCCCTGGATCGACCGCCCGCTGGCGACCAGCAACCTGGTGGGCGGCGAGGACGGCATCGACGACGCCGGCATCTCCATTCAGCGCATTCTCCCGGCTCCCAAGGGCCTTTTTTTGGAAGCCACCGGGCAGCTGTTCCGCGGCGATGCCGGCAGCGATGCCCAAAGCGTCTTCAAGTCATGGCAGCGAAGTAACGTCAGCGCCGTAGCCCACCTGCGCACATACAAGGACCTCACCGAGTCCACCAACCTCGACCTTGGCCTGTCTTATGCCCGTGGCTACAACGACTTTGGCCCCAAGTTCCTAACCAATCTGTATGGCGTGGATGCCACGCTGCGCTGGAAACCTTTGCGCCGGGCCATTTACCACTCCTTTATCGCGCGCAGCGAGCTCTTCTGGAGCCAGCGTCAGCAACTGCCCGCCGAGCAGCGGGCCTTCGGGATGTATGCTTCGGCCGACTATCAGTTCGCCCGCCGCTGGTTTCTGGGCGGCCGTTTCGACTGGTCCGACCGAAGCAAGTTTGCCAATCTCACCGATAAGGGCGGTTCCATCGTGCTGACCTACTGGCCTAGCGAATTCAGCCAGATTCGCGGCCAGTATCGCCTCACCGACTACGCGGAAAATCAAAGGACGAACGAGCTGCTCCTGCAGGTGATTTTCTCGCTGGGGGCGCACGGGGCCCATCCTTTCTAGGAGAATGAACGCTATGCAGACGCGCACTCGAGTGTTGGTTTTACTGGCCGCCGCGCTGGTCCTGGGGATATTGCTGTCCCCACAGGCGCAGGCCAGCAAATTGAATGTGGTGACCGCAACGACCGATATGGCGGCTCTGGCGCAGGAAGTGGGCGGCGACCGGATCTCCGCGGAGCCGATTGCCAGGGGATACCAGGATCCGCACTTTGTTGAGGCCAAGCCGAGCTTCCTGTTGAAGCTTCGTCAGGCCGACCTGCTGATCACCGTCGGTCTGCAACTCGAGATCGGCTGGCTGCCGCCGCTCATCACGCAAAGCGGAAACAAAAAAATCCAGGTGGGCGCCAATGGTTATCTCGATGCCTCGCAATTCGCGGAAATTCTTGATATTCCTACTGGACCGGTAACGCGCGCCATGGGAGACGTCCATCCGCTCGGCAATCCGCACTACTGGCTCGACCCCGACAACGGTCGCCGGGTGGCCAAAGGTATTGCGGAAAAGCTCGGGGAGCTCGATCCCCAAGACGCCGGCTATTTCCAACAGCGGTTTCAGGATTTCGCCACGCGCCTGGCCGCCGCCGACCAGAAATGGAAAGCGGAGATGAGTCCGCTTCGCGGGCGCAAGCTGGTGACTTACCATAACTCATTTCCCAACTTCGCCAGGCATTTCGGGCTGAACGTGATCGGATATGTCGAGCCCCGGCCCGGCATTCCGCCCACCCCGAGCCACACCATCGAGCTGATCGGGTTGATGAAGCGGGAGAACGCCAAAGTGGTTCTGGTGGAGCCGTATTTCGATCTCAAGACGCCGAATTCAATCGCGCGGGAGACTGGAGGCGTGGTGGTACAGTACCTGCCGTCGGTGGGCGGCGAAAAAGATGTGACCGACTATTTCAAGCTGTTTGATTACGATATTGCCTTGCTGACCAAGGCCTTCCAGTCGGCGCCGTAGCGGCTAAAGGAGCGACATGGAGATTCTTCCTTTCTTATTCTGGCCCTTCGTGGCCAGCCTTATCCTCACCGGCATTCACGCCTACCTGGGCGTGCACGTGGTGGAGCGCGGGGTCATCTTCGTCGACCTGGCTCTGGCCCAGATCGCGGCTCTGGGCGCCACCATCGCGATCCTCGCGGGCATGGACCCCCACGGGCAGGGCGCTTACTGGCTCAGTCTGGCGTTTACCTTTGTGGGAGCTGGAATTTTTGCCCTCGCCCGCACCCGGCGTGGACACATCCCGCAGGAAGCGTTTATCGGCATCGCTTATGCGGTGGCGTCGGCCGCCGCCATCCTGGCCATGAGCAAGGCCACCGGTGAAACCGAGCATCTCAAGGACATGCTGGTGGGCAACATCCTGGCGGTCGACAAGCATGAAGTGCTCAAGACGGCGGTGCTGTACGGAGCGATCGGACTCTTTCACTACATTTTCCGGCGCAAATTCCTGCTGATCTCGACCGATCCAGCCGCGGCCGAGGCGCAGGGCATGAGCATCCGTTTCTGGGATTTCCTGTTTTACGCGTCGTTCGGATTCGTGGTGACTTCGTCGGTGGCGATTGCGGGCGTTCTGCTGGTGTTCTGCTACCTGATCGTGCCCTCGGTCGGAGCCATGCTCTTCGCCGATCGCGTGGGTACGCGCCTGGCCATCGGCTGGACCATGGGGACGCTGGTTTCCGCCCTGGGCGTGTATTTTTCCGTGCTTGGCGACCTGCCCACCGGAGCCACGATCGTATGCACCTTCGGCGGAGTGCTGGTGCTGATGTTTTTTGTCCATTTGCTGTTTTTCCACGGCCGCGGGGCGCAGCCGCTGGAAGGAGCAAGCTCGGCGCATGCGCCGAAAGCCACGGTGGGGCAGGGAACGCGGTAAGGGGGGCTGGCCACGTACGTGTGTAGAACAAGCGATTCCACTCAGTGAACTTCGATGGGTGCTATAGCGATATTTCAACAGTTACGGCCCGCGAGTGCATTGCAGACCTGGGGCGTCGAGAAGCGATTAGCAAACAAACGTGGATTGCCAAACTTATTCTCCATGCCGAGCTTTCAGGAGGCCTATCGGATCAGCGAGCGGCGAGCGTGCGGGCTGATGATGGTGGCGGTCTCGACCTACCGCTATGAGACCAGGCGGTCGGACGAGCCGCTGCGCGCAATAAGTTGTGCGAGTTACCACATGGCAGGAATTCAGTCGAGATCGTCTTGATTATTCACAATATTTAGGTGTCAGTTCACGGCCTTAGCTACCTCAAGTTTACTGATGATTGTCTCTTCCCAGTTCGTCCTTGGTCCGAAACCCACTTCCGTCCACTGCCACTTCCCCTGCGAATCGATGATCCAGGTTTGGGGAATGCCAACCTCAGAATTGAGTATGTTGGAGACCAATCCGACTGCGGGCAAGACAGGAAACGTGTAGCCATTGTCTTTCAAATAGGGCTCGACCAGGCCCAGATTCTCGTCGAAATTGAAGGTTAGGACTTGGACATCGGTACGTCCCTTGAGCTTATCGTGGAGTTTCTGGATGTGAGGAAGCTCCGCCCGACAAGGCCCGCACCAAGTTGCCCACACATTGATGAGCACCGCTTTCCCGCTCAGTTCTTTCAGACGCCAGGTCTTTCCGGTCAGGTCAACCAGCTCAAATTCCGGAAGCTGCCGCGTCGCTTTTTCCCAATTGCCTTCTGCCAGTTCCTGTACCTTTGGCTTTGGTGTCTTCCACACCTCGAACGCCGTGTCTGTACCCCCGAGCGCCTTCCACAGGGCCCGGGACTCGTCCCCGAGCTCGTCGTAGAGCCTTCCACGCCACCACTGGGGCAGCTCCGTCCGGGTCTGGTAAGCCAGCTGGTAATAGGCCAGCGCATCTGCCTTGCGGCTCTCGACCACGGCTAGCCTAGCCCGATTGCTCCAATACCAGGAAACAAGGTTTTCCTGCTTGGGCGCGGCTCCCTCCCCTTCGGCCCTCATGGATTCAGCCCCTTGCGGATCGCGCAGCTGCCTGGCCACTTCCAGTACCTGGCGCGCTATACTCAGCCGCCGCCAATCCTCGCGGTTTTCTCGGTCTCGCTCCTCCTGCGGGCTGCGATTCTTGATCACCTGTCCTTCATCGTGCTGTTTGGCCAGGATCGTCTCGGCCTGGCGGAGCGCCTCAAGCGCCCGTCTGGGCTCCAGCTTGTGCTGCAGCAGAAATTCTGCAGCGGCAATGTAGTTCCAAGGATCCTGGTACCAGGCCTGTTCAGCCTCCTTGAGATCGGTGTCAAAAACACGCAGGACCTCCTTCTCGGAGAGCCCATCGTCATACCTGATTGCATTGACCCAGGCATAGTCTTGCAAGTAGTCGTTGTCGGGAAACTCGCGAATCCACGACTTCAAAGCCTCCTTATACTCTCGCTCCCATTTCACCCAGGCGGCAGCATCTTTTGGATCCTCCGGTAACTTGTGCTCTTGACTCCAGCCCTCCTGCACAACGTAAAGCGCCTCGTCAGACCTTGGAAAATCCTTGACGAGCCGTTCTTCCCACACCTTCACTTTCTCCTTGGCAGCGCCGCTCTGTTTGTATCCCCGGATCAGGAAAACCTGGAATGCGGCATCCGGCTTAGGATTTACGCTCTCGATGCGTTTCAGGTCAGCAGTAACCCGCCGGCGAAGTGCGGCATGTTCGGCCGGCGCACGCGTCCGGAACTCGAGTGCCCAGAGCGTCTCATAGTTCAGTAACTGTTCGGAGTGATTCTCTTTTTCAAGGCGCGCGCGCAGCGCCGCTGCAACCCTAGCCTGCACCTCGATGTTCTCTGTCTTGGGCAGCAGAAATTGTGCCCGCCTGTTGGTCGAAGCTGGGCAAACCTTGAAATAGCCCACGAGGTTTTCCGTCGCTGCCTTTACGTCTGCGGTCTTGCCGTACGAATAGATCTCCGCCAACAGCAAGTAAGGCAAGGGAAAGGCGGGCGCCATGGACTTTGCTTGGTCTAACCTCCGGATGCCTTCCTGGGGATCGGTGCTCG
>CAYOZX010000220.1:0-6265 GCA_964408515.1 uncultured Acidobacteriaceae bacterium | reverse complement strand
CTCCGTGGCTTGCCCGACCATCCGCATAGACGGGCTGACGGTGGGAGGAGAGTAGTTACAACCTGCAATCTTCTCTCCGAAATCCCGTACAATCTCCCCATGGGAAGCCTCATCCAGCCCTCTCCTGCCGCTGAGGAACGCGAATCCCGCTGGCTTCCCATTCTGATCGGGGTGGCCCTGGTGGCGGCGGTGGTTGCGGTCGCAGCCTTGCTGTTACGAAGCGATTCCAGGATCTCCAGCGCGCCCGATCCCTATGCCGCCAATATCAAGTTTTCCGACCTGAAGATGAGTGCGGCAGAAAACTTTGTGGGCTCGACCGTAACCTACCTCGATGGCAATGTCGCCAATGGGGGAGACCGGACTGTCGTTCACGCCGTCGTGCGTGTGAGTTTCAAGGATTCGCTCGGCCAGGTCGCTCAGCAGGAAGACGTCCCCTTGCGCATTCTGCAGACCGGCGGGCCCTACCCTGAGGCGGTCGACCTCGCCGCGGCGCCGCTGGCGCCGGCGCAAACTCTGCCCTTTCGCCTCACCTTCGAACACGTCACCGCCGACTGGAACCATGAATATCCCCAGATGCAGGTGACCGCCGTGCGGCTGAAATAGCTGGCGTCTTGCTTGATCTCTTTTCGCTTCGCGTCCGATTGTGGTGAGGAATTATTCCCTGCCTCCTCAGTGCTCCTGGCGACAGCGGGTGGTCCCGGACCCGTCCCTGATCCCTTACAATCACTCTATGCCCGACACAACCACGGTGCGCCTGACCGGGACCGTCAAGGCGGGGGGGTGCGCCTCCAAGTTGAGTCCGGCGATTCTCGACCAGGTGTTAGGCCGGCTGCCCCGGCAAGTTGATCCCAATGTGTTGGTCGGGTTTGAGCACGCGGACGACGCGGGCATCTATCAGATCGGACCGGGCACTGCCCTGGTTCAAACCGTCGATTTTTTCACACCGATCGTCGATGATCCCTACATCTTCGGCCAGATCGCAGCTACCAATGCCCTGAGCGACGTATATGCCATGGGCGGGCGTCCGCTCACAGCCCTGGCCCTGGTCTGCTTCCCGGAGAAGGCTGACCTTGGCATTCTCGAGCGCATCCTCGCCGGCGGTCTTTCCAAGATGATGGAGGCCAACTGCACCGTCGTTGGGGGCCACAGCATTCGTGACGAGGAGCCCAAGTTCGGATATGCCGTCACCGGACTGATCGACCCGGGCCGCGTCTTCACCAACGGCGGAGCGCGAGCGGGGGACCGCTTGCTGTTTACCAAATCGCTGGGCACGGGCGTGATCTCAACCGCTTTGAAGAAGGGCGCCGCCAGGCAGGAATGGATCGATGCCTCAGTAAGGTCCATGACGACTTTGAACAAAAAGGCGGCGGAAGTGATCACCTCCGGCCACGAGGCGACGGCCGGGCCCGGTCGTCCGCCGAAGCCAAGCTTCGCCCCTGCAGCTGTGCATGCGCTCACCGATGTCACCGGCTTTGGTCTCATCGCCCACGCCCGGGAAATGGCGCTGGCGTCGAAAGTCTCCCTGCATCTTCGGATCGGCGCCATCCCGCTGCTCGAGGGCGCGCTGGAATGCGTCCGCGCCGGACACATTCCCGGTGGCCTGAAAGCCAATCAGGAGTTTGCTGAGTGTGTGGTGGGATATGAGGACGGTATCCCGGAAGATCTCAAAACCATTCTGTTCGACCCTCAGACCGCCGGCGGTCTGCTCATCTCGGTGGCACCCGAGGCATCAGCGCAGTTGAAGAAGGCGCTCCATGACGCCGGCGTGCCAGCGGCCGAAATCGGCGAGGTCCGGCCAGACGGCAAGCCTCTGATCACCGTCGCCCCCTAACTGCGGGAATCGCCTGGGTTGAGCAGTTCCCAGATTTTGGCCAGATGGTGGTCGTCATGCTCCGCCGCAAAGTACAGGTGATCGAGGAGCCGCATGGGCACCTGCAAACGGGGGTGAGGCCGGGAAAGAAAAAGGATGTCAGTTCCAAATCCCGCCGCCCGGCTTACGAGGCGCAGGCGCATAGTGCGAAATTCAGCCAGAATGTCGGCCACCGGCCGCGCATTGTGGTTGGCTTCGTCCGTGCGGCGATTGCTCAGGTCAGCGCGGGTCAGTTCCGGGCGCCCGGCCAGATAGTCGTCCACGCGGCTCATCCATAGTGGCTCGAGGTCCAGGAGATGGCCGACATGCTCCTGCGCCGACCACTTCCCCGGCGCCGGCCGTCTGACCAGCAGGTCTCGCGGACGGTCGCGGACCAGTTCCTCCAGACGCGCCGCAGTGCCTCGCAGACGGGTCTCGAGGTTGGGAAACAGCTCAACCGGAAAAGAGAACTCAAATTTTCGTTCAAACCAGTTTGCCACCCTTGTCATCGCATTAAACCTGGTTCCTGCATCGCGACCCTGGCATCTAAGCCCTGAGCGAATTGATCTCGCCCTGAGGTTCCGGGCTTCTATTTTTCTTCCGGGAGTCATCCATGAAAACCCGAAGACTTGGCCGCAGCGCCCTCACCGTTTCCGCCCAGGGTCTGGGCTGCATGGGTATGTCGGAATTTTACGGCGTGAGCGACGAGAATGAATCGTTGGCGACCCTTGATCGCGCGCTGGAGCTGGGCATCAATTTTCTGGATACGGCAGACGTCTATGGCCCGCGCACCAACGAGGAATTGGTGGGCCGCGCCATCAGGGGCCGCCGGGACAAGTTCATTGTTGCCACCAAGTTTGGGATTGTGCGCGATCCCAGGAATCCTCAGGCGCGAAGCATCAACGGCAAGCCGGGATATGTTCGCCAGTCGTGTGAAGGCAGCCTGCGGCGGCTGGGCATTGAGACTATTGACCTCTACTACCAGCATCGTGTTGACCCCAACACACCCATCGAGGATACAGTGCGCGCCATGGCCGATCTGGTCAGGGAAGGCAAGATTCGCCACATCGGCCTGTCAGAAGCGAGCGTTGGCACACTGCGCCGTGCGGCCAAGGTCCACCCTATTACTGCATTGCAGACCGAATACTCGCTCTGGAGCCGCGATCCCGAGGACGGAATTCTGACCGCCTGCCGCTAGTTGGGTGTCGGCTTCGTGGCCTACAGCCCCCTGGGCCGCGGATTTCTCACCGGCCAGGTCAAGCGCTTCGAGGACCTCGCGCCCGACGACTTCCGCCGCAATTCCCCGCGCTTCCAGGGCGAGAACTTCCAAAAAAACCTCGACCTGGCGGGCAGGGTGGAAAAAATGGCGTGGGACAAGGGCTGCAAGCCGTCACAACTGGCACTGGCCTGGGTGCTGGCGCAGGGGGAGGACATTGTGCCCATCCCCGGAACCAAGCGCCGCAAATATTTGGAAGAGAATGCCGCGGCGACAGATCTGCACCTCACCCCCGAAGATTTGCGCCGGCTCGAGGAAGTTTTCCCCAAAGGAGCCGCTGCTGGTACGCGCTACTCGGAACCCATGATGAAGCTCGTGAACCAGTAGGTCACTTGCCCGCGCCGGGGCCGGTTCTTCCCGGCGGCCATGTCCGGCGGATATCTAGGTAGCCTTGTCTGTCCTGTCGTAGCCTTTGTTTGATCTCGCAGCGAGCCGTGTTCCCCTACCCGGCATCTCCCCCCTCAACAAGGAGACGACTATGGCAAGCGCAAGTACCGCGGCGGCACCGGCCAGGACTCAACCGGCGCCCGATCCGGCAAAGCTTATCGCAGCGGCTAGAGTGCGTCGCGCGGCGCACTGGTTCTACTGGATCGCCGGCCTTTCCTTGGTTAACTCGGCCATCGGCGCGTTCGGCGGCAGCGTTCACTTTGTCGTCGGCCTGGGTCTTTCAGGGCTTGTGGACGCGGTGGCCAAGCCGCTCGGCAGCGCCGGCGTGCTCCTCGATCTGATCATTAACGGCATCATCGCCGGCGTGTTTTGCCTCTTCGGTTATCTTGCCGGCGAGCGCCGGAAATGGGCTTTCCTCGTGGGGATGCTCCTATATGGCCTGGATGGCCTTCTGCTGCTTGTAGCGGGCGACTTTTTCAGCGTGGCCTTCCATGGATACGCGCTTTTCGCTATGTCTCGCGGACTGTCAGCGGTGGACCAAGCTTAGCTGCTGGGCAGGAATTGAAAAAAGCAAAGGCGGGCCGCAAGGCCCGCCCTAAACCAAGCTGGTAGCTTCCTATACCTATGCCGGTGCCGGACGCTCCCCGCCCTTCGCGCGGCCCGGCTGAAGCTCAGGCTTGATCACCTGCTGCACGCCGTCATCGGGCTTGGATGGGGGCACAATCTTGGGCAGTTCCTGTCCGTCGATAATCATCTTGATTTGGGCGGCATCCAGCACCTCGCGCTCGATGAGCGCGTTGGCGATCCTGACCAGAACTTCCCGGTTCGCCGACAGCAATTCCTTGGCGGTGTTGTAGCCGTTGTTGACCAGTTTGCATACCTCTTCGTCGATCTTGATCGCCGTCGCCTCGCTGTAATCGCGATGCTGGGCGATTTCACGGCCCAGGAAAATCTGCTCTTCCTTCTTGCCGAAGGTAAGCGGCCCCAGATCGCTCATGCCCCACTCGCACACCATCTTGCGCGCCATTTCCGTGGCCCGCTCGATGTCGTTGCCCGCGCCCGTGCTCATGGAGTTGAGGAACAGTTCCTCCGCCAGGCGCCCTCCCATCAGAATGGCGATGGAAGTCTCAAGATAGTCCTTGTAGTAGTTGTGGCGATCGTCAATGGGCAGTTGCATGGTCACGCCCAGCGCCATGCCGCGCGGGATGATGGTCACCTTGTGCAAGGGATCGGAATGCGGAAGCTTGGCTGCCACCAGCGCGTGGCCAGCCTCGTGATAAGCCGTGTTGCGCTTTTCCTCGTCGGAGAGCAGCAACGACTTGCGCTCCACACCCATCAGAACTTTATCTTTCGCCAGCTCGAAGTCGTACATCAGCACGGCCTTGCGGTTCTGCCGCGCCGCCGCCAGCGCCGCTTCGTTGACCATGTTGGCCAGGTCTGCGCCGGAAAAGCCGGGGGTGCCACGAGCGAGGACCGAGAGATCGACGTCGTCTGCCAGAGGAATTTTGCGGGTGTGCACGCGCAGGATTTCCTCCCGCCCGCGCACGTCCGGGCGGTTGACCACCACCCGCCGGTCGAAACGCCCGGGTCGCAGCAGCGCCGGATCGAGCACGTCCGGCCGGTTGGTGGCGGCCATGAGGATGACGCCTTCGTTGGATTCAAAGCCGTCCATCTCCACCAGCAACTGGTTGAGGGTCTGCTCGCGCTCGTCGTGCCCGCCGCCCAGGCCGGCGCCGCGATGGCGTCCGACGGCGTCAATTTCGTCGATGAAGATGATGCAGGGGGCGTGCTTTTTGCCCTGCTCGAACAGGTCGCGCACGCGGCTGGCGCCGACGCCGACGAACATTTCCACAAAATCAGAGCCGGAAATGGAGAAGAACGGAACGTTGGCTTCACCCGCAACCGCTCTCGCCAGCAGGGTCTTGCCCGTGCCCGGAGGGCCCACCAGCAACACACCTTTGGGAATGCGTCCACCCAGCTTCTGAAACTTCTGCGCCTCGCGCAGGAATTCGATAATCTCCTTCAGTTCTTCCTTCGCCTCGTCCACGCCGGCCACGTCCTTGAACGTGACCTTCTTCTGCTGCATGGAGAGCAGGCGTGCCCGGCTTTTGCCGAACGAAAGCGCCTTGTTCCCGCCGGTTTGCATTTGGCGGATCATGAAGAACCACAAGGCTGCCAGCAGAATGAGCGGCGCCCACGTGCCCAGCAACTGCAGCGGCCAGCTCCCGCTGCTGATGTCGCGGATGTTCATGGTGACGCCCTTATCCCGCAGCTGCTTGATCATGTCGGGATAGTTCGCCGGAACGGTGGTGTGAAAAGCGGAATTGTCGTTGCGGTACTTGCCCCGCACCTCCATGCCCGTAATAGTGACCTCTTTCACAGTTCCCTGGTCAACATCGCCCAGGAATTGCGAAAAATTCACCTCCTTGTCTTTCTGGCCCGCGCTGCCGGCCTTCATCACCTGCCACAGCAGGAACGCCGAGAGCACGATCACCAGCCAGAAAACCACCGTCTTGACTGTAGAATTCACCGCACACTCCTGAGAAACCGGCGGCCACCGTTAAGGAGCGGGATCAGCCGCCTGCACTACGACTTAGATGCCACACCCAGGGCTTTGGACGGAACAAGTTGCCGACACCGTATTTTAACCCTTCCCGGGGAAAAAACGTCGGCATTCTCAGAGTAACTTAAGTCATGCGGGCTGTTCAGCTTGCGGCGCCAACAAAGGGAAGGTTCCGCTGCGTCTGCTCAGG
>CAYOZX010000219.1:0-6272 GCA_964408515.1 uncultured Acidobacteriaceae bacterium | reverse complement strand
CTCATCTCCTGCGCCCAGAAAAACCAGCACCGCACTGCATAGCAGCGCGAGCTGCATTCCCCTCTGCCAACGCCTGGTGGGGGAACCGCGTCCTGCTCTGTCGAAGTCTCGAAAGCCCCTCGCCGGGTCTTGCTTCGATGTAAAAGGCCTGGGGCTGGAGAAGCGCCGTGGCGCAGCGATAAGAGTTCCCTCCTGGCCTGTGCCTTCAGCCGCTGAGGTCCTCACCCGGCCTTTGCAACCGCACCTCATTAACCCCTCGCCGCCACTACTTCCGCCTCAACCCGCGCCGGCGCCCTCACCTTCACCGCCGCCGCATTTGGAATCAAAGCAACCACGGTACCCGCGATCATGACCCACACCCCGACCCAGATCCACATCACCAGCGGGTTGAGGTGGACCTTGATGATCGGCCTCCCGGTATCGAGGTTGCGCCCTTCGTAAACGATATACAGGTCCTCCCGCATCGTGGAGCGGTTGGCCACCATGGTCGAGGTTTGCTGGCTGGCCTTGTAGAACCGCTGCTCCGGGTACAAAGTGCCGATCTGCCTTCCGCCTTTGTACACCTCGACGATCGCCCATTCGCTGCGATAGTTCGGGTTGTCCTCCTGGGTGTAGGACTGGCAGACCAGGGTATAGCTGCCGATTTGCATCTTGTCGCCGAAGCCCATCTCCTGCTCTTTGTCCTGATTGAAGGCGGCCCCGGCGAAGCCGATCATGATGACAATCACGCCAAAATGCACGATGTAACCGCCGTAGCGCCGGGTGTTGCGGCGCGTGAGCTGCACCATGGATGCCGGCAGGCCCTGGCCGGTGTGGCGCGCGATCACACGGCCGCCGCGGACGAATTCCGAGGCCACGGTCAGCGCCACCAACACTGAGAGCATCACCGTCATCAGGGAGTAGAGGTAGGCGATCTCTTTCCACGGCCGCACCCCCAGCACGACCAGCAGAACGCCCGCTGCTAGCGCGCCCAGGGTGGGCCAGAAAAAATTGCGCTTCAGACTTTCCCACGAGGTGCGCCGCCAGGCGAGCAGCGGCCCCACCGCGGTGAGCAGCAACAGCAGGAGCGCCACCGGGATCATCACCCGATTGAAGAAGGGCGGCCCCACCGTGATCTTGTGGCCCTGGATCCATTCCGAAAGCACCGGAAACACCGTCCCCCACAAGACCGTAAAGCAGGCCACCACGAAGAGCAGGTTGTTGAACAGGAAGCTCGACTCCCGGGAGACCAGGGACTCCAGCTGGTGCTCGCTGACCAGATGGGAGCGGTTCTTCACGTAAAAGAGCACGCACACCAGCAGGATCAGTACCAGAAACGCCACAAACCAGTTCCCGATCGACGACTGCGCGAAGGCGTGCACGGAGCTGACTACCCCGCTGCGCGTCAGGAAGGTTCCGAAGATGGACAGGCCGAAGGTGCAGAAGATCAGCCACATGTTCCACGTCTTCAGCATGCCGCGTTTCTCCTGCATCATCACGGAATGCAGGAAGGCGGTCCCGGTCAGCCAGGGCAGGAAGGAGGCATTCTCCACCGGGTCCCAGCCCCAGTAGCCTCCCCAACCCAGCACCGAGTAGGCCCAGTGCGCCCCGAGGAAGATGCCGCAGGTCAGGAAGCCCCAGGTGACCATGGTCCAGCGGCGCGTGATGTGAATCCATTTCTCCCCCGGATAGCGCATGACCAGCGCGCCCAGAGCAAAGGCAAAGGGCACGGTGAAGCCCACGTACCCCAGGTACAGCATGGGCGGGTGAATCACCATCTCGGGGTACTGCAGCAGCGGATTCAGCCCGTTTCCATCCGCCGGCAGACTGCCTTGCAGGAGGGCGAAAGGATGGGCGGCAAAATTCAGCAGCAGCAGGAAGAACACCTGCACTGCCGCGATAACCACCGAAGCGTGGGCAAACAACCGGGTATCGGTCCGATGGCGCAGGCGCAGAACCAGCCCGTAGGCTGACAACAACAGAGACCAGAACAGGAGCGAGCCCTCCTGCCCCGACCACAGGGTGGCGAATTTATACGGCGCCGGCAGGTCCCGGTTGCTGTGATGAAAGATATAGGCGATGGAGAAATCGTCCCGGAAGGCGGCAAGGACCAGGACCAGCGCAGCCAGCAAAACCGTGGCAAAGGTGGCAATTCCGGCGCGGCGCGCGGTTTCGCCAAGCCTCTCCGGGCCCGGCCCCGAACGCGCCAATGCCAGCAAACCCGCCAGGAACGAGTAGGCGCTCAGCGCCAGCGCGAGCAGGAGCGCAAAACTGCCGATGGGCGACATGAAGAGCCGCCTGTTATCTTTTCAGAAATGACGGGTTGAGGCAACAGGCCGGAAGGACACAAAAGCGCCCTTCAGGGACGCCATCGCCCTCCCTCTAATTCTCGCCCCCAGTCCGCGCCAGCGTCTGACGCTTTGGGTCTAGGCGTGATGGGCGCGGGTCAGCATTCCCCGCTCGGCCAGGATTTCGCGTTCCGCAGCCAGCCAGTCCTCGCGCTCGTGACCGGGGCTGAAGCCGCGCCTCTCGGAAAGCTGGTATGCCCGGGTACGAATCTCCTCTACCAGATTTGCCGGGTATGGGTTTAGCGCGGTTTCAACCGGGATGACCGCGGGAGAAGCTTCCGCTTGCTTGCGACGAGCGGCGCCGTTTCCAGAAGTTTTTGCTCGAGCCATAGCAGATACTCCTTAATGATTGCCGGGGTTCAAAGTGAACCGAATGAATGGTTTCGCCGCTGACACGCCGGGTATCCGGCCAGCAGGATGCCCGTATGAGTTGTGGCGGATGTGCTCGTCTATGATAAACCGGATGGCTGTGAATGGAGGAGGGAAAGCAGAAAAAAATTTGGTTGCAGCGAAACAATTTTGCTAATGAACCTCTTAAAGCGAACCTCTCATTAAGCGAACCTCAGTGGAAATCGTGCGATTGGGTTTCCGCCCGAGTCACCGATAGCGGCATCACGCTCTGTGCCTTCACGGAGATGACCCCGTCCTGGTTCTGCAGAATCCCCTCTACCATCAGAAACTGCTCCGAGGTCACCACCAGGCGGTTCTTCTGGAACAGGTCGGGCATGATGATGGCGTTGGCCACGCCGGTTTCGTCCTCCAGGCTCAGAAATACGAATCCTTTGGCCGTCCCCGGACGTTGACTGGCAATGACGCAGCCCCCAATCCGCAGCCGGCGGCCGTTGGGGATGCCTTTCAGATCGCTGGCCTTACGCACTCCCAGGGCATTCATGCGCTGGCGGTGGTAGGCCATGGGATGCGGACCCACAGTCATGCCCGTGCCGCGAAAATCGGCCACCAGGCGCTCCTCCGGATTCATGGGCTGGAGGGGGGACTTGCCGTCGGCTTCCGGAAGTTCATCGAGCAGCGGCCCGGAATGCCGCACCGAGCGTTCGATCTGCCAGAGAGCGTCGCGGCGGTGAAGTTTCAGGGTTCGGGTTTCCAGCGTCGAGCTGGCTGGAACCCGAAACTCAATCCTCGAAACAGTATTCAGCGCTCCGATTGCTGCCAGCATGTTGAGTTCATCCTTGCGCAATTCCGGCACTCGCTGCACCAGATCATGAATGGATGTGAAAGCCGCCCGTTGGCGTTCCCGAAGCAGGGCCTGGGCCGCCTCCTCCCGCAATCCGCGGACATAACGCAGGCCCAGCCGCAGCGCAGGTTTCGAGCCTCCAGTTTCAGGGTTCCGTTTTTCTGAAAGACCGGCAGGCGAGGGACGGGGAACGGAGAACCCGGAACTGGTATCTGGTTCTATTCTTTCCCGCTTCGACTCCGGCCTGACGACTGCGCAATTCCACTCTGACTGCATCACATCAATCGGCATGATCCTCAGCCCGTGCCGCTGCGCATCCTTCACGAGCGTGGCCGGAGAGTAGAACCCCATGGGCTGATTGTTCAGCAACGCAGCCGTAAAAGCTGCCAGGTGGTGAGACTTCAGATAAGCGCTGGCGTAAGCGATCAGGGCAAAGCTGGCGGCGTGGGATTCCGGAAAGCCATACAAAGCAAACGACGTGATGGAGAGAACGATCTGTTCCTGGGCCTCGCGGGAAATGCCGTTGCGCTCCATGCCGGCGCGTAGCCGGGCCTCGATTTCCTTCATGCGCTTCTCCGAGCGCTTGAAACCCATGGCCCGGCGCAATTCTTCCGCCTCGCCGCCGCTGAATCCGGCCACCACCATGGCCATGCGCAGCAGCTGTTCCTGAAAAAGCGGCACCCCCAGGGTCCGCGCCAGCACCGCTTCCAGCGCAGGATGCGGATAGGTCACCGGCTCGCGTCCCTGGCGGCGCTGCAGGAAAGGATTCACCATTTGTCCCACGATCGGCCCGGGACGGATGATGGCCACTTCCACCACGATGTCATAGAAGCGCTGCGGACGCAGGCGCGGCAGGCACGACATCTGCGCCCGGCTCTCCACCTGGAACATGCCGATGGTGTCGGCTTTCTGCAGCGCCGCATACACTGCCGGATCGTCCGCAGGCAGGTGGGCCAGGTCCACTTCTTCGCCTTCATGGTCGCGGATCAAAGCGATGGAATCCTCCAGCACCGCCATCATTCCCAACCCCAGCAGGTCCACCTTGATGATGCCCAGATCGGCGCAATCTTCCTTGTCCCACTGCACCACCACGCGCCCGGGCATCGTCGCCGGCTCGAGCGGCACCACCGAATCCAGCTGCCCCTGGCAGATGACCATGCCGCCGGAGTGCTGTCCCAAATGGCGCGGCAAATCCTGTACCGCCTGGCACAGCTCGAAATACTTGTGCAGGCGGGGATGATTCAGATCCAGCCCGGCGTCGCGGAAGCGGTGGTCCAGCGCATCCTGCGAGTCGCGATACTCCCAGGTGGAAACGGCGGCGGAAACTTTGTCCAGAGTCTCCGGATCGAAACCCAGAACTTTCCCCATCTCGCGCCCCGCCATGCGGCTGCGGTAAGTGATGACGTTGGCCGTCATGGCCGCGCCGCGTTCGCCATAACGCTGGTAGAGATACTGAATCACGCGCTCGCGCTGGTCGCCGCTGGGCAGGTCGAGGTCGATATCGGGCCATTCGCCGCGTTCTTCGGAAAGAAAGCGCTCGAACAGCAGCTCCATGCGGATGGGATCGACCGCGGTGATGCCGAGCGAGTAACAAACCGCGCTGTTGGCGGCCGATCCGCGTCCCTGCACCAGGATGTTCTGCTCGCGGCAGAAGCGCACCAGGTCCCATACGATCAGGAAATAGCCTTCCAGCTTGAGTTTTTCGATCAGCGCCAGCTCGCGCTCAATCTGCCGCCGGGCGCGGCTTTTCAGGTCACTGCCCGCCCCGCCATAATGCCTCTGAAATCCCTCCTGGGTGCGCGCTCGCAGAAACGATGCCATGGTCTCGCCATCGCCCACGGGATACCTTGGAAACTCGTAGCCCAGGTCTTCCAGCGTGAACTCCAGGCGCGCGGAAAGCTCGAGCGTGTTGGCTAGCGCCTGCGGCAAGTCGGCAAAAAGCTCCCGCATCTGCAGCGGCGATTTCAGGTAGCGCTCGGAATTGCGCGCCAGCAGCCGGCCGGCGGTGGCCAGCGTGCGGTGATGGCGAAGCGCGGTGAAGACGTCGCACAATTCATGTTCCCGGGGAGTCGCATAGCAGACGCCGTTGGTCGCCAGCAAGGGAAGATGCAGCGACTCCGCGATGGCAAGGGCAGCGCGGTTGCGCGCCTCCTGTTCGCGATGCAGATGGCGCTGCAGTTCGACGTAAACCTGGCCGCGGCCAAAGATTTCCGCCAGCGTTTCCACCGCGCGGCGGCCTGTTTCCATGCCACCTTGCATCAGCCCGGCGGCCAGCGGGCCATCATCGCCGCCAGTCAGGCAGATCAGGCCCTGGGCATGATCCTGCAGCTCTTCCGGACGCACCGCGCCTTCCCCCTTCTGCGCGCGCAGCTTCATTTTGGTGATCAGGCGGCAGAGATTCCGGTAGCCGGCGCGGGAAGAGACAAGCAGGGGAAGGCGGAAGGTACGGCGGATTTCAGGTTGCCGATTGGAGGCTGCAGATTGGTTTGGTCTCAAGTCTTCAATCTGCCATCGGCCATCTATCTCGCACGTCACCTCCACCCCCACGTGCGCCTTGAGTCCCCCCTTCTTCGCCGCCATGTGGAAGCGCGGCGCGCCATAGACGCCGTCGCGGTCGAGCAGCGCCATGGCCGGCATGTTCAGGCCAGCGCAGCGGGCGATCAAATCTTCGGGCAGAGAGGCGCCTTCCAGAAAACTGAAGGCAGAACGGGCGTGCAATTCGATGTACATCGTCCCGGGCTGGAGAGGACGGG
>CAYOZX010000218.1:0-6292 GCA_964408515.1 uncultured Acidobacteriaceae bacterium | reverse complement strand
CCGCAGGCGGAGAACGGCATTGGGGGGAAAGGTACGTTGGAGGTTCAGCTGCGCAAGCACATCGCGAGCCAAAAGCTGAGCAACGTCGGCCTCCTGGGAGAGCTCGGAGCCGAGCAGTTGCGCGAAGAATATCGAAGAGCGGATATCTTTCTTTTCCCTTCAGCTTGGGAAGGGTCCCCTAAAGTGATTCTTGAAGCTGCAGCCTGCGGCCTGCCGATCATTGCCCGGCTCGATTATCGGCCCGAGACTGTGCTCAACGGAAAAACGGGCTACCTGGTGGCCTCAGAAGAGGAACTGTTTGCCCGGTTGGCGGAGCTCTTGGCTTGTCCCGAGCAACGGAGCAGATTAGGTATCGCCGGCCGCAAACACATCCAATCGTTTGACTGGGACATCATTACCCGGCGCTGGGAAGATGTGTTTCTCCAGTTGGCAGCACAGAAGGCAGCCGCCCGGGCCGCATGAGTTCTGATCTCAAAATGCAACCGGAAAGGCCCCTTTCCGGCAAGCCTCTGCACGTCCTGACCTTGACCCCCTTCTATCCGTCGGGTGACGACGATGCGCAAGGCGGCTTCGTCGCCGAGCCGCTGGCCTGGACTTCGCGTCTGGGCGTGAGGAACACGGTGCTGGCAGTGCGGCCCTTTTACGCTGGCAGAGCCAGAGCGGTTGACCAGTCTGCGATTCGCCTCGAGAACATGCGCTTTCTGTCATTGCCGTCGGGCTGGGGGCTTTCCACCGCGGGATGGTTTCTGTTCGGCAGAATCCTTCCAGTGCTTCGCCGCTGGCAGAGCTCGGATCCGATCGACATCATCCACGCTCATTCCGCCCTGCCTTGTGGACATGCCGCCTGGCTGCTGGGGCGGGAGCTGGGGATTCCGTTCGTAGTAACAGTCCATGGCCTGGATGCCTACTCGACCAGACAGGTTTCAGGCTCTGCGGGGAAGGGGTGCTCGAGGATTTCGCAACGCGTGTACGGCAGCGCACGAGCGGTGATCTGCGTCAGTGCGAAAGTTCAGGACCAGGTCACGCAGGGCAGCACAAACCGGATTCCCGCGGAGGTCATTTACAACGGTGTAGACCCGGAAATATTTTTCCCGCCGAAAGATGAGCCGGCCGAAACGACTATTCTGAGCGTCGGCAACCTGATTCCAACCAAGGGACACGAATGCCTGTTGCGGGCGGTGGCCGGTCTGGTCCCGCAATTTCCTAATGTCTCGCTGGAGATTGTCGGAGAAGGGCCTGAGCACGACCGGCTGCAGAAGTTGGCCACCGAGCTGGCGGTGCAGCT
The DNA here is from genome assembly GCA_964408515.1 of uncultured Acidobacteriaceae bacterium. Taxonomy (GTDB): domain Bacteria; phylum Acidobacteriota; class Terriglobia; order Terriglobales; family Acidobacteriaceae; genus CAYOZX01. Next base: position 5,007 of record CAYOZX010000218.1, on the reverse strand, counting down.
CAGGACGCGGTTCCTGGGTCGTCAACGGCGCGCCCAGGTCGCTGCAGCCATGCGCCGCGCTGCAATCTTCGCTTTGCCGAGCCGCTACGAAGCGCTGGGATGTGTGTATCTGGAAGCTATGGCATCGGGCCGACCGGTGGTCGGATGTCGCGGACAGGGAATCGAAGAAGTCATCACTCCAGGCAGGGACGGCTATCTGGTCGAGCCCGGCGACATGCCAGGGCTCCTCAGCGCCCTGACTGAGTTGCTGGAACAAGCTTCGTGGCGCCGGAAGCTGGGGACGGCAGCGCGCCAGACCATCATGAATGGCTACACGCTGGCACAGCAGGCTACCCGGCTTCTCGACCTGTACGAGGAGTGCCGGAAGTGACGCGTCGGCTGGTGATTTTGACCGAGATTATCGCACCCTACCGCATTCCGGTGTTCAATGCGCTGGCGCGGCATGAGGGCATCGATCTGCATGTGATCTTCCTGGCAGAAAGCGACCCCGGCCTGCGCCAATGGCCGGTTTACAAGAGCGAAATTCGATTTTCCTATCAGGTGCTGGCATCGCGGAGAGAAAGCGTCGGAAATCACAAGCTTCTGCTGAATCGAGGCGTGGAGGAAAGCCTCCGACGCGCGGCTCCGGAAGTTATCTTGTGCGGGGGCTACAACTACCTTGCGTCCTGGCGGACTCTGGCCTGGGCGCGCAGAAACGCCGTGCCATTCCTGCTCTGGGTGGAGAGTACCGCTAGCGACAAGCGCAGCGGCAATCCGATCATCGAGTGGCTCAAGTCGCGCTTCATGCAGCGCTGCGATGCCTTTGTGGTCCCGGGAAAATCTTCTCTCCAATACGTCCGGAGCTTTAGCGTCTCAGAGAGCCGCATCTTTGTCGCCCCCAACGCGGTTGACAATGACTTCTTTGCCCGGAATTCGGCCGCAACCCGAGAGGACGCCGATGCGCAACGGATGGCCCTCGATCTGCCAAGACGGTTCTTTCTTTTCGCGGGCAGGCTGGTTCCCGAAAAAGGAATCTTTGACCTGCTCGAGGCCTATGGCAAACTAGGTGCAAAGCTCAGGGAAGAGATCGGCCTGGTGTTCGTGGGAGAGGGAGGGTCCGGTCCGGAACTGATGCGGCGTTCGAGGACAATCATTCCGGGCGCAGTCCAGTTTGCGGGCTTCGTGCAGCGGGAAGAGTTGGCCCGTTTTTATGGGCTGGCCGAGACTTTCATTTTTCCCAGCCATTCCGATCCCTGGGGTCTGGTCGTGAATGAAGCGATGGCCTGCGGTTTGCCGGTGATCGCCTCAGAGCAGGCTGGTTGCACCGCTGATCTGGTCGAGGATCAAGAAAACGGCAGGGTAGTGGCGAGCGCTGATGTCAACCAGCTCGCCGCCGTCATGAACCAAGTCGCAAGCGACTCGGGCAAGCGTTACCAAATGGGAATAAAGAGCAAAGAGCGCATTCTTCGGTACTCTCCGGAAGCCTGCGCGGCGGGCATCGCCAGCGCGGTTCTGTCCTGCGGGGGCCGCGGGATATGAGGAGCCGCTTCGCCCGTTACCTGCCTCTGGCAGCGATGCTGGCGGTCAGCCTGGCTGCGCTCTGGATCCTGCGATTCCGGCCCGGTTATCTCAACAGCGCTGAATTCATGGGCGGGCTGATCTTCCTGCAGATCCTGCTGGCCGCAGTCTGGAATTACGAGCAGAGATTCTTCCCCCTTCTGGTGATTGTGTTTCTGTGGGCCGGCATCCAACTGCCACTGAGCGGAGTGTGGACGGCGGGGCGTTGGCCGGTTTTGGCGGTGGGAGCAATGGTGGGATTTGCTCTCTACATGCGGACCAGCCACCACCGCTTTGGTGTTTTCCATCTGGTCGCACTCTTCTGCGTAGTGTCGGCCATGGTTTCCGCCAGTGTATCGGCCCTGCCCGTGGTGTCATCACTGAAGGCCCTCAGCCTGCTCCTGCTCTTTCTGTATGCATCGACCGGGGCGCGGCTGGCCCTGGCCCAAGACGAAGTCAAGTTCTTCCGCTACCTGCTTCGTTTTGTGGAGATCGTGGTATGGGTGTCGGCGTTGGCCTATCTGATTCTGCGGTTCCCCCTGTTTGGGAATCCCAATTCGATGGGCGCGGTGATGGGTGTTATCGCGGTGCCGCTGCTGTTCTGGAGGCTCCTGGCAGGGGCGGCAGCGCAGGAACGCCGGCGGCTGATTTTGGTCTTCGCGGTGGGGATGATTCTTCTTTTCTTCAGCCAGGCGCGTGCCGGAATTCTGGCCGCCGGCGTATCCTGCGGCTCCGTCTGTATTGTCCTGCGGCGCTACCGTCTGCTGCTGCGGGGAGCCGCGGCCTGCATCGGAGTCGCCGTGCTGGCTTTCTTTCTGACGCCCAACGACGTGGTGGAAGACATGCCCAGCCTGCGCGGCGAGTCCTCCATCACATCCGTCTTTTTGTACAAGGGCAAGGAATCCGCCGGAGTCCTGGGCTCGCGCAACAGTCTGTGGGATGAGACCGCGTCCGTGATCCGCGAAAACCCCTGGTTCGGCAGCGGATTCGGCACCAGTCCCAGCGATCGGGCGGATGATATCGAATTTGGCCGCTTTTCATCCAACTCCTCTACGACGCGCGAGCACGGCGACAGCTACCTGGCGACAATGGAGGGCGTGGGTTTGCTGGGCGTCGTGCCGTTCTTCTTCCTGGTGGCGTACCTGGCGACCAAGCTGGGGAGCATACTTGGTTGGCTAAGGCGGACGGGAAACGTTCGGCATCCGGCGATCCCGCTGGCCATGGTCCTGGCTTCAGGATTGGTTCACGCTGCCTTCGAGGACTGGTTGTTCGCCGTCGGGTACTACCTCTGCGTCTTCTTCTGGGTGCTCGCGTTCTCGTTCATGGATATTCTTCCACCCAACTTACCGGCTCTCTACCGGCGCGCACCGAAGTACGCCTTCCGTACGCTGCCTGGCGGCGTGCCCGTCGCTTGGCAGCGATGATGCGCCTGTTTCTGAACGGCATGGCGGCCAGCGCGGGTGGGGGCCTCACTTATCTGCGCAATGTCTTGCCACATCTTTGCCGCCGCCCGGAGGTGTGCGTCACAGCCGCGGTCAGTGGGCCGCAACGCCGTGAACTGCGTTCAATCCCGAACTTGTCGCTGCCGGAGGTTGAGATTTCAGGCGGCGTGCTGCAGCGCTTCTGGCGGGAGCAAACCGGCCTGGCGGCCCTCATCCGCGCGAGCGGCGCCCAGGTGCTGATCTCCACCGGAAACATCGCTCTGCGCAGTTCTCCGGTCCCCCAGATTCTTCTCTCCAGAAATTCCCTGTACACGTCCGCCACGTTTTCTCGCGACCTGCGACGGCGGCGGGATTACGGCTTATGGCTCGACACCCGCGTCAAGGGAATGCTGGCGCGCCGCTCGGTCGTTTGGGCGGATTGCACGGTGGCTCCCACCACGGCCTTCGCCCACGAATTGAGCCAATGGACCGGGCGTCAGGTAGTGGCCATCCATCACGGCTTCGACCATGATGCCTTTTTCGCCGACCACACGCCGTTGAGCGCGCATGTGCAGGAGAAGCTGGAGGAAAGGCCTGGCGGTCTCCGCCTCCTCTATGTCAGCCACTATAACTACTATCGAAACTTCGAGACGCTGTTTCGGGCCTTGCCGCTGATACGGCAAAGTCTGGGCGGCCGAGGGTTGCGGCTCTTTCTCACCTGCCGTTTGCGCCCAGGGGAAAATCCAGGAACCTACCGACCGCAGAAAGCCTCGGCGCTGGTTCGGGATCTCGGAATTGCGGACGACCTGGTGGAGCTCGGCGCCATTCCCTACTCCCAGCTTCACCAGATCTACGAAGCCTGCAGCGTCTACGTGACGCCCGCCTATGCCGAATCCTTCTCCCATCCGCTGGTAGAGGCCATGGCATGCGGCCTGCCTGTGGTGGCAGCCGACTCGGCCGTGCATCGCGAAATTTGCGGCCCCGCGGCTGTGTATTTCCCGCACGACTCGGCGGTAGATCTCGCCAGCACGGTTTGCCAGATCGCCGGTGCGGAGGTCATGGCGCGCGAACTCTCGCAACGGGGAAGGGAAAGATCGAAGGAATTTTCTTGGAGCCGGCATGTCGATCAGCTGCTGGCTCTGGCCGGGAACCTCCTTGTTACAATGGATTCCACCCAGCCATATGCAGCCGCCTGAGGCGCGAGCGCGAAAGTCATGAATTTGTTTCCGAGGTAAGCGGTGCTTCATCAGCGTTACAAGGACCTTTGCTTCCTGCTGCTGGCCCAGGCCACTCGGCCAAACTACTGGCTCAAGAAGCTGCGCTACTCGGCCGGTTCGCGCAACGGACACGCATTGGCTCTGCACTTGGGGTGCGGCGGCAAGTATCTCTCGGGCTTTGTCAATATTGACGCCAATCCTTTGCAGAAGATTGACCTATGGCTGGATGTGCGCCGGGGTCTGCCTTTTGCGACCGGCTCCGTAGACTCGATCTACTCTACCCACATGATCGAACACTTGTATCCGGACGAACTTGAGCAACTGCTGCGAGAGTGTGTGCGCGTCCTCCGCACAGGCGCAGGCATGCGGATTGTCGTGCCCAGCCTGGCCAGTGCCATTGTGGCCTTCCAGGAGAAGCGGCACGCCTGGTTCTATGACGCGTTCCCCAGGCATTTCGATTCTCTGGGAGGCCGCTTCTCGAATTTCGTCTTCTGTGACGGCCAGCACCGTAGCGCCTTCGATCTGACCTACCTCGACGAAATCTTGCGCAAGGCGGGCTTCCGCGAGGTGGCAGAATCGGGTGAGGGGCGCAGCCAGATCTACGGGGACAAAGTTCCTCCTTTCGAACCCGGTGATGCGGCCGGCCTGCCCCATTCGGTGTATGTCGAGGCGTTCAAGTAAGTAGCCCCGGCAGCCGCCGCATCGGGCGCGCATGGTGGGTTGCAACCCTCTGGCGCGGCTGGCGTTCGGAAACCCTCCCGCCTTAGCCCTTTCGAAAAACGAACTTCAGGCTAATATGGTTGCCATTCATGTGCGGCATCTTCGGTATTCTG
>CAYOZX010000217.1:0-6296 GCA_964408515.1 uncultured Acidobacteriaceae bacterium | reverse complement strand
ACGAATCCGATGGGCTGCGAAGTGAACATAGAGCGCAAGGCCTCCGATTTTCATCATGCACGAAGACTACATGCTAAGACGAATCTGCCCGGAACATTTCCCGTGGTGTATGGGGATTTTCCCCCACCCTGAACCATCGCTCTCACCACCGCCTGCTATTGCTGATACCTTGGCGCCGCGCTGAGCATCCAATCTTCTTACCCGACGCTGGCCGGGGCAGCTCTGTGATGAAGCTGAAGACCAAGCGCGTTTTGATTCTTCTCGCAGGATGGGGATTCATTGTGCTCGGAATCGCGGGACTATTTCTCCCTGTTCTGCAGGGAATCCTTTTCCTTCTGGTTGGATTGGTAATTCTGTCCTCGGAATACGTCTGGGCGCATCATCTGCTGGCCAAGGTGAAGGAAAAGTTTCCCCGGCTGGGCCGGACCGCAGATGAAGCCACGGCCAAGGCCACCGCGTGGCTGCAGCGCCTTTCTGGTCAACGCGAGCCGGATTGAAGGCGCTGTGCCCGGGTGCTAACCTCGAGAGGCAGCCGCATCCGCAAATGTCTGATTCCGTGCGTACGTCCGGGCCAGCCGAAGCCTCCGCCGCCAGCCGCCGTTTCTTCTCTTTTGAGATTGCAGAGGTGTGGGTGCGCTTCCTGCTGGCCAACCTGGGCCTGGCGCTGGCATTCGGGGCGGCGCTTTTTTCTACTGTGGCGCGGGAGTCGGGCCACCTGTGGACGACGCTCATCCTGGCCTGCGTAGCCTTGTCGCTGGCGGTCATCGTCGGCCTGACCACGGTTCCGTATCTGGCGCGCCGGGTCGCGGGAGAGCGGGTGCGGGACGCCTTCGACTACGACGTCACCCGCGTAGGTATTCTCTATGTGCTGACCGTGGTGCTGATCGGAATCGCAGCCCTGAACACAGGGAACAACCTGCTGTATGTGATTGTGGCGGCGATGCTGGGCGCGATTCTGGTGTCGGGAGCGGCTTCGGCGGTGGTGTTGCGGAAGCTGGAACTGGATGTGGCGGTGCCGGAGCGCGTGTTTGCCTTGCGGCCGGTGCCGGCGAAAATCGTGCTGCGCAACCGCCGGCGATGGCTGCCATCGTTTTCCATCAGCGTGGTCCCGCTCCGGAAAGAAAAAGGGGCGCGCTGGCGCTGGGTCGAGGCGACCTTCGGGTTCCCGCCATTTCGGCCGGCCGCCCGGCAGTGGCTGATCCTTCCCGATCGCAAGCTGCGGCGGGTGATGGAGAAACCGGGTCCCCCGGGCATCTTCAGCGACCCGGCCTACTTTCCTTACATCGCTCCCCTGGCGGAGCTGGCGGCGGAACTGGAGCTGTGTTTTCCCCGCCGCGGCCGCTACCGGCAGGATAGTTTCGGTCTGGCGACCCGCTTTCCTTTCGCCTTCCTGACCAAGACGCGGCGCGTTTCCCTGGCGCGGGAGGTGCTGGTTTATCCGAAGATTGAGGAGCCGGAAAGATTGGCGGACGTGCTGCCGCTGATCGCGGGTGAACTCGAGACTTTCGCGCGCGGTCGCGGCGACGATCTGTACCGCATCCGCGAGTACCTGCCCGAGGACTCGGCGCGCCATGTGGACTGGAAGGCCACGGCCAAATCCGGTTCTCTCAAGGTGCGGGAGTACAGCCGGGAGGACCGGCGCAAGCTGCGCCTCGTATTCGACAATCCTGCTCCCGGAATGGTCTCTAGTGAGGCCTACGAGCGCGCGGTGACTCTGGCGGCGTCGTTGGCCTGGCATCTGGTGGAAGCGGGGACGGCAATTTCGTTTGCGGCGCCAGGGTGCGAGGCCGGTGCAGACATCTTTGGATTTCTCGCGTATCTGGCGACAGTCAGTCCGCAGCGCTCCGCCTCCGGGCTGGCGCAACTCGCAAGCAGTGAAGACTACAATGTGATTGTGACCGCGCAAGAGCGGGAAGCAATTCCTGCCGGCCTTTGGGCCGGTTCGCATGTGGTTTTCATGGCCGGCCGCGACTGAGGAAAGACGCCGTGCCGCTCGTTCCCAGGAAATCTCTAACCGCAGCAACCGTAAAGACTTCGCCAGGTCCACGGGGGAAGCCCGGAGGAGAGCTGGTGCGAGTAGGGAACAAAAAATGGCGGGCTCGGGGACGGCCGGGATGACAGCGATCTTATGCAGCCGCGGGACGCGCTTTCGCATCCCAAGACGTAGCGCCAGTCCGCCTGTTCACATGAAAGTCTGCAAGTCAGGGGAAATGTAAATGAACCGCAAAGATTTCTATTCTCTCGCCGTGACCCTGATTCTCCTGTGGCTCACGATGCCGCTAGGGGCGCAGGAGCAGAAAGCGCCGGATATTCCCGCGGGGACGAACATCCAGGTGCGGATGATTGACCGCCTGAGCAGCGAACAGAGCCAGGTGGGAGATACTTTCCATGGCACGCTGGACGAGCCGATTGTGGTGAACGGGCAGACGCTGTATCCCAAGGGCGCGGACGTAGTAGGGCGGGTAACAGATGTACATCCCACGGGGCGGTTGAGCGAGCCCGGCGAGCTGGATCTGGTGCTGAATACGGTGAGTTCGGGAACGGTGGCGGCGTCCATCCATGTGCAGCCACTGGTCATCAAGGGCGAGTCGCATAGCAAGAGCAACGTCACCAAGATTGGGGGCGGGGCGGCGCTGGGGGCTGTAATCGGCGCCATTGCCGGGGGAGGCAAAGGTGCGGCCATTGGGACCATCGCGGGCGGCGCGGCGGGCACGGGCGCGGCGGCCGCGACGGGCAAGCGTCCGGCAACGGTGGAGTCCGAAGCGGTGCTCACCTTCATGACCGCCACAACTTCGAGCGCGACTGGAGCGCCAGCCACGAATAGCGGCGCCGGAAGTCCATCCCCGCCGCCCCCGCCTGAGAGCTCTTCGCCCAGCAGCCCATCTCAGGCCCCGAGCCCGGATTCGACCACCGGCGCGGAGGAGAGCGCACAGCTCTTCACCCTGCGCGATCGCCGCATCATCAGAAGCTGCGTGAGCGAGCACGCGGCCGAGCTTCCGGCAGCATCGACAGAGCGGCCAGAGCTTCCGCCAGGGGCGGAACGGCAGCTGCGGCGGGGAGGGATCCTCTCGGCCGAGATCCAAAATCATGCCGACGCCTTGCCCCTGGCCTGCGAGGACCAACTCGCCAAGCTGCCCAGCAACCTGGAACGGGTGGTCTACAGCGGGCCGGTGCTGTTGATTGACAACAAAGGCAACGTGCTGGACGTGTTTTCGCTCGATCAGAATCAATAGCTTAGGAGGTTTTCCCCGCGGCACATTCCTGCAGCCGTGGGGCTCCCCGTGGTGTCCTCCAACCCGCCTTCTGCAACCCGCCGGCGATCACACCTGATGCCTAACCGGCCTTTGTTTTCGGCCGGTTTTAGGCGGCCATCGCGCAGCCTTCTGAGAGAAAAGCAGTTCGCAGTCCCGGTTTCGAGGGCCAGCGGGTAACCATTACTTCGCGTTACCTTGGTTCATTGACCATTCGATAGAAACTGCTAAGGTTACGCTTGAGAAAGAGAATCCGGAATCCGTCAACCGAGGCGTCCCCCGGCTGGCAGATCGATCAGGTTGATGACCGCAGACACACAACTGGCGCTGTGGATCGCTCACCCCGTGCTGCAACTCGGGATTGGGGCGACCATGTACAAGCGCAAGCTGCACCGCAGCTTTCCGGCGTTCTTTTCCTACATCGCATTCCAGGTCGCATCCTTCGTACTGCTCTTTCCTATCAAGCAACTAGGATTCTTCACTCTCTATTTTTACCTGTATTGGACGTTTGCGGCGGTCAACCTGATTCTGGGCTTCATGATCATTTATGAGGTGTTTCTGGATGTGTTCCGGCCCTACTACACCCTCAAAGATCTGGGCAATGTAATGTTCAAGTGGGCAGCGCTGGTCATGCTGCTGGTGGCGTTCGTGGTGGCCGCCTCCAACTCCGGCCAGGGGATGGATCCCATCCTGCAGGCCATCATGACGGTGGAGCGCTGCGTACGCGTGGCGCAGTGCGGATTGGTTTTGTTCCTGATTGTGTTCTCGCGCTACCTGGGTGTTTCCTGGCGACAGCAGAGCTTCGGCATCGCCCTGGGGTTAGGCGGGGCGGCCGCGGTCGAACTCGCCACGTACGCTCTCTACGTCGGAAGTCCAATGTCGCAGGTGACGCTTGCAGCCATCAATCTGGTGGCTTACAACCTGGCCTTGATGATCTGGTTCAGCTATGCCCTCCTTAAGGTTCCGGCGCGCACGCCTCGAGAGAACCTATTCCTGACTCACCGCTGGGAGCAGGGCCTGGCTGATCTGCAGAAGTCCAGCCCGGGGGATTCGCTGATCCCCATGTTCGAAAGCATGGTCGACCGCGCCTTTTCCCGCAATCAGAATGACATTGCTACACTGGAGCCCGAACCTGCCCCGGCGATGGCCCCTGTGTCCGCATCGTCCAGCGGTAGCGGACTGCCTGCCCTCCGCACGGGACTCCGTCGCGTCCGATAACGCGCTTTTCGTCGGTTTCCCGACTGCCTTAAAGTAAGACTTTCCTTATCGGCGGTAAGCGCCTGTCTTTCCACCCACAACACCAAGTTGGCGCGACCGCTTTCCGGTTGCAATGCAGGCCTCGGAGCAAAAAGTTCTGGACGCATACAGTGTTTTCTGTATAATCCGGCGACCGTGAGGTTCCGCTCCCAGGGACTTCGCACACGAAGGAGAACCTAGCATGAAACGTGCGATCAGGATGTTGATCCTGATGGTAGGTTTGGCGGGCGCGTACAGTGTGATCGCGACCCCGTTTCTGAGTGCAGAATTGGGGCCGCCTCCGATGTGTCCGTACAAAAACTGCGGCAAGTAATTGGCCGCAAAAAGAGGAGCCGTTCCCTACGGCTTCTTGGGCTTCGTTGGGCTGACGGCATGCGAACGAACGACATCGTCAGCCCTCTTTTTTTGTCTGCTCGCTCGGGTTCGGCCCACCCATCGATTTGCGGCTATTTCGCCCTGGCTTCCAGGCTTCGCCTGAGATCCTGCGGCGCGGTCACCGGCGGCTGGCAACTGAAATCTGAGCACACTACCGCTAACGACTTTCCCTCCGCGATTCCTGGAACACGCGGAACGGTTTCGGCCAGGGCCGGGGGAAGATTTTGAGGCACTGCCTGGCCCGCGGCCAACTTCAGGACGGAGCAATCGAAGCCGAACCACCCGGCGGCCGAGGCAAACAACTCGTCGGCCAGACCGTCATCGCCCACCACTATGGTCTGGCAATGGGGCCGGGATAGATAAACGGCGGCTATGCCATAAGTAGCGGCGAAGATGCCGAACTTGCCCGCCACTCCCGACAGCACGGCCAGAGTTTGCTCGGCCTTTTCCCGATAGCCGGACTGGTTGGTGTAGTGGTAGAGGCGCAATAAGGCGATGGCTGCCATCGAGTTTCCGGCAGGCGTCGGCGAGTCCTGAAACGGCTTGCGGCGAGTGCCGAGAACACCCAGCGGCCTGGACGCGCCCTCGGCTGGCGCCCCACTGTCGAAGAAGCCTCCGGAGGCAGGATCGAAGAAGCCGGCAATCATCTTGTCTGCGATCCGCTGAGCGAAGTGGAAATAGCTGAGGTCGGCGGTAGCCTCGTAGGCATCGAGGCAAGCGACTGCGGTGAAGGCATAGTCATCGAGCAAGCCGGGCACGCTGGGTCGCCCGGCGCCAGGATCAGGGTAGGCGACCACGTGTCGCAGTCCGCGCTCGACATTCCAGGCCTCGGCTAATACGCGGTCCAGGGAGCGCAGGGCGAAATGGCGGGCAGAGTCAAGGCGTAGAACTGTCGCCGCCCTCAGGTAGGCTGAGACGCACAGGGAATTCCAGCCTGTGTAAACAGTCTTATCGACGTAGGGGGTAGGGCGCTCGAGGCGTGCGGCGTACATTTTTCGCCGGGCAGCTTCCAGCAGTTCCTGAATCCGGGGCACGGGCAGGCTCAGCCGCTTGGCGATTTCTTCGACGGGAGCCCGGACGAACAAGACGTTTTTCTCCGGATTGTGGTGCATCTCGCCGATTTCATTGATGTCGTAGTGCAGGGCGGCGACGGCGGCTTCGTCTTCGCTCAAGACGGCACGAGCTTCCGCCAGGGTCCAGGTGAAGTAGTCTCCGTCATCGTCCATGGAGTAGTCGGCGTCCTGCGAGGCGTAAAAGCCGCCGTGTTCCCGGTCACTGAGCCACTCGTCCATCCAACGGATGATGTCGCGCGCGACCTGGGCGAAGAATTCCGAGCCGGTCACCTGATAGGCATGGAGGTAGTTCTTGAGCAGTTCGGAATTGTCATAACACATCTTCTCGAAGTGAGGCACG
>CAYOZX010000216.1:0-6321 GCA_964408515.1 uncultured Acidobacteriaceae bacterium | reverse complement strand
CACCAGCATCATGGAGCAGGTGCCGCAGCACTTCATGGGAAGGGTGCAGAACACGTTCTACTTCGCGGGCACGCTGCTGCAGGTCCTGCTCGGGTTTCTCGTGGGAGGGGTCGCGCAATATAGTCTTACCGCCGGATTCTCCATCATCGGGCTGGTGTACGCGGTTGCGTTTCTCACTGCCATGTGGCCGCTGGGAGCCGCGAAGCAAAGCCAGGAAGTTACCGCCGATTGAGCGCGATCGCTTTCCAGGTTCCGCAGGGGGCTTTCATCTGAAGTCTCCGGCCTGAAATTGCCGGCGACTTTGCCCTCCGGTGGCCTGCTGTTATCCTTTCCCGTTCCGGCTTCACCACAGGAGATTCGCATGGCATCCAGTCTCGAAGGCCGCGCCGCCGTAGTGTTCGGAGTCGCCAACAAGCGGTCGATCGCGTGGTCCATCGCGCAGGGACTGCACAGCGCGGGCATGAGGCTGGCCGTGACCTATCAGAACGAGCGCCTGGAACAGGAGGCCAAAGACCTGATTCTTTCCCTGCCGGGCGCCGAAGCATTCATGTGCGATGTGTGCAACGATAGTGAGGTTGACCGGCTCTTCACTAAGCTCAAGGAACGATACGGCACGCTTCATGTGGTCGTGCACAGCGTGGCCTATGCTCCGGCGGAGGAACTGAAGGGTGATTTCGTCAACACGACGCGTGAAGGATTCCGCATCGCGCACGACGTGAGCGTCTATTCGCTGATCGCCCTGGCGCGGGCTGCGGCGCCGCTGATGCAAGACGGCGGCAGCATCATCACCATGACGTACTATGGTGCGGAAAAGGTGGTGCCCCACTACAACGTCATGGGCGTAGCCAAAGCTGCGCTGGAGTGCACCGTGCGCTACCTGGCCCACGATCTGGGGAAACGGAAAATCCGGGTCAACGCCATCTCCGCCGGACCGATCAAGACGCTGGCCGCAAGGGGCGTTTCGGGCCTCGGAGACATGCTCAAGTCGCATGCCGAAAGGGCGCCGCTGCAGCGCAACGTGGACGTTCAGGAGGTGGGGGCCACGGGCGTTTTTTTGGCATCGGACGCCAGCTCCGGCATCACCGGCGAAGTCATCTACGTGGATTGCGGGTACAACATCATGGGCTTCTGAAAACGCCGGCTGTCAGTCCCCCAGTCCCGGTCTCAGTTCTTGGGCTTGCGGTGAAAGATTCTGCGCATAATGTCGGGATAAAACTCCCGCACCAGATCCACGCCGGCATCGACGCCCAGTTGCACGCCTGCGCGCTCGGCTACGTGGCTAAAATCCCGCTGATCGCGCGGATAGTAGGCAGTGGAAATCGCTCCCGAAGTCAAACTTCCCATGATTTCTGACAGGTTGATGGCCTGGCGGCCGGAATCGCGGCGCGTTATCAGAACGCGGCTCAAGGCGTAACGCGCCCGGTGAAAGAGAGGGCCGTCGCCCCGCCGGTAGAAGCGCGGGTCCTGGCGCAGCAGGGAGGGATAAACACCTGTGTTGAAGACGCTGTTCGTAAGGCCGTCGGCGAAATCGGCGCCATAACGTTGGAAGTAGCCGCCAGCCCCCTGACCATATCCCCGCGGCGTGTTCAAAGCTTGCCCGACACCGGCTTCGGCCGCGATCAAGCCAAATGTATAAGGATCGAGATACTGCATCGCCAGCCTGAATTTCTGCCGGGATGTAAGCGCAGGAGGGTTCGCGCCGGGTTCGACGACTCCGTTCGCCGGCACCAGGCCGAACATGCGCTTTTTCTTCCCTGTCTTACCGCTGTCGCCGGCGGAAGGCGGACGCTCCTGGGCGCGGCACAGCGGCGCCCCCGCCACGATCAGAAGAAGAGCGAGGCTCGCCAGTGATGATCTGAATGCGGCGATCGTTTTCCGCGGCGTGTGGAATCCTGAACAGGGCAATCTCAACATCCCGTTCTCGCGCAAAGCGCGCAAACTTCTCACCCCACTCTATCAGGAGAATACTGCTGGGAGCGATGAGGTCGTCGAGTCCCAGGGTTTCCAATTCGTGCGGCGCATCCACGCGATAAAGGTCGATGTGATACAGGCTGACCTCAGGTCCGCGGTACTCGTGGACGAGAGTAAAGGTGGGGCTGGTCACATCCTCCGACGCGGCAGCATGAAAGGCCTCTGCAATGCCTTTTACCAGCGTGGTCTTGCCCGTGCCCAGGTCGCCGCGCAACAACACCAGTTTGGGAGGAGCCAACCAGGCAGACAGGGTGCGCCCTAGAGCAATGGTCTCTTCAGCGGAATGGGTGATGAATTCCCGGCTCGCCATGCTGGTTGAGGAATCAGTATAGCGGTGGCTTCTCCGGGCTTGCCCCGGCGCGAGGACTAGGGAACTTTTGGTGCCGACCACTGGGTGGAGCGGAGGCCCTGAAAGCTACGATCGGCGACGGAGTCTACGGTCATGCGCAAGGCACGGTGGTCATCATCGCCCAGAGCCACAAACCGGAACGGCTGCAGGGAGCCGTCGCTGGCGGCGCGCACTGGCGAAAGCATCTCAGCCATGCCACGCACAGGCCCTGCCTGGGTCTGGAAAGCGACTTCCACGAAGTCGCCCTCCCCCAGGGATCGCGAGAGCCGAAGGAGCCCTCCCGTCACCGAGATGGTCTGCAGCTTGCCTTTGGTGCGTTGGCCGTTCTCGAGCATCACCAGCGCGGAAACGGAACCGCCTAACTTTATACGGGGGGCGCGGCGCGTGGGGTTGACTTGAGGAAAATGGGTCATACGATTCTCACTATTTCACCGCAGCGCCTGTCCGGACAGATTACGAAGGGCACAGGTACAGATTCCCGCGCTCGAGGCTCGCCCATGCAGCCCGATCTCTCATCTGCTCAAGAAGATGGAGACAGTTGCGAAGTTGGGCACTGTCCCGGGGGACGAGGTTGGGCTTCAGAATTGAACGCAGGGCCGCTCGGCCTCGTGACGCACCCGCTGAAAGGCCTCCGCTAGGGCGGTCAGCAGGTCGGTGGCGACCAGCGAATGCTCTCCCAGACTTTCGCGCGCCACGTCGCCCGCCAGGCCATGAAGGTGAACCGCGGCGATCACGGCCGGCTCCACTTGACTGGGATTCTGCGCCATCAGCCCCGCGATCATGCCGGTCAAGATGTCCCCCGTGCCCCCGGTAGCCATGCCGGGATTTCCCGTCGCGTTCACCCAAACCTCACCGCCGGGTTGAGCTATCAGCGTGCGATGGCCCTTGAGGACGACAATCAATCTGTCCTTCCGGGCAAATTCCCGGGCCACGTGGAGACGGTCGCGCTGCACTTCCGGCGCCGTCGCGCCGATCAGGCGTGCCATCTCGCCCGGATGCGGCGTGATCACGCGAACGGAGGTTGACTTCAGCTCCGAGGCGCGGCCCGCGAAAGCATTAAGCCCGTCGGCATCGAGCACCATGGGCAGTTTCTGCTTCTTCGCCAGCGCGCGCACCAACCGCGCGGTCACAGGATGCCGCGAAATTCCTGGTCCCACCGCCAGCACAGTCTTTCCTTTCGCAAGCGTGTTCACCCTCCCCAGAGCAGTCACAGAAATGCTCCGGGCATCGGTCTCCGCCAGCGGTTCGGTCATGAGTTCGGGGTGAAAGCCCGCGACCGTCGCCAGGGCGGATTTTGCCGTCGCCACGGTGGACAAGCCGGCGCCGGCGCGCAGTGCGGCCATGCCTGCCATGGCCGCGGCTCCCGCTTTTCCCAAAGATCCGCCGACCACCAGCACGTGTCCGAAGTTGCCCTTGTTGGAAGCAACCGGGCGGGGTCCAATCAAAGCACGGATGTCGTGCGCGGTAATCAAGTTAAGCTGCAGATCGGACGAGATAGCTTCGTCCGGGGAACCGATCGGCGCGACGATGGTGGGCCCGGCCGTCAACATACCGAACACATGTGCCGGACGCGGCGCTGTAAAGGTCACCACGGCATCGGCCCGGGCCACGGAGCCGACCTGCTCTCCCATGACGTCGGCATCGGCGCCCGAGGGTATGTCCACGGCGACAACCGGCACTGCGGAGGCGTTTATCGCAGCGATTGCCTCACGGTAGACGCCGCGAACTGGCGGGAGAAAACCAGTGCCGAGAATGGCATCGACCAGGAGGTCAGACTCGAGTACGGCGCGGGCGGCATCGGCTTTGAGCTCCCCAGGGGCAGGCGCCGGCACCGGCGGGATCGGCAGCTTGCTGAACATCTCGGCGGCATCGCCGCGCAGTTCCGAACGCTCCGCCAGCAACAGCACGCGCACATCCTTGCCCCCTGCACGCAGCTTGCGCGCGGCCACGAAGCCATCCCCGCCGTTGTTTCCCTTTCCGCAGAGCACCCCGACGCGCTTTGCCAGGGGATAGCGCGCGGCCACGAAGTCTGCCACCGCCGTTCCCGCATTTTCCATGAGCGTAAGGGAGGGGACGCCGAAGCGCTGGCTGGTGGCACGATCGATTGCGCGCATCTCTGCCGCCGAGACGATTTTCATTGCCGGGCCGCCGCCATGCGCTCCAACTGATGCAACTGGGATGAGTCTCCCATGGCGATCAGGAAGTTGCCGGCCTCGATGCGGTCGTCAGGCGAAGGATTGAAGTCCATCTTGGCCTCGCGCTTGATGGCCAGCACCACCGCCCCGCAGTCCTGGCGTATGTGCGAGCTCTCCAGGGTGGTTCCCGCGAGCGCCGACTCGGGCGCCACACAGATCTCTCCGATTTCAAGGTCCCGGCCCAGATGCGTCGTGGCGGAATCCAGAAAGCTGACTACGTGGGGCTGCAGGAAGGAACGCGCGATACGTTGTCCCGCAAAAAGGTAAGGCGAAACCACCGAATCCGCGCCCGCCTTGAGCAGGTGCCTCTCGGCCTCTTCCTCGCTGGCGCGGGCCATGATCTTCAACCGCGGGTTCAGCTCGCGCGCGGTCAGGACGATGTAGAGGTTGGTGGCGTCGGTGGTGGTCGCCGCCACCAACCCGCGCGCGCTCTCGACCTGAGCCTGGCGCAGGACTTGTGCCTGGGTAGCGTCGCCGGTCAGGGTGAGCCAGTCAACCCCGTACCGCGCAGTGCGTTCAGCGCTCTGGTCAATGACAACAAAGGGCGCGTGGCGGCTGGCCAGCTCGCGGGCCGTGCTGCGGCCCACGCGTCCGGCTCCGCAAATGATGTAGTGCCCGGAGAGCCGGCTGATCTCTCGCTCCATCTTTCGCCTGCCGAAGAAGCTGCGCAGCTCGAATTCTAGCAAAGCCTGGGTCAGGGACCCGATGCCGAGGAAGACGAGCGAGACCCCAATCACAATGAGAGCCAGATTGAAAACACGTCCCGCGTGGGAGAGGGGATGGGTCTCCTGATAGCCGATGGTCGTAAAGGTCGTGATCACCATGTAGAGGCCATCGAACCAGGGCCATCCTTCGATGAAATGAAATCCCGCCATTCCCAGCAGAGTGAGGCTCACCAGGGCCATAGCTACCAGGCGAAGATTGCGAAAGGCCTTCATGCGAACTCAGTGGATGCGGAGGCCGGCCGTGCGGGGCGGCAGCCCGCTGGCGGATAACGAATATAAAGCAAAGAGAGCCTGCCTGCAGTGGGAGCGTTGAATTCTCAGCGCCTGAGGCAGGCGTCAGGAAGAGATGGTCAATCTGCCATCGAGGGCTCGCTCTTGCCCATGGGCACGGCCCCGCTTAGGGCCTGCACCTTGCTGTGCTTCCGGCCGTAGCTGAAGTAGATCACCAGTCCAATGGCCAGCCATACGATCAGTCGCAGCCAATTGGTCCAGCCCAGACCGTAGATCATGGCGCCGCAGACAAAGACCCCTGCGGGCGAAACCAGGGGCACGGCGGGCACTTTGAAGGCACGCTGGAGATCGGGGCGGCGGCGGCGCAGAATCCAGACCCCGATACATACCAGGACAAACGCGAACAGCGTGCCGATGCTGGTCATCTCTCCGACGATGTCCTCGGGAATGAAGGCCGCAAACAAGCCCGTGAACACAAAAAACAGCATGTTCGACCGGTAGGGGGTGCGGAAACGCGGATGGACCTCGCAAAAGATCTTTGGGACCAGGCCGTCGTGGCTCATCGAATAGAAGACCCGTGACTGGCCCAGCAACATGACCAGAATCACCGACGAGAATCCCGCCAAAATCGCCACCGTGACCGATCTCGACAGCCACTCATAGCCATGCATGTATTTGGTGATGGCAAATGCCACCGATGCTTCACGGCCGGCTGTGCGGAAATCCTGAACCGTGGCGACACCACTGAGAACGTAGGCGAACAGCACATAGAGGACCGTACAGATCACCAGCGAACCCAGGATGCCGATCGGCATGTCGCGCTTTGGGTTTTTGGCTTCCTGCGCCGCCG
>CAYOZX010000215.1:0-6329 GCA_964408515.1 uncultured Acidobacteriaceae bacterium | reverse complement strand
ATGTTATATTCACTGTTTCTCCCGCGAGTCTCTACGGGCTTTTTGCTGGCCTGTTTCTGCCCGTAGCAGCCATCGCGTGCGAAGCCGCCTACGAGGCGTGGGTTGCGGTGACGCGCGGCATCTGAAACGTCCAATCGGTGCAGTTAGGAATAGCCCTGAAGCTCAGCGCTAAAAGCAGCTAGCTGATAGCTAGAGGCCGATAGCCGGGAAACTCGACGTATGCCTGAACAACTCTGGTTTACGGAGATTTTGAACCGCCTCTTTGCCGGCCCTGTCACCGGGTTGCTGACGGCATTGCATATCCATCCCCAATATCCCCAGGCGCCCGTCACCAACGCCGTAGCCATGCAGTTCCTGGTCGTCATATTCCTGATTGTGCTGTTCCTCCTTGTGCGCGCCCGGCTTTCGGTAGAGAGCCCAGGCGCTTTGCAGCATGTCTTTGAAGGGATGCATGGCTTCGTGACCGGACAAGGCCACGAAATTATTGGGCACGGAAGTGAAAGCTTTATCCCCTTCCTGATGACCCTGACGTTCTTCATTCTGATCTGCAATCTGATTGGATTGATCCCCGGCTTTGAATCGCCCACCGCCGTCCCGGTGGTTCCCTTGGGATGCGCGGTGTGCGCCTTTGTTTACTATCAGGCTCAGGGCTTCCGGCATCACGGAGTAGCGTACCTGAAGCATTTCATGGGTCCCATGTGGTGGCTGGCGATCATCATGATTCCCATTGAAATCATCAGCCATCTGGCGCGCATGTTGTCTCTGACCGTGCGTCTCTATGCCAACATGTTTGCCGGCGACATGGTGACCCTGGTGTTCTTCTCTCTGATTCCGCTGGGCATTCCGATCCTTTTCCTGGGCCTGCACATATTCGTGTCTCTGCTGCAAACCTATGTATTCGTCCTGCTCACCATGGTTTATTTGGCGGGGGCGGTAGCGGAAGAGCACTGACACCGGGTTTTAGCCGTTCAGCGTGAGGGCGTCTGTACGAGGATGACGTCAACCACCCACTGGCGGCAATTCATAAGAAGGAGAGCAACACGATGCGTAGATTGTTGAGCTTGCTGTTCATGGCGCTGGCCTTCATGTTCCTGGCGGTGCCAGTCTTCGCGCAGGGCGGGGAACCCGCCAGTGCGGTCAACTGGGTGGCGATCGCGGCCGGATTTTCCATGGCCATCGCCTCCGCGATTTGCGGCTTGGCGCAAGGCCGGGCCACGGCTGCGGCAGCCGAGGCTTTGGGCCGCAACCCGGCAGCGCGCGCAGGCATTCAGTTCGCGCTGATTCTCGGGCTGGCGCTTATCGAATCCCTGGCGCTCTACACCCTGGTCATCATCTTTGCCAAAGTGAAGTAATTCGCTCTCGGCCAGGCAAACAAAAAGGCCTCTGTCTTCGCAGAGGCCTCGCTCTTCCTGTCTGAAGCTGTTCCCTAAACCCTTCGCTGGCCATCCCACTCGCCCTCGGTGGTGCCCGAGGAGCGGTCCAGGGAATCGATGAGCAGGCGGCGCAGGCGATAGCGGCTTTCCAGGTCGATATTCACGATCTCGAAGCCGATTTCATTCACCCTGGCTCGCCGCAGAAGCACCTGGCCCTTGATTCTCCGGACTCCCGCGTTAATGTCGATGTTGGCCTCCGAGCCCACGCGCAGGTTGTCCTCTTTCGTGCCCATCCCCCCGCCCATGCTCATTTCACGAATCAGAATGCTGGATTTGCCCCAGGAGCTGCTGATGGTAGCGGGCACCGTCTTTCGCAACACGATGCGCTCGTAGCGTCGTTGTCTCACCCAGGGGCAGGCGGGCGCTGCGTCCAGCGGAGCGATCGCCAGTTCCGCCGGTTCCAGGCTGCTCTCAGCCATGATCTGGCTGCCGTACCGGGGATCGATTTTGGCCAGGGCCTGGGCGGCGGCGACGCGCAGCTCGCGGTGATGGCTCCAACGCCACATTTTCTTGGTTTCCAGCAGATTGCGCAGGACAGGAACGGCGTCGTCCTCGCGCAGGCGGCCCAGCGACTCCACCGCCTTCAACTGCAGCAGGGGCGAACGGTCCTCCGCTTCTCCCGCTTCTGCCATCACCACCAGCGGCGGTAGCGCGCTCCGGTCGCCGCTCATGCCGATTTCGTCGATGGCCTGCGGCAGGACCATGGGATCGAGAATTTCCAGCAACTCCAGCAGCGAGCGCCCGCGGTCGTGCGCCGCGCCGTAGGCGATCTGCCGCACCACGATGTCGTGATAGAAGCGGTTCCATTCCGGTAACCGCACCGGCAGCAGCTCCAGCAGGGTGGGTACATCCAGCCGGCTGAGCAGTCCGACCATGGCCGCGGCCTGGCGTGGCTGCCCGGTGCGCATCACTTCCCGGATCTGGGCCTGCGCCGGCGCTCCCAGCTCATTCACGATGTCGACAACGCGATCGCACTCCTCCCGCCGCATGCAGCGGAAAAACCGCTCCGCCAGATGCTCCACCGCGGCCTGTGAAGTGCGGCGCAGCACCTGCAGCAGATCCGGAGGCACCTGGGGTTGGTGCATGGCCTCTTCAATGAACTCTGGAAGCCGGTTTTCCACCCCGATGCGCGGCCGAATTTCCTCAACCAGCACCGGGCGCTGCCGGCCGATCGCTTCCATCGCGATACACAGCTCATTGAGCGCGCCAAACTGCTTGAGCGCGCTGGCTTCGGCGCTCAGACGCACGAAGGCCGCGCTCAACAGGCTCTGCACATCGGTGTCGTTTTCCTTGCCTATGAGCTCGCCGATCTTGCGGATCGACAACGCTGTCAGTTCGCCGCCCGACGCAGCAAACAGGTCCGCCAGCTGGCTGATTCCGGTGGCGATCTTGCGCCGTGGTTCGAGATCTTTCGTGTCCAGGCAATTCAGGTAATTCGTCAGGATGGCGGTCGAGGTTTCCTTGTCGCCTCGCTCTAGCAGCACCTCGACGAACTGGCGCACGTTGCGCGGCGGCACGCAGGGAGCCTCGTGCGAGAGCAGTACGCTCTTCTTGCCCGCTTCCGGCACCTCCGCCCAGAACATACGGTCCAGGATGTCGGCATGAGACTCCACCAGGATCCCGGCCTTGCCCATTTTGTCTTCCTGGATCTTCAGAATCCGGCGCAGGGTATCCATTTGCCGGCTCATGTGCTCCATCATCTGGTGCACCGCGTTGACCTTCACTTCGCCTTTCTGGAAACGTTCCAGGGCAAAACGAATGGCCATGTGTTCCGCAGCCTTCATGAGCAGAGGCGTGTTGTCGCCGGGTTCCGCCGCCGACTGGGCGGCCAGGGTTCCCAGCAGCTGCTGCAGATTGAGCTTGGTGTTGGGATCAACCGTGCTCAGTTCTTTCTGCAAGGTCTCGGGTGTAACCTCGGGATCGCCACCCGCTTCCCCGAACCGGGTAAGCAGGCGAATGGCCTGGATTACCTCTTCCTCCTGCAGGGCCACGACTCCGCCCTTCCAGGCGCCGGTGGCCGCCACCCCGGCTTGCGCGTTCTCCGAAGGGTTGGGTACGCTTCCCGCGGGAGCTCCACCCGGGACGCCGCCGCCGCCACCGCCACCGCTCTTGGCGCCTTCTGCGGCCGCGATCAACTGCAGGAGCTTCTGCGGATCATTGAGCCACTGCTTGAATTCCGGACCGAGAGTCTGCGCCGCGATCTGCGCCGCAATGCTGACCTCGCCCGTGGCCGGATCCGCGGCTACGAACTTGACCTCGTTGATGCGAATCGCGGCATTCTTGCTGTCCCCGAATGTGTTCTTAATCTCTTTGACTACGTCCTGCGCCCGCGATCCTCCCAGAGCGAAGGCCCGCACCAGTTGCGTGAATTCGTCTCGCGTAACCTGGTTGGAAAAGTGGATACTTGCCAGCCCGGCGGTGGTCAGCAACTGCGCAAAACTGCGCTCCGCTTGACCCGTCTCCAGCGGGATGCCGTCGAGCAGCAGCTTATTCTCGGAGACTCCGAGCAGAAACCCGCCGTCGCTGCCCTTGGGTAGGCCATCCTGAAGCTCATTCCAGGTAGTCGCAAACTGACCTTCGGTCCGTTTGTGTTCCAATCCATAGAGACGGACGTACTTCACCAGAATGTTGAGGCTGTGTACGAAGGCCCGCGCCGACGCGAGCCGGCCGCCTTTGCTGGTGTCCGCTGTGAGGATAGGCAGCTCCTGGAACTTCTGCTGTTACCCGCTAAGAGTAATGCGAAAGCGTGAGAAGATACACATTACGGAGGTAATCTTAAGAACTTTCTCTCATCATGGAACCGTCAGCTCAGCTGGAAGCTTCGAAGCGCTCCGGGCCTGTGACTGCCTCAACGGCCATGGCCCCCGTGCCCAAGACCGGACTCGCCTTTTGGATGAACGAGGTGCTGGAACAATGTGCCCATGCCGGTGCGAACCTCGCCCCCGACCCTGTGCACGATCTGCGCGTCGCGCTGCGCCGCTGCCTTTCCGTTGCCGATAGCGCCGCCGCGGTCGATCCCGGCCCCGCCTGGAAGGACATGAAAAAGGCGGGCCGGCGCCTCTTTCGCAGCCTGGGCGGGCTTCGCGATACGCATGTGGCGCAGGCATGGGTACATGACCTGGCGACTGACGGGGATCAGCCATCGGTGCGGTTACTGCAGTTACTGGCAGACCGCGAAGGGGACTTGCGTCGAGAAGCCGCTTTGGCGCTCAGCGAGTTTGATCGCAAACAGTGGCAGCGCTGGAGTCGGTCGCTTCCCCGGCGCCTGGGGAGACTTCGCTCCGGCAGCCTGATCTTCCGCCACTTGGCCCTGGAGCGCTGGACGGAAGCATACGCCCTGCATCGCCTCGCGCTGCGCCACCGCTCCCAGGTGGGTTTTCACCGGTTGCGCATCGGCCTGAAGCGCTTCCGCTATATCGCGGAAAATTTCCTTCCTGAACAGCACGCGCAGTGGAGTGGCGACCTGAAGCGAATGCAGGACCTGCTTGGGGAAGTGCATGATCTGGATGTCCTCTGGGCTCTGGCCCGGAGGGAGCATGTCTTTGCCGATCCTGAGGCGCAATCGTCGTGGAAGGCCAGAATCGACGCCGAGCGCAACCACCGGATCGGGAAATACCGGCAGCGAACCCGCGGCAAAGAGTCCCTTTGGCAGACGTGGCGCGCAGCTCTCCCTGCGGGCAAGGAAATCGCGGCAAGTGCCCGCTTGCGGATTGCCCGCTGGGCATCCCTGCTGGATCCGGACTTTCCGCATTCCTGCCACGTGGCAAAGCTGGCTCTGCAACTTTTCGACGGGTTACACGCGGGAAACGGGACCGCGCCTTCTGTGGCCCAGGACCGGGCCATCCTGCAGGCGGCGGCTCTTTTGCACGACGTTGGACGATCCGAGGGCGAGCAGGCCCACCACAAAGCCTCTTATCGCCTGATTCGCCGCCTGCCGCCGCTCTTGGGATGGAGCGGCGAAGAACTGCGGATCGCTGCCATTGTCGCCCGATATCATCGCGGCGTCTTGCCCCGCGCCGGCCAGAAACCTTTACGCGGCCTGCCCGCAGCCCAGCGTCGGCTGGTGGTTCGCTTGGCCGCCATTCTTCGCCTGGCCAATGCCTTTGACGCCGCGCGCGACGGCCACATCCAGTGCTTGCAGGTCAGGCGTCAGGTGGGACGGCTGGACGTCGCTGCCGACGGATATTCTTCCCGTGACCCCCTGGCCGAGAAGATTGCCGCCGCCCGCCATCTCCTGGAGAGCGTCTACCGGATACCCGTGATCGTTGCACCGCTTCGGACGCTTAAGGTCCGTCTGGCCGCCTAGCAGGCTGCTGAAAAAATGGACGTCGTCCGGAGGTGGCAGGTGCCAGCAGCGTGTTCCGTTCAGTCGCGGCGCAGGAGGGACCCACAGTGGATCATAACAATTAAGTGCAACTGGGTACCGCTGACAAAGCTAGTCGTTCTATCACTTCCATTCCAGCGGACGGCTGAAGTCATGATGAAGTTGGAGCCCGTAGGAGTGAGCCTGAAACTGCCTCCGCCGGCGGTGGCACTGGTGGGCGAGAGGGATGTGATAGAATTCCCGCCGCTTACACGGAGGATCCATATTGTGAAAAAAACAACGGCTATCGCTGTCATCACGCTGTTCTGTTGTCTCCTTCTATTCATCAACCTTCATGCCCAGAGTGACGGCGATGTCGCCCAGCAGATCAAGCAACTCCAGCAGGACTCCAGAAGTGCGCAGATGAAGAACGATGTGTCGTGGGCACAGCAGCACTTGGCTGACGGATTCATGGCAGGAGACAGCTGGGGAGCTTGGGAGACCAAAGACGACTTCGTCAAGAATCTGCAGAACAAGACAAACAAATGGAAGAGCAGCGAGATAAGCGACGTGCATGTGGGCACCTTAGGTTT
>CAYOZX010000214.1:0-6339 GCA_964408515.1 uncultured Acidobacteriaceae bacterium | reverse complement strand
AGACGTCGCTGCCGCGGAAATCGGGCAGCGTGGTTGCGCCCTGCTCGATGGCGTTCGCGATGAATTGCATCTTCTCCGTACCCGGAGAGATTGAGAGGAGCGACTTGATGAGCCATAGCGCAAACACAAGTCCCACCGCGGCGCATCCGAGCGAGATCGGAATGCCGGTTTCAACGAGGGATGCAAGTGTCAGAACCATAAGCAATGTCGGGTGTGGGGATGAAGGGCGGCTTTGCAAGGAGGGGGGAATCAAGCACTTTCCTACCTGGAAGTTCGCCAGCGGCGAACGCATCGAGGGCACGCTGCCTCTGCCCACTATAGCCACGAAAGCCGGATGTGCCCTGCCATGACGGGCGTCAGGTCACGCCTGTTCCTGACCATCGCGATCCTGGCCGTGGCCGGGATCGCGGTGTCATCGGTCTCGCTCTATCACCATTACGGCACAACCAAGACTTCATATTGCTCTTTCGGCGAGAACTTCAATTGCGACATCGTCAACCGCAGCACCTATTCCGAGTTTCTTGGGGTTCCGGTGGCCCTGATAGGAATCCTCGGTTATGTAGGCCTCTTGGTGGTGGCCACCCTCTACCGTGGGGAGGCTCAAGCTCCGGCGATGCTGGCTGGGGCCTCGCTCGCGGGATCGGTCTTCGCCCTCTATCTCGCCTACATTGAACGATTCATTCTGGCAGCATGGTGCATCCTGTGCTTGACGTCGCTGGGCTTGATTCTCACCATCGCCATAATGTCGTCGTTGCTCTGGGCGCGAAGCGCTCGCAGGACTTGATTCCACCTTTCCTCATGACTGAAATCTCCTCAACCGCTGCAGACTCGAGCAAGGGCTTAGCCGTTTCCGCGCCCGCCACTCCAGCAGGAGAACTGCAACTGCATGAGTTCCGCAGCCGCGTCTTCCGTAATACACGCATGCTGCGGGTTTGGCTGCCGCCGGGATACGCTGACTCGGAAGGCGAGCGCCGCTCATATCCAGTCCTGTATCTGAACGATGGCCAAAACCTGTTCGATCCCGCAACCGCCTACATCGGGGTGGACTGGCAGGCAGGGCGCACGGCCGGCCGCCTGATTCGCGAGGGCAGGATTCCCCCGCTTGTTGTGGTGGGCATTGACAACGCGCGCAAGGATCGCGCCCGGGAGTATGTGCCTTTCCATTCCTTGCACCCGCCCGTCCGGCGCCCTCAGGGCAAGCTGTACCCGGCCTTTCTCGTGGATGAAGTGATGCCCTTCGTGCGCGAACGCTATCGCGTGACCAGGAATCCTGAAGACATCGGGCTGGGCGGATCGTCGCTCGGCTCCGTGATCGCGCTGTTCAGTGCCATGGACCGTCCGGGTGCTTTTGGCCGCCTGCTGCTGGAGAGCCCCTCCCTGTACATCGCCAATCGCCTGCTGCTTAAATCGAGCCGCACCTTCAGAGAATGGCCGGCTCGCATCTTCATCGGCGTCGGGACCCGGGAACTGGGCGACGGCACTCGCTCCCGGCACATCGTCGAGGATGTTCGCCGGCTGGAGCACATTCTGCGCCGCGCCGGACTGAACGAAAGCCGGCTGCGGGTACAGATCGACGAAGGCTCAACTCACCATGAAGGAGAATGGGCGAGACGCTTTCCCGAGGCGCTGGCGTTTCTCTTCCGTGAACCCGGATCAGGCAAATAGCGACCCCGTGCGTCCTTCGGCGATCCGCCAGCATATCCAGAGCAGCAGAGCCATTGCCACTACCGAGAGCTGCAGATGCGTGATGCGAGCCAGGGGTCCCAGCAGGAACAACGGGTAGCATGCATAAAGCAGGCCGTCGATCCAGAGTGAGACGCGGCCGCCGCCGTTTGCTGCCGCCCAATCCGCCAGCCACAGAAATGCGGGAGCGAGAATCACCAGGTCATACACTGTCAGGTGGGGCGACACCAACACGGTGGCGAAAAGGAGCCCCGCGTAGCGGATCTCCAGCTGCCCGTTCTTTTTCCAGCACTGCAACGCGAGCCATACTGCCACCAGCGCGCTGGCCGCATACAGGACAGATGCCGCCCGCGGCCAGGGCAACAGCAGCGACCAGAACGACCGCAGCGAATGCGTCTGATACAGTCGTGGCTCCAGTAGCGCCAGGACTGCTCGCACGTGCAGCAGCGCGTCGAAGTAAGTTCGCAGGACCCCGGTCCCATAGTGCATCCAGGCGAGCGCGAGCTGTGCCGACATCGACAGCACGGCTCCTGCGATAATCTTCCACGCACCGGCGAGCAGCAATACCGCGGCCGCAACCAGGCCCAATTGGGGCTTAAAGACGAGCGTGCCAATAGCGAGACCCGCAAGCACGTTCCAGCCGCGTCGCAGCGCCAGATAGGCAAGCGTAAAACAGAGCAGCGCGAGGCCCGAAGTTTGCCCCCACATTAACAGGTGAAAGAATCCCGGGAACGCCAAGCCGGCAATCAACACCGTCCATCGGTAGGGGCGAAGGGCAGCGCAGGTCTTCCCCACCGCGTAGCAGCACGTGCCATAAATCAGAACATTCAGCAGCAGCCAGGCGGCCAGAGCCCGGCCGTAGGACAGGCGGGCAAACGGCGCGAACCACAGCGAAACCTGCGGCCCGTACAGAGGGACGTACAGGCTGTCCGGCGCCTCAGGGACAAGTTGCCGCGTGATCCCGGCCTGAGCTCGCAGGTCATAGAGAAGATCTCCACGGCCTTGCCGGGCCAGATGGCCCAGAGTGTAAAAGTGCAGGAAGTCGGCGCCCTTCACTATTCCATACCGGTCCCGCAACCCATGGCTGGAAAGGTCGACGGCATAGACCGTCCACAGGCATAACGCCAGCAGCAACCCGTGAATGCTGATTCGCTTCGCCGTGAGGTGCAACCTGGGGGTCATGGTTCCAGCCGGAGCACGGATTGATCGGCATCGAGATGCCAGACATGGCGGTCACGAAAGTATTGCTCCAACTCTTCGTTGTCCATTTGCCCCATGTCGTGTGCCCAGATCACCTTCGCTCCATCAATGTCGGCGGCGTTAAAGACCCATTCCCGGTCAAGGTCATGAGCGGCTTCATAACGGACGATCACCAGGTGTTTTCCGGGGAGGTTCTGCAGTTCTCGCAAGATCGCAGCACGTTCCCGATTGCCCCGCGGCCAGGGCGCCTCAATGCGTGCGCCCGCAGCCACAGCTGCCACCCGCAGGACCACCATCGCCAGGCAGATCATCGCTACGCTCCGGACCAGTGCCGCGCCCAGCGGACGCCCTCCGGGCCTCCACAGCCACAGGTGCCGCAGGCATTGCATCAGGAGGATGTAGAAGAGCCCGGTGCCTGCCGCCAGATAATGGGGCGAAGTCCAGGTCTCGGCCGCCATCCCGAGCAAGAGCACAGAGCCTGCAAGCAGGGGGAAGCGCATGCGTCGGGCGCGAGACACCCACGGTAGCATCAGCAGCGGCGCCGAGAAAACCGGACCCACATAAAACGCCCACATCGACCTTAGCTTTTCCCCGGTGTTGCGCAAGAAGCCAGCCAGAGTGCGGCCTTGCTCATAAGTCTCGAACTCGCGCTCATAGAAGTCGCGCATGGTGGCATGGTGATAGACGGGCCTGGCGCGCGGCTGCTGCCACAGAAAGTAGGGAGCCTGCGAGTAGGTCTCGCGATTCACCTGGTAGGTCATGCGGAATGGGTCCCCGGTCACGCGCTCGTAGTAGTAGCCCGTGGCCACCGCCGCCAGCCCCAGCACCGCCAACCCGGGCGCAATGACGCGTCGCAGCAGAACTGGAAATGCAAGCCTGCGTTTTCCCATTACCCACGCCATGAGCCCGATCGCAGCAGCGATGCCGAGAAGCAGGCCTTCGTAGGGACGGCTGTTCGCCAAAATGACCAGCCCCAGCGCCAGCCAGACGGCATCTCTTGCTCGTGCGCGGCGTTTCAGCCGGGGCCATGCGCCCGTCACCAGCGCGCCCCCGAGCGCCACCACCGACGCGCTCCAGTATCCGTTCATCCAGTAGCTGAGCAGGCCCAGGCGCAGGGCTGCCAGAAGTCCACCAAGCAGCGCACAGGCCGGCGGCAGCCAACCCTGCAGCATCCAGCACAGCGCCGCGCACATCAAGGCGGTGATCAGGACCTGCCCGGTCCAGGGATGTCCCAGCCGCTCTCCCACGGACAACACCAGACCCTGCGCCGGCGGGTACATCGACATATAGGTCGGCTGCTGGATGATGTGGAAGCTTTCGAAGTGCACCCACATGGGGTGAGTGGGATTCGTGATTCGCCCATGCGCGAACGTGTCCGCCGCGAGCAGATAGCTGAACTCGTCATGCCAGCGTGGTGCGGGAATGCCCAGGAGCGGGATCAACGCCGCGCGCGACGCCACCACCAACAGGCCAACCGTGATGCAGGCCGCGGTTTTGCGTCGCGCCACTCTGCGGAACCACGGTCCGAAGGGAGAACTCGTCCTCAGGGACGCAAAGCGCTTTCCAGCGCGCAGCAGAATCCACCCGAATGCTGCCAGAACAAGGATGGATTCGATGATGAGGAGAAGGGAAGACGCGAGGCGGGCGTAAAGTCCAGCCATGCTCCAGAGAAATTCGAAAACCAGGTTTCGAACTCGATCCGCCGAAGTTCGCACCGATTACCGCAAATTTCGCTTGCCGGGCCGTCCACTTACTTTTCTGCTGTCACCTTGTCCGGGCTGAGCTTGTCCAGGATGCCAGAGGCCACGTCGATCGTCTCCTGATCGACCGTGCGGTTCTTGGCGATAGCATCGGCCAGGGGCACGGACACAATCCGGTTGCCGCGCAGCGCGGCCATGCAGCCGAATTCGCCGCGATGGACCATGTCGATGGCTCCCAGACCATAGCGCGTCGCCAACATGCGGTCGAAGGCGCTGGGAGAGCCGCCACGCTGAATGTGCCCCAATACCACGGTCCGGGTCTCGAAGCCGATGCGCCGTTCAATCTCCCGCGCCAGGATATTTCCAATTCCGCCCAGCCGGGCGTGACCGAACTCGTCTTTGCCCATGTCCACCACAATGGGTGATCCATGCGCGGGATCGACATCGGTCGAAAATTTTGCGCCCTCCGCCACCACCACAATGCTGAAATAACGCCCTCGGGCGTGGCGCAGGCGGATGGTTTCGGCTACTTTGTCGATGTCGAAGGGTATTTCCGGGATCAGGATGACGTCGGCGCCGCCCGCGATTCCGCTGTACATGGCGATCCAGCCCGCATCCCGGCCCATGACTTCCACGACCATCACCCGGTTGTGGGCCTCCGCGGTGGTGTGGACCCGGTCGATGGCTTCGGTAGCGATATTCACCGCCGTGTCGAACCCGAAGGTGTAGTCGGTGCCTCCCAGATCGTTGTCAATCGTCTTGGGGACGCCCACCACATCCACCCCTCGTTCATGCAGCTTCTGCGCCACCGACAGGGTGTCGTCCCCGCCCACTGCGATCAGGGCGTCAATTTTGTGCTGCTTGAGTGTGGCCACGCATTGGTCGAGTCCGTCCGCTTTCTTGGCGGGATTGGTGCGCGAGGTCCGCAGGATAGTCCCGCCGCGAGGCAAGATTCCGCCCACGCTGGAAAGATCCAGGGGCATGCTCTTGTTTTCCAGCAGACCACGCCAGCCTTCCAGGAAGCCCACAAACGCATCTTCGTAGTGAAAACATCCTTTACGCACAACGGCGCGGATCACAGCGTTCAGTCCTGGACAGTCGCCGCCGCCGGTGAGTATGCCAACCTTCATCGCCTGCTCCCAGACAGGGTCACGAGGAGTCGCGCCCTGGTGATTCCCGCACCTGCCGCTTGTGGGTGCGGTGGATACACGTGTGCTGCCTGTAGTTGCATAGGAAAGGTCAGATTACCACAAATGGTGCAATCCGCCGGGCCGTACCCGTCCAGAGGTAGTGTCCTAATTTGGATTTTTGCGTCAGTTTGCATCATTGCGGGCATAAAGTTCGCGCATCAAGGAAATCTCCTTTTCGGGAGCAGTGACCCCTACCTCAAAACCCATCATAGGCAACTTCAAAGGGTTCCCATTTTCGGCTGGTATAAATCTCATGAGGTGATAGGCAAAAAAGGTCTGGTGAATATCACGCCCGAAACTGAAGCGATAGCTGACGCACCCGACTACGTAGAATCCGACGAAACGTCGTGGATTCTGGCTTGGATAAGGAATGGTCTTGACGACGGTGGGATCGGAGGGCGCGGAAATGTCCATTGGCGTTTCAGATGGCTCGTCGCCGGGGAACCAATCAAACCGTCCAATCGGATTTGGCTTGGGGTGGTCGCAGAGTTGCCGCTGCTTATTCGCGGCGTCAAGAGCAACGGGTATGTCGGGGACAGTGGAGAACATCTTGACATCAATCTGAG
>CAYOZX010000213.1:0-6426 GCA_964408515.1 uncultured Acidobacteriaceae bacterium | reverse complement strand
TCGCGCAAGCGCGGGGGAAGCCGTCCACCTTCGTGCGCTTCCCGCAGCATCTGCGTCACCCATGGAGCCACGATCAGAACCAGCAAGAGTGACGAGACCGGCAGTCCGCGTGAGGCGTAAAGGCCGGTGTACGCGGCGAAAAGCAGAACCAGCCCATGACACAACCGCGGTTTTTCTCTCAGCATCGCCAGGGTGACAATGGCGATCAGAAGCAGCCCCACGAAGCACTGCTGGGCGACTCCGTGAAAGTTGGGTGACAGAAATTCGTCAATGTGATTCATCAGCCAGCGGTTCGAAAGATAGCGGAAGATGTGCAGGTGCAGCTTCGGGCCATAGGGATTGACGAAGCTGGCGAGCACGACGGCTCCCGTGACGGCGCCGAGTCGACGTAGCCCGCCTGTATTCCGCCGCTGCATCTCCTCGCGATCGGAACGGAAGTACTGGACGGCGTCGCTGAGAAGGTAGATCCCGAGGAGCGCGAAGCCCACGATGAATCCTCCGTGCAGGTTGACCCACACCAGCATCAGCGCTGGCAGGCGCCACAGCCGCCGGTCGGATCGCGAAGTGCCATCATGCGCGCTGTCGAGAATCTGAAACCAGATTACGGTGAAAAGCCAGCTGAGCACATGCGGCCGCGCCAGCAGATGAATGGTCGAGGCGCCCAGCGCCAGAGCAAGCATGACTGCCGCGGAGAGCAGATCGGCCCCGCGCCGAAGGCACAGCCGCATGGTTAGCGCAAACGTCGCGGCAATGATCAGGGCGGTGAAGAGCACCACGCCATTCAGAGCAGCCCGGTGGTGAATGGCGGCGATGACCGTGTCGTACAGCCATTCCCACGCGTACCAGGATTGTCCGCCCATGGTTACGGAGAAGGGGTCGTTCCGCGTAATGGCGTGGGTCTTGAGAATGAGCTCTCCGTTGCGAATATGCCAACCAATTCCGGCGTCGCCAAGCAAACGGGCAGCGAGCGAGCCCACGGTCATAGCGCCCAGTGCGAGCACAAAGAGGAGATCGCTGGCGGACGGGAGCGCGTAGCGGCTCCAGCCATGATTCGGACGGGCTTCGGTGGGAATGTCCCTGGATTCCAAAGTGTATGCTCGCGTCTGACTGGGACATGTTACCCGATGGGAAGGAGATGACCCGGTGGCTCATGGAGCGCGGTAGCCCCGCCGTGCGCCAGAATCCTGCGCAATCAGGACCCGGCCACGTGGCGGGGACGCCCTGCCAGCACTGCTTCTCTCCCCAGGTCCGTCGCATCCATTCGCTTCCGCTTCTTTCGCGACTTCAGCCAGCTCTGGAAGGAATCCAGGTAGATATAGTAAACGGGCGTGATGTAGAGGGTGAGCAATTGAGAGAACAGCAGGCCTCCAACCACGGCCAGTCCGAGGGGCCGGCGGGACTCGGCGCCGGCGCCGAAGCCAAGCGCGATGGGCAGGGTCCCCATCAGTGCCGCCATGGTCGTCATCATGATGGGACGAAAACGCAGCAGCGCTCCCTGGTAGATCGCCTCCTCTGGAGGGTCGTTGCTCTCGCGCTGCTTCTCGAGCGCGACGTCAATCATCATAATGGAGATTGTCTTCGCAATTCCCACCGGCCTGATCCCACCGACGAATCCGGACAGTTTGAGGTCCAGGCCGAACAAGAACAGCGTAATCAGCGCACCGAATCCTGCCGAGGGCAGGCCGGAGAGAATCGTCAGCGGGTGGATGAAGCTCTCATACAGGATGCCCAGCACGATGTAGATCACGAGAATCGCCATCAGCAACAGGAGGCCCAATCCCCTGATCGATGATTCAAAGGCCTGGGCAGTTCCTTGAAAGCTGGTACTCACCGTGGCTGGCAGCACCTCCCGCGCGGCCTTGCCCACCGCACTCACGGCGTCCCCCAGCGAAACACCGGGCTTCAGGTTGAAGGATACGGTTACCGCCGGCAGCTGCCCCAGATGATTGATGGTCAGAGGACCCAGCGACCGGGACAGTCTGGCGACCGCATTGAGCGGGACCAGCTGACCGTGGGAGGAGCGGATGTAGAGCATGGAGAGGGCGGAGGGATCCAGTTGATACTGACTCTCCAGTTCGGTGATCACACGATAAGCGTTGTTGGGGGCGTAGATGGTTGAAATCTGCCTTTGCCCGTAGGCCGTGTAGAGGGCGTCTTCCACCTGGCCGGCCGTGACGCCCAGAGCCGAGGCCTTGTCGCGATCGATTTCCACGGTCACCTGCGGATTGGTGATCTGCAGGTCGCTGGTGACATCCTGAAGCAGGGCCTGGAATTGAGGCTCATTGCGCAATTTGGCCTCGAACTTGGGGGCGTCCGAGTAAAGCTCATTGGTGTCCGGCGATTGCAGGGTGAATTGATACTGGCTCTTGGTCAACTGGCCGCCGATACGGATGGGGGGCAGCAGCTGCGGAAAAGCATTGATGCCGGGCACCGCCGCCAGCTTGTCCCGCAGCTCCTGCATGATTTCCTGCGCGGACTTGCGCTGGTCACGCGGCTTCAGACGGGCAAAGATGCGGCCCGCGTTGCCGCCCGCCGCCGTCGACATGAAAGAATCGATGTAGGGCTGGGCCATGACCACGTGGTTGAGGGCCAGCTGATGTTCAACCATATTGTCGAACGAAATTCCCTGCGGACCTTCGGTAAAGATGAAAATCTGTCCCTGATCCTCGTCCGGCAGAAAACCCTTTGGGATCGCCGCGAACAGGTAGACCGTCCCCGCGAGCACCGCGGCCGAGACGGCGAAGGTTGCGAACTTGTGCCGGAGCGTCACCTGCAGCGTGCGGTCGTAGAGGCGCAGAAGCCCGTCGAACAGGCGCTCGAACAGCATCCAGAGACGGCCATGGTGCGACTCCCTGGAGGGCCGCAGGAAGCGGCTGCAAAGCATCGGGGTCAAACTGAGAGACACGATGCCGGAAACCAGGATCGCCACGCTGATGGTGACCGCAAATTCGTGTAGCAGCCGGCCCAGGATGCCGCTCATGAACAGCACGGGAATAAAGACGGCCGCCAGTGACAGGGTCATGGAGACAATGGTGAAACCGATCTCGCGCGCGCCGCGGAAAGCCGCTTCCATCGGCGGCTCGCCGATCTCCATATGGCGCACGATGTTTTCCAGCATCACGATGGCATCGTCGACCACAAATCCTACCGACAGCGTCAGCGCCATGAGCGACAGGTTGTCGAGCGAGTAACCGAGCAGATACATCACCGCGAAGGTCCCCACGATCGACATGGGCAGCGCCAGGCTGGGAATGGCTGTGGCCGACAGGTTACGCAGAAACAGGAAGATCACCAGGATGACCAGCACCAGCGCGAGGAACAAGGTGAACTTCACGTCGTCGACCGAGGACCGGATCGAAACCGAGCGATCGTAAAGTGTTTCCACCATGACCGATGGCGGCATGACGGCGCGAAAGCTGGGCATCAGCTGGCGAATCGCATCCACCACCTCCACCGTGTTGGTGCCCGGCTGGCGCTGGATGGCGAGCACAATCCCGCGCCGCAAACCATGGGCGTCGTAATACCAGCTTGCCGTCTTGTCATTTTCGACTCCATCCACCACTTGCCCAAGGTCGGCCAGCCGCACCGGAGCCCCGTTGCGGTAGGCCACCACGAGCGGGCCGTAATCCGCGGCTTTGGTCAGCTGACCATTAGCCTGCACCGTGAACGCCTGATGGGTGCCATAGAGAATGCCCGTGGGCAGGTTCACATTGCCCGCCTGAATGGCGTTTGAGACTTCATCGATTCCGATCTGCCGGCTGGCCAGGGCCTTGGGATCGAGCTTGGCGTGAACCGCATACTTCTGGGCCCCGAAGACGCTCACCTGAGCCACGCCATTGACCATGGAAATGCGTTGCGCCATCAGGGTTTCCGCATATTCATCGACATCGGAAAGCCGCATCGTGGGAGAACTCAGCGAGAGATAAAGAATCGGCTGGTCGGCGGGATTGACTTTCTGGTACGAGGGCGGACTGGGCAGATTCTGGGGCAGGTCACGGGCCGCCTTCGCAATCATGGATTGCACGTCCTGGGCGGCCGCGTCCAGATTGCGGCTCAAACTGAATTGCAACGTAATCTGCGTTGAACCCTGCGTGCTCGAAGAAGTCATCGAGTCCACGCCCGCAATGGTGGAGAACTGCTTTTCGAGCGGCATCGCTACTGCGGACGCCATCGTCTCCGGGGTCGCCCCCGGCAGGTTGGCGGACACCAGAATCGTGGGAAAGTCCACGTTGGGCAGATCGCTAACCGGAAGCAGGCGATAGCCCATGACCCCGAAGAGGAGAATCCCGAGCATGACCAGAGTGGTCATGACCGGTCGGCGAATAAAGTTTTCGGCCACGTTCACGGCTTATTCCCCTTTAGGGCGGGCGGCCGAGGCCGGGACGTCCGATTTTCGTGCTGCCGCTCCTGCAGCAGGCCCACCTGCGCTCTGCTTCAGCTCAACCCTCGTCACTCCGGTCACAAGGCGGAGCTGGCCATCGGTTACAACCTGTTCGCCGGCCGCCAGCCCCTTGGCAATGACGGCGAGCCCCTCGGAGCTGCGGTCGAGCGTCACGGGACGGGCTTCGACCGTCATATCCGGCTTGACCACGAATACGAACGGTCCCACTTGACCGTTCTGGATCGCCTGCGACGGCACCACCAGGGCATGGGTTTGCTGCGCCAGCGTCAGAACGACGTCGACGAATTGTCCCGGCCAGAGGCGGCGATCACCGTTCCCAAATTCACCTTTGAGCTTGATCGTGCCCGTGGCTTGGTCAACCGTGTTGTCGATAAAACTCAACCAACCTGCCACCGGGCCGCCTGGATCGTTGGGGATGTAAGCCAGGACGCTCAATTTGCCGCGGGTGGAATAGCGCTTGATGTCCGCCAGATTCTGTTCCGGCACCGTGAATGTGGCGTAGATTGGCTGCACCTGGTTAATGCTCACCAGAAACGGCGTATCGTTCGCCTTGATCATGTTGCCCTGGTGGATAAGCAATGGTCCCGTGCGACCGTCAATCGGCGAGTAGATGCTGCAGTAGAGCAATTGCACACGCGCATTCTCCAACGCGGCCTGGTCGGCGAGCACCGCGGCGTCGAGAGCGTCAGCGTTCGACTGCATGCGCTCGTACTCTTCCTTGGAGACAACTCCTGCCCGGCTAAGGGAATCGTAGCGCTTGGCCTGCGCGCGCGCGTTGGCAGCCTGGGCCTGGTCGCGGGCAAGGTTGCCCTGGGCCTGCTGCAGCGCGGCTTCGAAGGGGCGTTTGTCCAGGGTGAACAACAGCTGACCCTTGCGCACATCCTGCCCCTCTTTGAAGTGCACTTCCGTGAGCTCGCCGGTGATCTGAGTCTTGACCGACACATTGGAGTAGGCTTCCACCGTCCCGATCGCCTTGAGCTGCAGAGGGACATCTTTTTGCTCGACGGGAGCGGTCAGCACCGGAACCGCAGGCGCGGCCTGGGGAGCTGCAGCTTTCGTGCCGCCGCAGGAGCACAGCAGGAGGATCGTACCGGTCGCGGAAAGAGCTCGAAGTGGCTTCCAGTCGGTCATGGACCAGGCACCCTTACCTGTTTGACGGAGAGAAGCTTGCCCCGTTTCACATCTGAGAGCCGAGAAACCAGAGTTGACGGCCGGCTTTGCCTCGGTTCAACGCCGCGGGGAAAGGGCCTCGCGAAACTCGGGCAACACTTCCCTCTCATAGATCTCGAGCGTCTGTTCTTCCTCGCCGCACATCAGATAGATATTGAACTGGGTTACGCCCACATTTGCCAGCGCCTTCAGCCTTTCCCGGTGGGCCGCGACCGGGCCGACGAGGCAGAACCTGTCCACGACCTCATCGGAGACAAAGTTCGCGTTGTCGCTTCCCACTTCAGCGTGGTGCTGATAGTCATACCTGTCGCGGTCTCGCACGTAGGCGGTAAGAGAGGCGGGCAGTTCCTCCGGCTTGTAGCGGGAGATGAGATCGACCACGTGGTTCGAAACCAGAGCGGGAAACCAGCGCACACGCTGCCGCGCCAGGGACAAGTCATCCGATACCCACACCGGCGCTGCCGCCATGACCTCGATTCCCTTCGGATCGCGGCCCGCTTTCCTGGCCCCTTCCTGGACAAATCCGAGGCACCACGCAATCAGTTCCGGATCGGCAAATTGCAGAATCACCCCGTCGGCAAGACGGCCGGCGAGATTGAGAACCTTAGGTCCATAACCGGCAATCCAGACCGGAGGCGAGCCTGGGGCCCAGCCCAGTTTCGTAGCCTGGCCGTCGTACGGCACTTCCCGTCCCGCGGTCAGATCGCGGAACGTAATGACCGCGCGCTCGAGCTCGGCTGGCGTCACTGGCTTCTTGCCCAGCACACGCCGCGAGCTATCGCCTCGGCCGATCCCCAGGTCCATACGCCGCCCGGAAATCAGGTCGAGGGTGGCAAAAAGGCTGGCGGTCAAGG
>CAYOZX010000212.1:0-6438 GCA_964408515.1 uncultured Acidobacteriaceae bacterium | reverse complement strand
CGATATTGTCGGCGGGAATGTGCAATTCGCGGTACTTGCTGGCCACCGCAAGGATCTCGTCCTGGGATCTGTAGCGGTTCTTGCACTGCCAGAAACCGTAAGCCCACTTGCCGAACAGCGGCGCCTGGCCGGTTAGCGCCCGATAGCCGCCAATGATCTTGTCGAACTCAGGACCGTAGAGGAAGTAGTAGTCGATCTCATCGGCTACCTCGGAACTGATATACAGATAGTTCGCGAAACGATTGTTGAAGCGGCTGCGCGAGGTGTTGTTCCAGAAGATTCCGTAACCGTTGCTGGAAAGAAGCAATGGGATGGAGATGTTGCTGTTGTCCTGGGAAATATCAACTGACTCGCCGCGATAGTTCCAGACCCCGGCCTGGTGCTGGCCCAGTCCATAGAGTCCTTCGTGCGAGCCATAAATGTTGATGAAGGATTCAGCGCGGTAGGTTGACTCGCCATTGACTTTCACCGGGGTCAGCGTGCGACTGGCTTCCTGCGCCAGTTGGTGACCTTCCAGATCACGATAAGTGATCGCGCCATCCTTACGAGACACGGTGAGGCTTATGCGGGACGTGGTCAGGGTGACGTCGTCACCGCCAGATTGCATGCTCCATTTAACTTCGGGCCAGCTCGTTGTGGTGACAACGTAGTCCATCGGCCGGGAAAACGAGGCGATGGGAGAAAAGCGAACGCGGATGATGGAATCGGTGCAGACCAGGACCTTCAGTGTGCCCTTTTGCAGGTTGAAGAGTACGCCGTCAGACAGCTCCTGAACCCTTACCACGGGATTCATGGCAGCCCACTGGGCAGGTGCTGCTGTCGGCAGACAGAGCGCAAACAAAAACCCGAGCCAAAAATAAGAAAAACGCGGCAGTCTCGGCATGATTTGAAATTCCGTACTGAGAATAGGCGATTGGATCCGCCCGTAAGCGGCCACTAACCTAACACAAATTGGCGGCAGAACTCAGGTCTTCCGCATGGGACGGAAAGATTCCGCGATGTCCTGCGCGAGGATGACCGGTTCCTCGGCAGCGGCAAAGTGTCCGCCACGCGGCATTTCCGTCCAGTGCTGTATGTTGTAGCCGCGCTCGATCCAGGCTCTCGGGGGGAAGGGCGCTTCCTTGGGGAAGCGAGCAATGCCGCAGGGCACCCGAACCCTCTCACCCGGTTTGAAGTGAAGGGGCGCCTCCCTGCTTTCGAAATAAAGGCGGCACGAAGAATAGATGGTCTCGGTCATCCAATACAAGGTCACATTGGCAAGGAGTTCATCTTTGCTGAAGCGCCGTTCGACGTCGCCATCGCAGTCTGCCCAGTCGCGGAACTTTTCTACAATCCAGGCCGCGAGAGCGGCGGGCGAATCATTTAATGCATAAGCCGCTGTTAGAGGTGTGGTCCGTTGCAGGTGTGCGTAGGCCCCATAGTCGGCATACCAGCGGTCGGCGTCGTCGAGAAATTTCTGCTCGACAGGCTCAAGCGTCGCGCCCGGCTCAAGATCGGGACGGTATGAGCCGGGAATGTAGTTGAGATGCAAGCCTACGACACGATCGGGATGGCGCAGGCCCAGGATCGTGCTCACCGCAGCCCCGAAGTCGCCGCCCTGCACGGCAAAGCGGGAATAGCCCAGTTCCGTCATCAGTCCGGCCCAGAGTTCCGCAATCTGGAATGTGTTAACGCCGGCCTTGGCGGGGCGATCGGAAAACCCGAAACCGGGCAGAGACGGAACCACAACGTCAAACGAGTCGTCCGGATCGCCTCCGTTTTGAGCCGGATCGGTCAGCAGAGGAATGATCTTCAGCATTTCGAGAAACGAACCCGGCCATCCGTGGGTGAGAATCAGGGGCACGGGTGCAGGTCCCTGGCCGCGTTCGTGAATAAAGTGAATTCCAATGCCTTCGATCGAGCAGCGATAGTGGTGAAGAGCAGATAGTTTTTCCAGTTGTGCCTTCCAGTCGAATCGGGTCTGCCAATAGTCACAAAGCCGGCGCATGAATTCCAGGCTGATGCCGTACTTCCAGCCTGAGCCAGCGATCTCATCTGGCCATCGTGTGCAAGCCAGGCGCCGGCGGAGATCTTCGACGGCGCTTTCAGAATAGGGCAGAGAAAAAGGTGCGACACTCATGACGAAGAGTGTACCCGCTGCCGCCCTGAGAGTCGCAACCAAGCGTGGGAGCTGTGGTTTAGCATGTGACGGTGTCGCCGATTCCCGGTTCCCCAAAGGTAGGCCTGGCGCGCGTCTTGTCTAAGCTGGGTTACTGCTCTCGCTCGGCTGCAGCACGGCTGATCCTGGCTGGCCGGGTGCGCTTGAACGGGCAAGTCCGCCGTGACCCGGAAACCGCGGTCCATCCGGGGAAAGACCGCATTGAGGTGGACGGGAAGAGGATCGAAGCAGCGGGCAGGGTGTATCTCATGCTGAACAAGCCGCGTGGAGCGGTGACGACGGCATCAGACGAGAAGGGGCGACAGACGGTCTATGCCTTTCTGAGTGCTGCCCATGCCTGGATCGCGCCGGTCGGGCGACTGGATAAGGCCAGTGAGGGTCTTCTGCTCCTGACGAACGACTCCGAGTGGGCCGCGCGCGTGCTGGCGCCGACAACCCATCTCGACAAGACCTACCATGTCCAGGTCGGGCGGATTGTCGATAGCGCGCTGCTGGATTCCATGACGTTGGGTGTAGCCACGCCGGAGGGCGAAGTCCTGCGGGTCAAGCAAGTGCGGATCCTGCGTGGCGGACAACGGAACACCTGGCTGGAAATTACCCTGGACGAGGGCAGAAACCGTCACATCCGGCGCCTCTTGCGCCTTCTCGGCGTGGAAGTTCTTCGCCTGGTGCGAGTCGCCATCGGGCCACTTGTCCTTGGAACGCTGCCTAAGGGCTCAGTCCGGCCTCTCACCGCTGCTGAGAAGCACGCCGTCGACAAGGCCATGCTCGATCGCACTTATTCGGGCTGAACCGGCGCCGCTGCCTGTGAGCGGTCGGCGCACGCATGCCTGTTGCGCCCCGCCCGCTTGTCGCTTTTTCCTGTCAGTCCGTCGTCAGGGGAAATTTTTTCTCCCGCCATCCGCGGATTCCGCCATCCATCGAGAGGACGTTGGTATAGCCCATCTTCTGCAGATTGTCGGCGGCAAGCGCCGAGCGGTAGCCGCCGCCGCAGTACAGAACCATGGGCGTGCCCAGTTGCGGCGCTCGCGCCTCGATATCGCGCTCGATGATTCCCTTTCCCAGGTGAACCGCTCCGGGCAGATGATCCTTGGCGAATTCGCTTTCTTCACGCACGTCGAGGAGGAGAAACTTGTCGCCGCGGTCGAGGCGCGCTTTCACATCGTCCACGCCTATTTCTTTCACGCGCTTTCGCGCATCCTCAACGATCTTCAAAAAGCGAGGGGAATGCTGGGGTGCCATGAGAACTCCACAAGCGAAGAATGGATCGGGGAGAAACAATCCCCGAGGAACTGCGGTTCTATTTTAGCGGAATCTGGCTAGGACACCGGCGACTACTGCCCTGAACCCGCTGCCGCTTCGGAGGCGTCTTCGCAGGTTATCGGGTCGTCACCGTTCGAGGCGAGAAATCGTTGCAGATCCGCTTCCAGCTGCTGCCGGGCCTCGTCCTGCAGGTCGGCAAACTCGAAGGGCTGCAGACAACCCGAGGTGGCCCACATCGGGAACATCACGGTTGCGCGGCTGCGCACCGTCCTGCCCCCGACGTGAAACATGACCTCTACCTTGATGCCCTCATCGAGGGCAGTATCCAAATGCAGCAGTCCCCCGGTGAAAGACAGTTGGTGCAGGCGCGCCCGAATCTCGCGCCCGCTCTCCAGACGCACCAGGGCCAGGATCGCACCCACAAGTTTGACCCTTGGGGCGCGGCGCTGGTCGGCCGAATGTTGAATTCTGGACATACGCTGGTTCTCACTATAGACAGCCTGGGACCCGCGGGGCAGATTACGAAAGAACCGCGACCTCTCCTCTGATTCGTCTTTTGTTCTCCCCTGGATTCGGCCTGCGCACGAACGGGTTTGGCGCAACCGGGCGCCAGCGGTAAGGGTTTCACGATTACTGGCGTTACTTTACCGCGTCCACGCGGGGCCTTAAGCTGCCCACGTATGCCGCTCAAGGCTCTGGTGATGTGCCGGGAACAGTCGGCCCTGCGTGCCCTGGCAAAGGCGCTGGACACGCTGGAAATGGAATCGGAGGACTGCGCCACTGCCCAGGAGGCGCTCGACCTGGTCATGCTCCGGCACTATTCCGCCCTGGTGCTGGACTTCGACATGCCGGGTGCGGCCACCGTAGCCCGCATGGTGCGCCTGTGCCCAGCTCACCGCCGGCCCGTCATCTTCGCCATGATCGGCGTGGCCACGGAAATCGCCGATACATTCCAGGCAGGCGCCAATTTCATTCTCTATAAGCCTCTCGCCCTTGAACAGGTGCGGCGCTGTCTGCGCGCTGGCCGGGGCTTCATGCGTCCGGACCGAAGGCAATCGCCCCGGCAGCCGATCGAGTCGCTCGTGTATCTGCAGTTCGGGATTGTCGCTCTGCCCGCCATGGTTCTCGATCTGAACCTGGAAGGCATGGCGCTGCAGGCGCCTGAACCGCTGCCGCCGGTGCAACACATTCCCCTGCGTTTCGTTCTTCCTGGCGCGGAAAACATGGTGGAGGGCACCGGGGAGGTGATCTGGGCCGACGACGGCGGACGTGCCGGCCTGCTCTTTTCTCGCCTCACTCCGGCCTCGCGCAAATTCCTGAAGCAATGGTTCCATAAGCGCAGTGCCCGAAAGAAACCTGCTGTGCGGACGGCGACGGAAAAGCTTCGCCGCGCTGCCATTGCTCACTAACTCTCCTCTGCTGCCTGAGCCGGTTCGAGTTCGTATGGCGTGCTAGACTCAAGGCTTTCCTCCTGAGTCTGATGCCTGAACTGAATTTTCTTCCTGCTGTGGTTATGGCGGACCACATACGCCGGAAGAAACTTTCGCCAGTCGACCTGGTTCAGGCGCACCTCGACCAAGTCACGAGCCTCAATCCACAGGTGAACGCTTTTGTACAGGTGGACGCGGAAGGCGCTCTGCGCCAGGCGAGGTTGGCGGAGTCGAGTGTAAACGACGCCAGGCCGCTGGGCCGGCTGCATGGCGTCCCGGTCAGCATCAAGAGCTCCATCGAGGTCGCGGGCTTGCGCTGTGAAGCTGGAACCAAACTGCGCGCAGGTTACGTGGCGGCGAGTGATGCCCCGCTGGTCTCTCGTCTGCGCCAGGCCGGGGCGATTGTTTTGGGAACAACCAATACCCCGGAGCTGCTGATGGCCTGGGAGACCGATAACCTTCTCTATGGCCGAACCAACAATCCCTGGGATCTTTCGCGCACTCCCGGCGGATCGAGCGGCGGCGAGGCCGCGGCCATCGCCTCCGGAATGTCGGCATGCGGGGTGGGCAGCGACAGTGGCGGATCCATTCGCATACCCGCACATTTCAGCGGAATCTGCGGGCTGAAGCCTACTCCTGGACGCATCCCTGCGACGGGACACTTTCCTGCTTCTTGCGGTCCTTTCGCTCTGCTGGGTGTGGTTGGGCCGATGGCGCGCACGGTGGAGGACCTGAAGCTCATGTTTGAGGTCCTGCAGGGCGCGCGTGACGGCGACCCCTCCGCCGCCCCTGTCCCTGTGCGCTGGCCGGAGAAGGACGAGCTGAAGAAAGTCCGCATCGGCTACTTCGAAGACGACGGCAGAACTCCTGTAACACCGGAAACCCGTACGGCCGTCAGGACTGCGGCCGATGCTCTGCGCAGCGCCGGACTCCAGGTAGACGCTTTCCGTCCCGAAGGTCTGGAAACTGCGCGTCGGTTGTGGTGGAACCTGTTCGGCGGGGCAGGAGGGATGCTTCTCGGATCCATGACCAGGGGCCGTGAGGCGCGGCTGAGCCCGATTCTCAAGGAGTTCACAGCCTGGGTCTCGGCTGAACCCGCGCTCACCGGTGAATCTCTTCTGGACACCTGGGTGCAACGAGACCTGGTGCGCATCCAGGTGTTCGCGCAAATGCAGGAATACCCCGTGCTGCTGTGTCCGGCAGCCGCGATTCCCGCGTTTCGTCATGGCGAACGCTGCTGGACCATTGACGGTCAGACGGTGAAATATCTGGACGCATGGAGTTACGCGGAGTGGTTCAACCTGCTGGGCGCTCCGGCCGCAGTTGTGCCCGTGGGTCAGTCGGCGGAGGGACTGCCCATTGGTGTGCAGATAGCGGCGCGCCCCTGGCAGGAAGAATTGGTGCTCTCTGTGGCCGGCATATTGGAGCAGCAACTAAGCCCCTGGCGTGCACCACGAATATGACTGCGCCCGGCGCTGTCGTGAGCGTGCTTTGGCGCCTGCAAGTCCTCAGCGTACATGCGAAAGCCTTCCCGAGGCGCCCGATGCGGCCTCGGAAGCCTAGTGCTTTTATATTATTCTGCCTGGC
>CAYOZX010000211.1:0-6446 GCA_964408515.1 uncultured Acidobacteriaceae bacterium | reverse complement strand
GGTGAAGCATCCCGGCGTGGCCAAGATTGCCTTCACCGGATCCACCGGGGTCGGACGCGCCATTCGCTCCGCCACTGCCAACAGTCAAAAGCGGTTGTCGCTCGAGTTGGGCGGCAAGTCGCCGTTCATCATTTTTGAGGATGCTGATCTCGACAGCGCCGTGGAAGGCCTGGTCGACGGCATTTGGTTCAATCAGGGACAGGTCTGCTGCGCGGGCTCGCGGCTCCTGATGCAGGAAAGCATCGCCGAGCCGCTCATCATGAAGGTCCGCGACCGAATGAGCACGTTGCGCGCCGGTCCGCCGTTGTATAAGGCAATCGACCTCGGAGCGATCGTTGCGCCGGTGCAGCTGGAGCGCATCAAGCGCCTGGTGGATCA
Organism: uncultured Acidobacteriaceae bacterium; assembly: GCA_964408515.1. Lineage (GTDB taxonomy): Bacteria > Acidobacteriota > Terriglobia > Terriglobales > Acidobacteriaceae > CAYOZX01. The sequence goes on along the minus strand of CAYOZX010000211.1, from coordinate 6,068 downwards.
GGGGGTCGCCGATGGCGCCACCTGCTGGCAGCCACAGATTGAGATGCCCTCGCGCGGCCTCTACTTTCCGCCCACGCTGCTCAGCAATGTGCATCCCACGTCGATCGTGGCGCAGCAGGAGATCTTTGGGCCGGTGCTGGCGGCGATGACCTTCCGCACTCCCAGCGAAGCCGTAGAGCTGGCCAATAACACGGTTTACGGCCTGGCGGCGTGCGTGTGGAGCGAGAGCATCAATGTGGCCCTGCACGTCGCGTCTCAAATCAAGGCTGGCGTCGTCTGGGTAAACTGCACCAATCTGTTCGACGCTGCCTGCGGCTTTGGCGGCTACCGCGAGAGCGGCTTCGGGCGCGAGGGCGGAAGGGAAGGGCTGCTGGAATATCTGGAGCCGGCATGGTTCAAGAAGGCTCCCGCCATGTCGGCTGCTGAGGCGAGATCGCGCACTAACGAGTCTGCCGATTCGGCATCGCCTGCCATCGACCGCACCGTGAAGCTCTACGTCGGAGGAAAGCAGGTGCGGCCGGATTCAGGCTACAGCATGGAAGTGCGCGCCCCCGATGGGCGCTTGCTGGGCGAGGCCCCGCTGGGAAATCGCAAAGACATCCGCAATGCCGTCGAGGCGGCACACAAGGCGTCCGGCTGGGCGAGAACCACCGCACATAACCGAGCCCAGGTCCTGTACTACATAGCCGAGAACCTGGCGCAGCGCCGCCAGGAATTGACGCGCCGGCTTGCGGCGGCAGTGGGAGAGAAGCAGGCGGCGGCGGAGCTGGAGGCCGGCGTTGAGCGCATCTTTTCTTATGCTGCCTGGGCGGACAAGTTCGACGGCGCGGTGCACAATCCTCCGTTCCGCAACATCGCCATCGCCATGCGCGAGCCGGTGGGAACGGTCGGCGTCATTTGTCCCAATGAAACCCCGCTGTTGGCGTTCCTGTCTCTGGTTATGCCCCTGATCGCTACTGGCAACACGGTAGTGGCGGTTCCGTCTGAGACTTATCCGCTGATTGCCGGGGATTTGTATCAGCTCTTCGACACCAGCGACCTGCCCGGCGGCACGGTCAACCTCGTGACCGGATACACCTCTCAACTCCTCAAGACACTCGCCGAGCACGATGATGTGGACGGCATCTGGTGCTTTGCCGATCAAGCCAGCGCCGCAGCCGCCAAGGCGCTGTCGGTGGGAAATCTCAAGCAGGTGTTCACCAATGAAGGCCGCGCCATCGACTGGTTCGACGGAGATCAGGGCGAAGGCCGGTGGTTCCTCGAACATGCCGTCCAGGTAAAGAACATCTGGGTGCCGTACGGGGAGTAAAGTGGCGCTGCGCACGGATTCGCGGTGCGTGCGCTGAGCTCTCTACGAACGGCTCTTGGTTCCCGTTCATTCAGTTATCTCGCGTCTTCAGTTTATGGTAGGAGGGCCACATGAAGTTGGTTCCCGATCGCCGAACTGTTCTCAAGCGGTCGCTACTGGCCGCCTCCGCGGTGGTTTTCGCGCCGTCACCGGTGCGGGCTATGGCCGACACAGTGGCCAACGAACCTGAAGTTACGGCCACCGAGGACCTGATGCGGGAGCATGGCGTCATCCGCCGGGCGCTGCTCGTCTACCAGGAATGCGTGCCCAGGCTGCGCGAAAATGCGGGAGCCCTGGATCCCGCCAGCCTTCAGGGCACGGCCCGGTTGTTTCGCGATTTCGGCGAGAACTATCACGAAAGGATGCTGGAGGAGCAGCATATCTTTCCCGTGGTCAGGAAAGCCAGCGCCGAATTGGCTAAATATGCGGATATCCTGATCAGCCAGCACGCGCGTGGGCGCGAGATCACTGACTACGTGTTGAGCGTGACCAGTGGCAAAAAGATTGCCGCGGTTTACGCGGAACCTTTGGCGAAGGCCTTCGAAGGGCTGGTGCGGATGTACGAAAATCACGCCGCCCGTGAGGACACCATCATTTTCCCTGCCTGGAAGAAGAACTTCAGCAATAAGCAACTTGACGAACTGGCCGACGAGTTTGAGGAGATCGAAACCCGGGTGTTCGGCAAAGATGGATTCGAGGAAGCGGAGAAGAGCATCAGCGTGATTGAAGGCGGTTTGGGATTCTCAGACCTCGCCCAATTCACCGCGCCTCCACCGCCGGGAGGCTGAACCTCTCGGTGCCGTACGGTGAATGATGCCTCGCTGCCGTTGCGCACCACGAGCGGGACCACCTAGCCGCCCTATGCTATACTCCTCGCCCATCTCACGCTCAGGAGGTCGTTTATGCGGCTCAAGTCCATTGTGGCGCTCCTCGGCTTATTGCTGGGCGCCGCTGTAGTACAGGCTCAGGTCAAGGCTTCCGGGACATTCAATTGCGATAAGCCGGGCGAGGAACACAAGTTTGATGTCGGCCCCAACCACACGTTTGCCCTGAATCAGTCGAAGTGCGCGGCTGACAAGGACAAGACATTCGATATCAACGGAGTGAAAAGCGGAAACGGAGTCTCCACCAGCTTTAACGACGTACAGGGAAACAAGGCCAGGTTTCACGGGTACTATGTGGATACGATGGAAAATGGCGACAAGGGTGAGTACAGCTTTCAGGGGACTGCGACCATCAAGGACGGCGTAATGCAACCGACGAGCGAATCCTGGATGCTGGTTCGCGGCACCGGCAAGCTCAAGGGAGCCAAGGGAAAAGGCACTTGCAAGGGCACGGGGGCGGCCGATGGTTCCGTCACCTGGGAGTGTGACGGCGAATTCACCCTCGCCAGCAAGTAGCGCCTCAACCCCCCGAGAGCGGTAGCCAAGCCGCTCTCTCGCTTCTATTTCTCCGCCTTGTTGACACGCTCTCCGCCGCTGGCTAGACTCGGCCTTCTTCGCTTTTCCGCAAGGCTGAAACTCAACCTTGCCGAGCAGGGTCTGCAGACCAATGGCCAAGATTCCGCGCATTGCAGTGGTGGGCAGCGCCAATATCGACCTCACCACTTTCACCGACCGTTTCCCCAAGCCGGGGGAGACCATCTTCGGGCAGAAATTCGACCTCGGATTCGGGGGCAAGGGCGCTAACCAGGCCGTGGCCGCCAAGCTCTGCGGCGCCAATGTCTTCATGGTGGCGCGGGTGGGCAGTGACCTTTTCGGTCCGGCGACCATCGAGAATTTCAAAAAGCAGGGCATTGACGCCAGCCAGGTGAAGCAGGTGCCCGGCGTCTCCAGTGGCGTGGCGCCGATTTTCGTGGAGCCGAACGGGCAGAACCGGATTTTCGTTGTGAAGGGCGCGAATGACGAATTGAAGCCCGCCGACGTGGATGCCGCCGCTGATCTGCTGAAGGCCGTCGATTGCATCGTGCTGCAGTTCGAGATTCCGCTGGAGACCGTCTACTACGCCGTGGCCTTTGCGCGAAAGAGCGGAATCCGTTGCATTCTGAATCCGGCGCCGGGCCAGCCGATCGACGTCAACGCGGTCAAGGATTTGGACTATTTTGTCCCCAACGAGAGCGAAGCCGAGACCATTACCGGCTTGCCGGTCAGGAATGTTGAAGACGCGAAGAAGTGTGCCCGAAAGCTGCTGGATCACGGCATTCGGAGAGTCATCATCACGCTCGGTGCGAACGGCTCGCTGATGGCCGGCAAGGAGGGCATGGAGCATTTGCCGGCGTTTACGGTGAAGAGCGTCGACAGCACCGGCGCAGGCGACGCCTTCATCGGCAGCTTCGCCGTGTTCCTGGGTGAAGGATTGCCGGAGCGTGAAGCGGTGCGACGGGCGAATCTCTATGCTGGACTCTCGACCACCGGTGTCGGCACGCAGAAGTCCTTTTACGACCGGGCGCGGTTTGATGCCGAGTGGGCGGTGAGAAACAAATCGTAGGCCAGTTCTGGAACTGCGGCGGGCATGGTGCTCGCACGCAAGCGCCCCTCCGGGCAAACATTCCCCGATCCCTGCAGCGGGCATTTCTCCTTGGGAATTATCCTATGAATTCAATTGACAAATAAGTACAATAGGGAACTTTCACAGGAGAGCCGCCCCATGTCGCGCTACCTCTCGGGAGTCCTGGTCGCGTTCCTGCTTGGCTTTTCCACCTTTTCTTCTGTGCCAGCGGAGGCCTTCCAGGCAGGCGCGCCCGTTCATCTGCAATGCGAGAGCATGCTGGAGCCGATGGGCATTGACATTGTCCATCCGCGACTCTCCTGGCAGATGCAGGATCCGCGCCGCGGCGCCCGGCAGACGGCCTACCAGATCCGAGTGGCCAGCTCGGAGGAGGCGCTGGCGCAGGATCGGGCCGACGTGTGGGACAGCGGCCGAGTCGAGTCCAATGAATCGGTCAATGTCGTTTACAGCGGTCCTTCCCTGGAATCGCGCCACCGCTACTACTGGCAGGTGCGCATCTGGGACGCCCAGGGCCAGCCCTCGTCCTACAGCGCGCCCAACTGGTGGGAGATGGGGCTGCTCTCGCGCGACGACTGGAAGGCGAAATGGATCACGCGAGACCTGCCGCACGAGCAAGGAGACTACCACTCGGGCGTGAAGTGGATCTGGGCGGCCGGCGAACGTGCCCTGGCCCAAGCCACGCCTGGCAAGCATCAGTTCCGCTTCAAATTTAACCTGGCGCAGAAGCCCAGGGAGGCTACCCTCTTCATCACCGGCAAGGATAACGTCGCGGCCTGGGTGAACGGCCAGGGCGTACTCTCCTATTCGAAGGTCTTCGGCTATGGACAGCGGGAACCTTGGGGCACCTTCCGAACCGTGACAGTGGGCAAGCTTCTCGTCCGCGGCGCCAATCTTCTGGCGGCCGAAGTCACCGTGAATGAAGTCCACGGGCGAGCGCCGAGCGAGGCGGGCTTGATCGCGCTGCTGCGCGTGCGCCTGCCCGATGGCAAGATCGAGCGCTTCATCACTGGGCCGGAATGGAAAACCGCATCTGAGCAGACCGGAAACTGGTTTGCCCAGTCATTCGACGATTCCTCGTGGTCGGGCACCGAGGTGGTTGCGGACGTCGGCGAGAGTCCGCTGGGAGCGCCCTGGGCCCCCAAGCCTCCTGACCTGCTGCGGAAAAAATTCGAAATTGCAAAGCCGGTCCGAGCGGCGCGCATTTACTCGACCGCTCTGGGCGTCTACATGCTTTATCTGAACGGCGAGCGCGTGGGCCGGGACGTTCTCGCACCCGGCTGGACGGACTATCGCAAGCGCGTGGCTTATCAGGTCTATGACGTCACGTCGCAGGTGAAACCGGGCGCTAACGCCATCGGCGCCATTCTGGGGGATGGGTGGTATGCCGGCGGCCTGTCGTGGATTCAGCAGCCCTACAATTTCGGTTCTCCTCCGGTGCGGCTGCTTGCGCAACTCGAAATCGAGTACACCGACGGCAGTCGCGACACCATAACCTCCGATGAAAGCTGGAAGGCCAGCGCCTCGCCCATTCTCAGCTCCGAAATCTATAACGGCGAGAGTTACGATGCCCGCCTTGAACAGGAGGGATGGAACCAGCCGTCGTTCTTCGATGCCCACTGGGGGAGCGTGATCACCGTCCCCGAAGGGCAAGAAGCCCTGGTTGGCCAGAATTTTCAACCCGTTCGCATGCGGGAGATTCTCAAGCCAAAGTCCCTGACCAATCCGACGCCGGGTGTCTACGTTTTCGATCTGGGCCAGAACATGGTGGGCTGGGCGCGCCTGCACGTTTCGGGCAAGGCGGGGACAAAGGTGCGGGTGCGTTTCGGTGAGGTCCTGAAACCGAACGGCGAGCTTTATACCGACAACCTGCGCACCGCCGAAGCCACCGATTCCTACACTCTCAAAGGCAAGGGAGAGGAAATCTTCGAACCGCACTTTACCTTTCATGGTTTCCGTTATGTCGAGCTGACCGGATATCCGGGAAAGCCGTCGGAGAACGCTGTCGAAGGCATCGTCTTCTACACTGATTTCGGCTTCACCATTCAGTTCGAGACCGCCAGCAAGATGGTGAACCAGTTGTGGAGCAACATTCTGTGGGGACAGAGGGGAAATTTCCTGAGCGTTCCCACCGACTGTCCGCAGCGGGATGAGCGCCTGGGGTGGATGGGAGACGCCGAGGTGTTTTGGCGGGCAGACTCGTGTAATTCCCACC
>CAYOZX010000210.1:0-6507 GCA_964408515.1 uncultured Acidobacteriaceae bacterium | reverse complement strand
AGGGAGCACGGTCAGGTGGGCGGCGAGATGGGGCAGGGAGGGATGCAATTGTCGCCGGAGCTGTTCCACAAATTCCCCGACGGGGTTAGTGATGTATGCCACCAGGGAGTAACGCGGACTGGCCATGATTCAGAGAAAGATTATACGCCGCATCGCTTCTCAGGGCAGGTGACCTGGGTTACCAAGGTCTGGTCTGATGGGTGCTTTGATAATTCGCGGAAGCCGGCTCCGCGCTGGCGCTCTCCGGGCATTGCCGAATCTCCAGAATGCGCGAGGTAACGATGGGCGTGCGATAGGCGGGATGGCGGAACTCAAGGTGCATGCCGCGTCCTACGAAACGAATCTTCAGCATCGAACCGCCCCACGACGAGCCTTCGATGCGCACCTTCACCGGCTCGGGGCAGAACGAGGGATGGCCGGAAATCAAAGCTTCGCCCTGTCCGCAATGCACGACTGTATACCAGCGATGCTGGGTCTGAATCTCCAACTTGGTGCGTGCCGGCAGGTCGTCAAGAAAGGCTCCGCCTTCGATCTCTGACCCCACGATATTGTGATTCACCGTGTCGTCGAGATTGGGATGGCAGCGGAAAAGATGCGGACCGGTATGCAAACATGCCCCCTGCAGCTGAGTATAAACCTGTTGTCCACAGGCGGTACGCGCCAAAGGTCCAATACCTGTAGACCCCGCCCTGGTCCGCATCACTCCTTTGGGCGGCGGGGGGAGAGACTATCGGCTCAGCGCCCATCTGTCCCTAAAGTAATGGGACGGAGCAGTTTACGGGTTGACCCTGGAAATTGGAGGGGAGTAGGATTCAAAGTCTCGGGTCCGACCCTGATCGGACCAGGCCGCAGGAAGCTGTAAGTGGCAGGAGCCATGGGGACCAGGAACCGTTATTTGGCGTTCATGCTGCAGACGGCACTGCTGTTTGCCGGCACAGCCTGCAGCAAGTCCAAGCCCCAGGCCAGTCTGCCCGCACCTCAGGCTCTCGCGCCGCAGCTTGCCCCGGTCCTCGCAGCGCTGCCCCAGACCATTCCCGATCCACAGCCCTCGAATGCGCCGGCCGCCGTCCGGAAACAGGCCAGGAGCCAGGATGAACTGGTCGGGGATGTCATTGCCGCCGCGGAAAAAGAATATCTGACGGGCGAGAGCAACTTCAAAACCGGCCACCTGGAAGATGCCAAGCGGAACTTCGACCGCGCCTTCGACCTGCTCTTGCAGAGTCCGCCGGAAGTTCGGTCTGACGAGCGCGTTCAGCATGAACTGGAGCGGGTGCTCGAAGGCGTGAATCGTCCGGAACTGGTTGCTCTGCAATCGGATACGCCTTCTTCGCAGCCCAAAGCCGAGCCTGCGCCCATCGATGCCGTCAACGAAGTCACGCCCCCGGTCGACCCGGGAGTGAAGGCGCAGGCCGAAGCCGAGGTCAAGGCCACGCATTCCGATTTGCCGCTGATGATGACCGATCAGGTCGCGGGTTACATCAATTACTTTTCCACCCGCGGCCGCGACACCTTCGAGCACGCCCTGGAGCGCAGCGGCCGGTACCGTGACATGATTCAGCGCATTCTGAGGGAGGAAGGCGTTCCCCAGGACCTGATCTATCTGGCTCAAGCCGAATCCGGGTTCCACCCCCTGGCGCTTTCCCGGGTTGGGGCCCGTGGCATGTGGCAGTTCATGGCCAGCCGGGCCCGCGGCTACGGTCTGCAACACAATATCTGGATAGACGAACGCCAGGACCCGGAAAAATCCACTCGTGCCGCCGCCCACCATCTCAAGGACTTGTACAACCAGTTTGGGGACTGGTACCTGGCCATGGCCGCCTACAACTCCGGGCCAGGCGGCGTACAGAGTGCGGTCAAACGCACGGGTTATGCGGATTTCTGGGAGCTGTACAAGCGCAACGTACTGCCCAAGGAAACTCGCAACTACGTGCCCATCATTCTGGCCGTGACCATAATGGCCAAGAATCCCGCCCAGTATGGCTTGCTGGATATCGTTCCCGAGCAGCCGGTTCCCTATGATTCGGTCACCATTGACTACCCGGTGGATCTCCGCCTGGCGGCGCAATGTGCTGGGGTCTCGCCGGCCACGTTGCAGGACCTGAATCCCAGCCTGTTGCGCCTGACCACGCCCAAAGATCAGAGTTTCGAGCTCCGCCTGCCGAAAGGCACGAAGGAGCAGTATCTGGCTGCCATTGAGCCAGTTCCAGTTCCCATGCGGGTGTGGTGGAGATACCACGATGTGGTCGAGGGCGACACGGTCGCTGTCCTGGCTCGCACCTATCGCGCCAGCGCTCAAGCTATCCGGACACAGAATCACCTCGCCAGCGACGCTGAGCTCAAGCCCGACACAAGGCTGATCATTCCGATTCCGCCGGGCAAGCATTCGGCGACGGAAGACGGCGCCAGTTATGCCCGTCGCGCCACCCGCTATCGCATCCGGCGCGGGGATACGGTTCAGACCGTGGCGGACACCTTCGGGCGCCCACCCACCATGATCCGCCGCTGGAACCACTTGCGCGGGGACAGCCTGCGGGGCCGCCGGATCCTGTACGTTCACTTGCCGGTCACTCCGAACGCCCTGGCTGTGGAGAAGGCGATTGAAACTAAGTCCAAGTCCAGTGGTTCTTTACACCCAGCCCGGCCGGCCAAGGTACAACACCACAAGGTGCAGCCGGGGGAGACCCTGACCACGATCGCGGCCACCCACCACACTACCGTCGAGGCTCTAAAGCGAGACAATGGCAACCTGGCCCTGCGTCCTGGGATGGTCCTGGTAGTGCGAACGCGATAGGGAACTTCTGACTTCCACCGCTCGCTTTTCTGGCCCCGAGCCTTTGGTTTCCGGCTGCCAACCGTTTCCCAAATGTGTTTTCAGCCCACTGGCGTGTCTGGTCCGAGACCGGGACGGAGAAGCCAGCAGCGGGCGGCCAGTTGGCTAGAAGCCAGAAGGCGGGAAGGCGTAATATGCAACCTGCGGGCGGCGGAGAGCCGCCCCATGAGGAACCGGCCCGGAAACCCTGTGCTATAATCGCCCGCCGTTCCGCAGACCGGCGGTCTTTTAAAGTTTTCTTTCCATTTTCCCGAGGACAAGCAGCGCTTGCGCAGCTTCCGCGCCCGGCGCCGCCAAAATCAGGAGGAGCAATGCCATTCGACGATACCCTCTATTTACGTGATGACGAGATGGATGAGTTTGGCGACAGCGGCGCTTACGGCGACTCGCTGGAAGAAGACTTCGAAGAGGAAGAAGAGGAAGAAGAGGCCGAGCTGACGGGTGGGAACGAATCCCAGCCCGAACCGGCGGCACCCGCGCCGGCGGCGCCCGCACCCCCAGGAGGAGCTCCGAAGCCCCCGCGCAAAGCGGCCAAGAGGCCCAAGCGCAAAGCGGCAAAGAAGAAGCCGGCCAGGAAGAAGGCGGCAAAGAAGAAAGCCGCAAAGAAGAAAGCCGCCCGCAGGCCCGCCAAACGGAGAGCGGCGAGGAAGAAAGCCGCCCGGAGGAGAACGGCGCGGCGCCGCGGCCGCCGCTAACCGCGACCAAAGCACTCACACCTCCACGCGTGAGGAATCAGTTCACCGGGCCGAGGCTTGCGCCTCGGCCTGGTTTTTGCTACGAGATCGTATAATCTTGCGGCCATGCCAATGCCTCGTACTCGATTCTCCGGGCGCGTCTCTCACCGCCTCACGTCTTATCTTTCCCTAACCGTTCTTTCCCTGACCGTTCTGACCGTCCTCGGTCTGGCCCAGAGTCCTTCCCTGGCGCCGGCGCCCGTGGCCGCCAGGCGGCTGGCCGTCGACACCTACCATGGGGTGAAGGTCAGCGACAGCTACCGCTGGCTGGAGAACTGGGACGATCCCGAAGTCAAGAAGTGGAGCGCGGCGGAGAACGAGCGCACCCGCGCCTACCTCGATCATCTGCCCGACCGCGCCGCCATCAAGCAGCGCCTGGAGCAGTTGATCTCGGCCGGCTCGGGCCGCTACTTCGATCTCAAGTATGCCGGAGGAACGCTTTTCGCGGAGAAGGACCAGCCCCCCAAACAGCAGCCCTTTCTCGTGGGCATGCCCTCGGCGGACGAGCCGGGCAGCGAGAGAGTGGTGATTGATCCCAACGCCATCTCCGCCACAGGTTCCGTGGCCATCGACTTTTACGCGCCCTCGCCCGACGGAAAGCTCGTGGCCGCATCGCTCTCGGAAAACGGGTCCGAAGACGGCACTGCGCATGTCTTTGAGGCCGCCACCGGCAAGGAACTGGCCGACCGTGTCGCGCGCGTCAACTTCGGCACCGCCGGGGGCAGCATCGCCTGGAAGGGCGACTCTTCCGGCTTTTACTACACCCATTATCCGCAAGGTAACGAGCGCCCCGCCGCCGACCTGAACTTCTACCAGCAGGTTTACTTTCACAAACTGGGAACGGATAGCCGCGAGGATACCTACGTCATCGGCAAAGACTTTCCGCGCATCGCGGAGATCAAGCTGGAGTCGAGCGACGATGGCCGCTGGCTGCTGGCTTCGGTGCTCAACGGCGACGGCGGCGAGGTAGCCCACTATCTGATGAATGCGTCGGGCCAGTGGAGGCAGATCACTCACTTCGAGGACGCCATCCCTTCGGTCAAGCTGGGGGTGAGCGGTGATGCGTCTCTCTACCTGCTTTCGCGCAAGCACGCGCCTCGGGGAAAGATTCTCCGCCTGCCGCTTCCCGATTCGCAACTGGCTCAAGCGGCCGTGGTCGTTCCCGAGACTTCCGGCCCGGCCGAGGAAGAGAGCTCGCGCGCTTCGATTGAGGATTTCGTTCCCACGCCGTCGCGCCTGTACGTGGTGGATGTGGTCGGCGGGCCGTCGCGGGTCCGCGTCTTCGATCACCAGGGCAAGCCGGCGGGAAATCTTCCCATGCCTCCCGTCTCATCCGCCGGCCGCGTAGCTCGCATTGGCGGCGACGACGTGCTCTTTCGGATTGCGACCTTCCTCGAGCCTCCCGCCTGGTACCGCTTTCAGGCGGCGGATGACAAGCTGGTGCGCACGGCCCTGTTTGTCACCTCGCCGGTCGAATTCCAGGACGCCGAAGTGGTGCGGGAGTTCGCGGTGTCGAAGGACGGCACCCGCGTTCCCATGAGCATCATCCGCCGCAAGGGCGGCAACCTCGACGGCGCCAGTCCCGCGCTGCTCGAAGGCTACGGGGGCTATAACGTGAACCTCAATCCGTTTTTTGTAGGTTCCTTCGGCCGCATCTGGCTGGACCAGGGGGGCGTATATGTGATCGCGAACCTGCGCGGCGGCGGAGAGTACGGGGACGAGTGGCATCGTGCGGGCAATCTCACCCGCAAACAGAATGTTTTCGACGACTTCGCCGCTTGCGCTCGCCACCTGATCGAGCGCCGCTACACCTCCCCCGCCCACCTGGCGATCCTGGGAGGAAGCAACGGCGGCCTGCTGATGGGCGCGGCGCTCACTCAGCATCCAGATCTGTTCCGGGCGGTGATCTCCTACGTGGGGGTCTACGATATGCTGCGGGTCGAGCTCGATCCCAACGGAGAGTTCAACACGACGGAGTACGGCACGGTGAAGGACCGGGCGCAGTTCCAGGCGCTCTACGCCTACTCGCCCTACCATCACGTGAAAGAGGGAACGGCCTATCCTGCGATTCTCTTTCTGACCGGTGAGAACGACCACCGCGTCAACCCGCTGCACTCGCGCAAGATGACAGCCCGGCTGCAGGCGGCCAACCCATCCGGCCACGCGATCCTGCTGCGCACGACGTCCAGCGCCGGCCACGGCATCGGCACCTCGCTGAACGAGGAGATCGAGCAGGGCGCTGACGTTTTCAGCTTCCTGTTCGATCAACTGCGCATCGCCTACCACGCCGACGGCAAGATCTAGGGGCTATGCCGCCTTCCGCAGGGGCTCGGATGCGGCGATCCTGCGCACCGCCAGCGACATCATGATGCGTGCCACACCGCTCATGATCAGGCTGATGCCCACCAGCGTCCCGATCGCCCAGGCTGAGCTCGACGGCCAGTGGACCCAAATCAGCAGCGCCAGGAGCAAGGTGACCAGGCCGTCAAGCAGGAGCCAGGCCGCGCCCCGCGCCGGACGCACCTGGGCGTAGAGGACAATGTCCAGAATCCCTTCGAGGGCGAACAGAGTCGCCAGCACCAGGGTCAGGGCCGCCACACCCAGCAAGGGATGCCAAAGCAGATAGCCGCCGAAGCCGATATAGGCCAGCCCTACCAGCAACTTCCAGACCACGCTCCCCGCGCTGTGCGAATGAAGCGCGACCACGATGTGCACCACGCCTGCCAGCAGGATCAGCCAGGCGATCACGGCGTTGACCGCCACGGCGGCGAGCAAGGGTGAAGCAATAGCCAGAATTCCGCAGAGGACCAGCAGAACGCCCCAGGCAATGGACAAGCCCGAAGCCTGCCGCAACAGAGAGGCTGGAGTTAGTTCGGACATACGAGTCTCCTCGGTCGAATTGTGCGCGGGGCACATTCTGAACCGCAGGACGGAATTGTGCAA
>CAYOZX010000209.1:0-6524 GCA_964408515.1 uncultured Acidobacteriaceae bacterium | reverse complement strand
GATCATGCGCCGAAAGACCAAAATCGTGCTCGCCATCACCTTCATGGCAGCCGCTCTGGTGCTGGCGTTTTCCTACATCTATATCTCGGAACTTCTGCGCCAGCGCATCACCACGGCGCGGGAATCGGCGGCGCAGCTCAGTTCCAATCTCGCCTACCTGGCAGCCAACGCCGCCCCGGACCTCAGCAGCACCAAGGTGGACACCTCGAAACCGGAAGCTCTCCGGCGGGCATTGGCCTACTACCTGGGCACGGATCGCGATCTGAATAACTTTCTCGAGTCGATGGTGGGCTCGTGGCCGCTGGTGTATGACGCCGCGATTGTGGATAGCGAGGGGAAAGCCATCCTGCACACCAATTCCGACCTGATCGGAAAGCCGGTGGCCGACCGGCCGGACTTTCAGCAAGTGCAAAATGCCAGTTTCCGACGGCAGCTGCGCATGGTTTATTACCCGCCGACGGTCTACGACGTGCGCATTCCCCTGCAGCTGGACGGGGAGCGGTTTGGAAGCATTCGGGTGGGCGTATCCACGGTCTTTCTGCGGAATGAGCTGACGCCGATTTTGCGCCAGGCGGTGGTGTTTTCGGGCATAGCCATTCTCCTCTCTCTGCTGCTGGCCGCCGGGCTGTCGCAGATCGCCCTGGGACCGCTGGAGCAGATCAGCCGCAGCCTGGACAGCGTCACCGCCGGCAGCGCCCAACTGGTGAGCGCAGAAGAGGCCGGGCACGATGAGTACGGGCTGGTGACCCTGAAGATTGCGCACCTGGGGCGGCAGATGCGCGATGCGAGGGAAATTTTTTCCGCCCTTAAAGACAATGTGGACCAGATCATGGGCAGCCTCCAGGACGGCCTCATGCTGTTTACCCGCGACTCGCGGGTAGTACTGGTGAGCGCTTCCGTGGAGCGTTTTCTGGGCCGCCAGCGTAGGGACCTGTTGGGACGAACGGCGCGGGAGATCTTCTCCAACGAATCAGGCGTTGGAGGGGTGGTATGGCAGGCTTTCGGGCGACGGATTCCGATCCCCCCGCGCGAGGTGGAGTTTCCCAACGGCCGGCGGGTCCAGATTTCCCTGGACTTCATTCAGGAAAAAGGGACCCAGATCGGAGCGCTGCTGACCATGCGCGACGCGGAATCGGTGCGCCGCATCGAGGATGAGATTGAGATGTCGCGCCGCCTCTCCGCCAGCAGCCGGCTGACCCGGGGAGTGGCCCATGAGGTCAAGAATCCCATCAACGCCATCGTGCTGCACCTGCAGTTGCTCCAGAGCAAGCTTCGGCAGATCGACCCCGATACGCACCGCCACATGGACATTATCGGCAGCGAAATTCACCGTCTGGACCGGGTGGTGCAGATTCTGGTGGATTTCACGCGTCCCCGCGAGTTGCATCTGGAGGAAACCGATTTGCGGCGCCTGCTCGAGGACGGCGCCATGCTGGCCGGACCCGATGCCGCCCGCCATGGCGTCACCGTTACCTGCGAAATTCCGGATGAGCCGCTGACCGTAAAAGTGGATACTGACTTCATCAAGCAGGCGATTCTTAATGTAGTGCTCAACGGGATCCAGGTGATGCCGGACGGGGGACAGTTGACGATCGTAGCCCGGCGCGAAGACGACATGGTGGTGACCGAGATTCGGGACCAGGGCAGCGGCATTCCGCCCGAGGTGCAGGACAAGATTTTTGAACTGTACTTCACCACCAAAAAGGACGGCACCGGGATCGGGCTGGCGCAAACCTACCAGATTCTGCAGTGGCACTACGGTTCGGTGGACTTCGAGTCGGTCGAGGGACAGGGGACGACGTTCCGTCTGCGCCTGCCCCTGGTGCTGGCGCGGTCAGGGGCACTACAGGAGGCGGTGATCAAGACCTAGACAGCGGGTGGACGCATCCAACCAGGAGAACCATATGCATGTGGCGGCCATCGTCGGACTGTTGCTGACAACGCTTTACCATGTGCCTGGACCGCCGGCCGCGGGCATTGTGCCTTATTTGCAAGAGAATCAGACACCTTCTGAGCCAGCTCCAACCAGCGGGGCTCAGGCGCCGGACGCAAACGCTCCTGGGGCAAGCTCGCAGCCCGCGCCCCAGGCAGAAGACAAACCCAACCAGGCGGCTCCATCGCAGGGGACCACACCCGCAGTCCCGGCTGCTCCTGCGGCCGCTGAACCGAAGACCCCAGGGGAAAAGCCGGCGGGCAAGACCGCAACGACTCGCAAGAAATCGCGCCACAGAAAGACTAAGGCTGCCGGCGGTTCGTCCAGCGCGGGCCCCGGGAAGAAGGTCGTTCGCAATGGCGGAACGGGATGCCCGATTGTGCAATTGGCGCCGGGGGTAAGCGCCGAGCAAGCCTCCAATCAGCGGCAAAACACTTCGCAGTTGCTGGCCTCAACCGACGTGAATCTGAAGGAAATTTCCGGGCGGGCGCTCAGCCCCAGCCAGCAGGACAGCGTCACTCAGATTCGCAAATACGTAGAGCAGGCGCAGGCGGCAGATCAGGCAGGAGACACGCAGCGGGCTAACAATCTGGCGGCAAAGGCACTGCTCTTGTCGCAAGAGATGGTGAAGAAATGAGAGCAAGGCACCACTGTCGCGCTCTTAGCCTTTAGTTCTCAGCTGCTCCAAAATCCATATCCGTGACTCAGCGAGATCCATTCACGCACTCTATCTTCCCTTAGCGCGGGCGGCGTTTACCTTGGTCAGCAGGTCCTGGGAGAGAGCTTGCACAGGGCCAGGAGTCTTGACCGCCTCCATCAGCACCTCGCGGGCTTCGGTCGTGCGATTGAGCTTGGCATAGGCAAAGCCGAGACGATAGAGCGCCACCGCACACTGTTGCTCATCCTGCCCACGGAGCAGTGTGACGGCTGTCTTCAACTCGGGAATTGCGGCCTGGGTCTTGTCCTGCTTCATGTCGACGTATCCCAGGGTGGAGTGAGCCACGCCGGCGGAAATCTTGCGCGAACGGTCGGCGTCAGGCGCGTCAGCCTTGGCTATGGCGATCGCTTTCTGGGCATAGGTCACCGCTTTGACCGTGCTGCCCGGTTTCGGGTCGTCAGAATAACCGCTAGCCAGCAGCAGCAGGGTGGCCAGGCTGTTCGGATTCGTGGCCAGAACTTTCTCGCCATAGGCATAGAGCCGCGCGTTGTCTTTCAATTCCACCAGCGACATCATGGCGTAGGAAGTAACCGGATCCTCAAAGCGGGAACTGGGAAAAGCCGGGGTGAAGCGCTCGATATAGGTCATGCGCGCTTTGGCGCTGGTTTCTTCGGTGATCACATTGTAGGCGGCTGCTTCGAGGAACTCGTAGGAAGCCTTGGCCGCATCCTTCTGCTCCTGGACCTTGGTGGCGAATTCCTCATCGCTCATGCCCTCCGGCTTCGCGGCCTTGCCGACGGAGTTATAGGCTTCGCCGCCTCGTACGGCGTAGTCCATCAGCTTGGGACGGTTCTTGAGCTGCTGGGCAATAGTGGCCTGCGAAACCAGAAGGTCAAGGTTGCGGGGTGAGCCGGTCAGGGCTTTGTCTCCGTAGTCCAGCGCTTTCTGAGAATCGCCTGCCTGCTGATAGATCTGGGAGAGCTCCCAGTTTCCGTAGGCGACGGCCACGGGGTTGGAAGCGAACTTCTGCAGGAAGTCGTCGTACATGGCTTGTTTTTTCTGCGCGTCGGTCTCCTTGGAGATGGCTTGAAGGGCTTGGTCCTCAGGTGTGCCGGCGGCAATGGCCAAGGTATCCAGTTGGGCGAGCGAAAGTGGAGAGACAATCCACAGAAGAGCGCACAGGGCGACGGGCCAGCGGGCCTGTTTCATAAGGCACCTCCGCTATTGCGAGGCGCATCGTAGCTCTGAAATGGCTGATTAGGCAAGAGGGCCGGAAGGTCCTGTTAGCAGCTCGGCCCGCGCCCGCGCGATGCGTCGGCGCGCGTGCTGTATTCTTGGACGATGCGGGACGCAAACGGAGGGGGTTCGGCGGATATCGCAAGGACCCTGCTTTCGGGCGCGCCAGCGATGAAGCAGCCCGTACCGGCCAGGTCCTGGCGACGCTCGGTCTGGTTCATCGTCCTGATCGCGCTCTTGTTGCGGCTGGCGGTTCTCACTTTCGGGCATACCTATCGCATCACGCCGAGGCGAGATCATTTTCAGTTCGGTTGGGAGATGGGGCGGATCGCCCGCTCCATCGCCTCCGGACAGGGATTCAGTTCTCCCACAGATCTGCCCACTGGAGCGAGCGCGTGGGCGCCGCCGGTATATCCCTATATTCTCGCCGCCGTTTTCAAACTGTTCGGCGTGTACAGCAATCTTTCGGCGTGGATCATTCTGGCGTTCAACAGCGTTTTCTCCGCACTCACCTGCTTCACAGTTTTTCGCATTGGCCAGCGAATTTACGGCGAGGCTGTCGCGCGCGCGGCAGCCTGGACCTGGGCGCTGTTCCCCTATGCGATCTATTGGCCGGTGCGAGTGGTTTGGGAGATGAGCCTGAGCGCGTTCCTGCTCAGCCTGGCCCTGCTGCTCACGCTGCGCATGACGGGCGAGCCGCCGCGCGTCTCACGCTGGGTTGGACTTGGCGCGCTATGGGGCGGGATCGCGTTGACCAATACGGCGTTGCTCTCCCTGTTGCCGTTTTGCCTGCTGCACCTGTGGTGGCGGGCTGCCCGGCGGTTTGCTCAGGCCGCAGGCAGCATCCTCTGCCTGACGATAGCGGCGGCGGTCGTCACGCCGTGGCTGCTACGCAACTACCGGGTGTTCGGGGAATTCATTTTCGTGCGCGACAACCTTCCCCTCGAAATGCACATGGCCAACAACGGACGGTCCGAAGGATTGTGGACCAGGAGCGAGCATCCGGGAAACGATCCCGAGGCGATGCGCCAGTTTCAGCAGCTGGGAGAAGTGGCGTTCATGAAACAGAAGGAACGGGAAGTGCGCGAGTTCGTGAGCCAACATCCCGCACGATTCGGGGCCTTCACTCTGGAGCGCATCGTGTACTTCTGGATGGGCCCACCGCAGGTCAACATCGTGGCCGGATATGACCTGGGCATCGCCCGCCATGTGGTATTCCTGCTGCCGGCCCTTTTCGGCTTCGCCGGGCTGTGGCTCACTTTGCGAAATCGAAATCCGGCGGGCGCCCTGCTGGCGGCTTTTCTGCTGGTCTATCCTCTTCCCTACTACCTGGTGAATCCCTTTCCGCGGTACAAGCACGCCATCGAACCAGAGATCATTCTGCTGGCTGTATATGTGTTCTGGGAGGCCAGCCGATCGCAGGTGAAGTGGGCAGCGCGCTCCAACCAATAGCTCCTTCGGCTGCTCTCCGGATGTGACAGCGCGAACCGCCAGGAATCGCGAGGGGCGCAGAGGCAACTGAACCTCACGCGCCACGTTGGAGACTTTGGCCGACGCTTGTCGATCATTTAGAGTGAGTAGATGCGGAGCATCCTGCAGAAGCGCGCCCTGCAGTACGTGTTCGCCGCCAACATGGTGTCCATGCTGGGCAGCGGAATGAACGCGGCCGCAGTGGCCTGGTACATCCTGCAGGCCACACACTCGGAAATCGCGCTGGGCACATTCGCCGTCCTGCAGACGCTGCCCGCCATGCTGCTGCTTCCCTTCACCGGAGTGCTCATCGACCGCGAGGACCGGCGGCGGCTGGTGATGATGCTGGATGTGATCCGCGCGCTCATCATTCTGGTGGTCGCGATTCTCGCCTTCGCCGGCAGGGTGAAGGTCTGGGAACTCTACCTGATGAACACGCTGGTGGCGGCGGGCTTCTGGATGTTCTGGCCCACGATCACAGCCCTGATCCAGGAACTGACGCCGGGCGAGGAGTTCGTTCACGCCAACACTTTCCTGCTGGCGGGCATTCAGGGCGGCTGGCTCATGGCAGGAGCGATCGTGGGCTTTGTCTACAACCATATCGGCCTGGGCGGAGTACTGCTCATCGACTTCTGCACCTACGCGGTTTCGTTCGCATGTTACTTTGCGGTGCGCAAGGGACGCCACCTGGTGCCGCGGCCGACGGAGCTGCGCGCCGACATGGTGGCGGCGGAATCCGCCCTGGAGCGCTTCGTGCGCGAGATGCGGGATGGCATCGACTTTCTGCGCGGGCACCGTCCGGTGGTGCTGCTGGGCGTCAGCTGGGCGTTGTTTTTGGGCGCGATGCTCACGGGAGTGGTGGTTACTCCGCCGCTCAGCGACCAAGTGTTCCACGCCGGCGCCACGGGCTACGGCTGGCTCAACGCGGGCTGGGGTACGGGTGCATTCCTCAGCGTGCTGTACGCTCCGCAATTGATCGCGGCGGCGGGCGCGCGCCGCTCCATCGCCATCTCTATGGGCCTGTTGGCGATCTCCATGAGCCTGGCGCCGCTGTCCCCGTTTCTGGCCATCGCGGTGGCGGTCTACGGCCTGATGGGTTCAGCCCGGGGCGTTAGCGGTGTCGCCATGAACACCAGCATCATGGAGCAGGTGCCACAGCACTTCATGGGGAGAGTGCAGAACACGTTCTACTTCGCGGGCACGCTGCTGCAGGTCCTGCTCGGGTTT
>CAYOZX010000208.1:0-6586 GCA_964408515.1 uncultured Acidobacteriaceae bacterium | reverse complement strand
GGGGAGGTTGGGGGAGGGCAAAATCGGGGTTGGGGGGCTATGGGGGGAAGAGGGGGAGGGCCTTGGATGCGGTGGCGGTTGGCGAACTGCCAGGTAGGAAAGTGCTTGATTCCCGCCTCCTTGCAGAGCGGCGCTTCATCCCGCGAGCCAGCGATGCCGCACTCCACGTAGGGCACATACTGAAACGAGGATTCAAACATTTCCTTTTGATCGGCGCAGTGCGGACACCAGTAGGCGCCATACATCTTCGCCTGCTTAGCCGCCAGGCACTGTGCGAACTGGTCGAAACGGTTGCCGCGCTTGCGCAGCCCCAGGTAAATCACGATGGCGAACGCCGACAGAACCAGCAATGCGGTCACGACTTTACGCGCGGGCGAGGCCTTCTCCCGCTCGTGTTCGCGCCTCAGGCTTTCCTTCGACATGAACTTTTTTCTTATACCACGACGTTCAGCCCAGAAGGCAGCACATCCAGGCTCCGGCACCGCAAAGTGAGTACTTCTCCGTCCACCATCACATCCACCGGGCGGTCCAGTTCGAACTCGATGCGCCTGGCGGATCTCCTTTCCGCCAGTGGGTGATTGATGTGAGTGCCGTCATACAGGGTGGGCAGGTTGCGGATCAGGCCCAGGCGCCCGATGGGCCCCCAGCGCACGTATTCAATCAGGCCGTCGTCGACTTCCGCCCGGGGCGCGATCATCATCGTGCCCCCGGTGTATTTGCTGTTGCTGAAGGTCAGGAACAGGCAGGGCCGGGAGTCGAGTTGGGACTCGCCATCGACGCGCAGGGGAAAGGGACGCCGCCGGAAGCGGGCCAGGCAGATGAAAATGGACGACTGATAGCCGATCTCACCCCAGCCGCTGAACCGGCGGGCGCGGAGAGTGGCCACATCGGCGGAAAAACCCACGCTCAGCAGGTTGATATAGTGCAGCACGCCGCCATCATGGGTCAGGCGCAGAACGTCGCACAGCCGTGACTGCCGTCCCAGGATTGCTTCGATCGCGAATTCCACTCCCCGGTTGCTGAAGTCGCGCAGAAAGGAATTGCCGGTGCCGACGGGAAGGAAGGCCAGAGTTGGACGCTCGGCGCCAGACGATGGAAACAATCCGTTGACGATTTCGTAGGAAGTACCGTCTCCACCCACAGCGACGAATTTCCGGTAGCCGCGAGCATAAGCTTCGCGCACCAGGGCTGTGGCGTGACCCGGCGCCGTGGTTTCGGCCACGTCGAGCCTGATTCCACCTGCACGCAGCCGTTCCAGCACCGGCGCAACCTGGCTGCGGCGCCGGCCTCCACCGGCCGCGGGATTGACCACTGCAAGAAAGCTGGCGGTATGGCTCAAGAGGGAGTACTCGTCATATTTCCACCAGGGCGGCGCGGCTGAGATTCCTGCGAATCTCTTCGGCGAGAACCGGTCGCTTCACTTTCATCGCAGCCGTGCGCGGGAAGTCTTTGTTCCAGATGAGCACGCCACTGACGCGCTTGAAGTCAGGCAAGCGACGGTTGCGGGTAATGACTTCCTGCTTCAATGTGTCATCGAATTCCTGGTTCGGCTCCGGGCGCAGCACCAGCACCAGAATTTCCCCCCCGAGCTGTGTGGCGGGCCAGACGAAATTGGCTGCAAACACACAATATTCCTTGACCGGCAGGCCATCGAAGGCATTTTCAATGTCCTCGGGATAAATGTTCTTGCCGCCTTCGGTGACAATCATGTTTTTCTTGCGGCCAAAGAGCTGCAAGTGCCCGCTGGGGTCGAAGCGCCCGAGGTCGCCGGTCAAGAGCCAACCCTCGACGATGGTTTCAGCGGTGAGCTCAGGATCATCCAGATAGTGCGACATCACGGTTTTGCCGCTGGCCGCGACTTCGCCGATACCGTCTGCGTCCGGATTCAGGATTCGCAGGCTCACGCCGGACAGGGGCTTGCCCACGGTGTCGGGGCGAAAGGGCTTGAGGTCATTCAGGGTGAGAGCGGTGCCGGCTTCCGTCAGACCGTACCCATTGACCACGGCAATGCCCAGATCATAAAAAAACTGGAGGGTCGACGGTTCCATGAAAGCCCCGCCGGTCACGATCAAGTTCAAGTCGCCGCCGAACGCCTGGTGCACCTGTCGCAGGAGGATACGGCTCAGCCGCACGTCCGGACGCCAGCCGGTGAAGAACCTGTTCACCGCAATCAACTGGTCGAGGATCAGCCGCCTGGGCCGGGAGAGTTCGTCGAACTTCGCCTTGAGGCCGCGCTCCAGATTCTTCAGGACCATGGGAACCAGGCTCACATGCGTGATGCGGTAGCGGACGAAGGCGTCGCGCACAAATTCCGGACGCAGGGTGCGCAGATGCACCACGCAGGCGCCACAGACGAATGGCCCGAGGAATCCCACCATGAAGTCGATCGCATGGTTGGTAGGCAGGATGCTCAAATAGCGGACACCGGGCGCGAACGGAAACAGCGCAATGAGCGCCTTGCATTGCTCCAAGTAATTTTCGTGAGTCAACACGCATCCCTTGGGACGACCGCCGGTGCCGGACGAATACACGATGCAGGCCGTGTCCTGGCGCTGGCGCGGCACAAAAACCGCCTCGCCGGCGCGGCGAAAATCCTCCCAGCGCTGCGCCCCGGCCAGCTCCGCGCCCGGCGGAGCTTCGGTGACGAGGATGGTCCGGACTCCGCAGTCCTTGAACTCCGGCCGCTCTGTGATCGCGCGCCAGAGAAAGTATTCCGTTATCAGGATTTTCGCCTGGCAGTGGGCGAGCAGCTGAAGGTGTTCCAGCGCGGTCAGTTTGTAGTCGATCGGAACCAGCACGCCTCCGGTATAGAAAATCGCGTAAGCGGAGATCAGCCATTTGGACTGATTGGACATGATGATCGCGGCCCGGGCGCCGGGCCGGAACTCCGCATCCTCGAGGGCGCCCGCCAGCGGCATAGCCATGTCTTTGAAGTCGGAGTAGGTGAGGCGGGTCTTTTCCTTTTCGCGATCGGACTCGATCAGGCAGGTCTCATTCGAATATCGGTCCAGAGCCTCGCGCAGCGCCGCGCCCAGGCAGGTGAATTGGTCAAGGTGCAGCATCTGTGATTGATGATCGTCGATTCTAGATGGAAGATGGAACAATTGCAGCGGGTTTCACGTCTCGCGTTCCTTCGCCACTAACCACAGGACATGCTGGCTACAGCCGGGCTTGAATCCGGCTGGCCAGGGTCCGAAAGTCGGAAACGCCCTGCAACTCATAATCCGGCAGCTCGACCCGAAAATGGTGCTCCAGGCGAGTGAGCAGGTCGAGAGCCTGCAGGCTGTCGATACCGAGGGTCTTGAAAAAGTCGTCATCGGGACGAAGCTTTTCCCGCGGCACCTTGAACTGAGAAGCAGCAAGATTCAGGATTTCATCGAGGGTCTTTTCCTGGTCAGACATGATTCTCATTCTAGCGGACTTGGGGCGGGCCTGTTCACGGCAAATAAGGCTGAGGGTCCGTGCTCTCGACGAATTTCTTGAGCCCGGCTTCCACCGCCGGCCGGGTCAGAAGCTCACAGAAGATGTCGATTTCCTGCTGCAATTCTTCGTAGGGGATGGGTTTGATGAATCGCTTGGCTGCGGCCGCCGCGGCGCGATCAAATTTTCCCAACTGTGCCGCGGTCGCTCTCGCCACCTTGAGCGCCTCGCCCTCCGCCACCACCTGACTGATCAGTCCACTCTGTTGTGCTTTAGCAGAGTTAAAGCTGCGCCCGGTGAGAAGCAGGTCCCGCACCACCGCATTGCCTAGATCGCGTTTCAATCGTGGTATCCCGCCGAAGCCGGGAATCAATCCCAGGCGCAACTCTGGAAAACAGAAGCGTGCCATCTTATCGGAGATGACCAGGTCACAGGCCAACGCCAGCTCGAACCCGCCGCCGAAGGTCACCCCGTGTACGGCCGCGATGGTGGTTAGAGGACAAGCATCGAGGACATTCATCGCCCGGTGGATTCGCTGCAGCTCTTCGCGAACCAGCGCCGCCGTAGCCTTGGCGCCCAGCGTGCGCAGGCGTTGGTAGAGTTCGCGCAGGTCAGCCCCGGCCGAGAACCCCGCCTTCAGCCTGCTGTAGAGAATCAACGCGTGGGCTCGCTCCTGCAGCGTTTCCAGCGCCGCGACGAACCGCTCCATTTCGCTCAGAACGGCAGAGCTTAACTCATTGCAGGGCTCCCGATGGAGCGCCAGCTCGATGACTCCCTCTCGAAGTTCCCAGGAGAGTGTTTTGCCTTCAAATTGGTTCATTCGTCACACAAGCCGCGGACGCCCCCGGGGGCCACCCGGGCCGGCGCCGGCACGATATTCATGATGCCTGCTTCACGGCGTACATCTCTTCGATCTCATTCGCCAGTTGTGTGGCGATCAACTCGCGCTTCAACTTGCCATTGGCGGTCAGAAGGCCGTTGTCTATGGTGAAGGGTTCAGCGCGCACCCGAAATGCGCGCACCTGTTTGTAATGTGGGAGGTGTGGGTTGACTGTGTCCAGGGCCGCCTGGACCGCGTCCCGCGCTACTTCCCCCGTCACGATGGCTGAAAGATAGCCGCGGCCGTTGCCGACCAGCACGACCTGCTGCGCGCCCGGCAGGCACCTCAGCACCTCCTCCTCGATCGGCTCCGGCGCAATGTTGTGGCCCGATCCCAGGATAATCAGGTTCTTGATCCGTCCGATGATACGCCAGTTTCCGGAGGCGTCGACTGCTCCCTGATCGCCGGTGTGCAGCCAGCCTTCGCGCAGGGCTTTGGCGGTTTCGGCGGGGCGGTTCCAGTATCCGGGAAAAATGTTGGGCCCGCGCACCAGAATTTCCTCATTCTCTCCCAGTCTCATTTCCACGCCGCCGATCGCGGTCCCGACGCGTCCCACGGTCGCATGGCCGGGATTGTCCATGGTGCAGATCGCCGTGGTCTCAGTCAGACCATAAACCTGCAGCACCGGGATTCCCAGCATCTGAAAATAGAGTTGCGTCTCGACACTGAGCGGAGCCGAGCCGCAGATCAGCGCCTTGAGATTCCCTCCGATCATTTTCTTGCGGATCGTGGGGAAGACGAGCGCGTTGGCCGCGCCCAGCCACAGCCGATCTGTGGGATGCGCCTTGCCATCCCGTTTCCGCATCCAGGCCCCTTTAGCGCGGCGGTAAATGGCCAGGGCCAGCCCGCCGGTCGTCCAGAGCTGTTCGTCGACCGCCTTGCGCATCCGCTCGAGCAGGGCGGGAACATTCAGGAAATAGTCTGGAGCCGCTTCCCGCATCTCGGCGGAAAGCTTGCCCAGGTCGCTGTTCAGCGTGAGGCGGCTGCCGCGCAAAAGGCAGCTGAGCAGCATGATCCAGGAGCCCGCAAAACAGAACGGCAGATAGTGAAATACACGATCCTGCCCGGGCCAGTGCTGCATGAGGTCATCCAGCCGTCCCGCCGTGCACCCCAGCATGTGGCTGACATTGCCCACGGTCAGGACCACTCCTTTCGCCTCACCCGAAGTGCCGGAGGTGTAGATGATGGTGACCGGGTCGGAACTGTCAAGGGTGGCGGGGGCCGCAGACACAAGGTCGGGAGCTGAAACCTCCTGACCGCCGAACACTTCCGCAAACAGGCAGCACGGCGGCGCGTCGGGCCATTGTTGGACGACGCCGTCGCGCAACGCAGCGTCGCCGCAGCAGATCAGCGCCGGAGAGCAATCTTTCATCATGGCGACCAGCTCGCTCGGCGCCTGGCGCGCGTACAGGGGAACTACAATCAGACCCTCTGCCATCATGGCCAGATCAAGGGCTATCCAGTCGAGGCTGTTGTGCGCCAGCAAGGCGCAGCGTTCGCCTCTTTTCAGACCCTTGCTCGCAAGAAAGGCACGCGCATCCGCCACCCTTTGCGCGAGCGCGGAACCGTTAAGCGTCCGACTCGCTGGATCCCCAGGCGAGGTAAGGATAACGGCGTCACCTCTCTCCTGAAGCCGCGCGAAAATCTGCTCAACGAAGTTCATCGATCATGTTTATGCAGGGCAAGGCCGGACTGCGGGCAAAGCGGTTCTCAGAATGACCAGGGTAGAATCCCCCTTCCCCCCTGCTAACCGTAAGCCTCGATCAGCCGCTTGAGCCCCGCGCTCATTGGCGGCAGGTAGTCTTCCCAGCTCCACTCTCCCCGGCGCGTGGGGAATTCCGGGTATCGACGCTGCACTTCTTCCTCGAAGTAAACGCCCATGCGGGCCATGACTTTCAGATTCTTGACCACCGTTTGTCCAATCCCCACTGAGATCGCTTCGCCTTGCGTGGCCAGCTTTTCCAGGGCCGCGAGCAGCCGGGGCTCAAGATCAGGGTCATCTACGTTCATGAGGAGGTCGTCATGTCCACGCTCGCGCATGAGGTTGCGGATGCGCTCGTCCATGGTGATCCCCGCCGACGGCACCAACCCCGGCATGGAGGTCACAATGCCGTGATAGCGCGAAGAAACCATCATGTGGCAGCAGCGCAGGATGCTGACCAGTTCGCGCATGTTGTAGTCTTCGGAGCTCAGCACAGGAACGCCGCCCAGCTTTTCCGAGATGCGGCGGGCCGGTCGGGCGTCCAGACGTTCCGTCGCCGCCAGAATCAGGAACACTCTTCGCTT
>CAYOZX010000207.1:4711-6610 GCA_964408515.1 uncultured Acidobacteriaceae bacterium | reverse complement strand
TTTTTGAAATGAGCCCGTGACTAGGCACTCATCGTCCACCGCACGCTCGGCCGGCGCATCCTCTTCGGGCACAGCAGAGATTTGCTGTGGATGCCGAGCGAACTTGACCTGTACTTTGAACAAATTAGCAGCCAGAGCAAGAGGGGTCATCACTAACACACAGACCCAAGCAAGGGGCGACCACGGCACAACGTGCCAGAACACCGCCTTGCTTATCTCGGTGTGAGTTCCCAACAACTTTCCCCTAATCTCCCTCGGGCGGGACTCCACATCCCTCTTCCACTCTTCCATCCTGTTCGACTTTGGTAGTCCTGCAAAGATCAAGATTGCCAGCACACGGCTCACGTTCAGTTGGTGTCCGTAGCGAATCAAACCGTTCGCAACGTTTCTAAGCGTCGTGTAGGCGGGGTCATTGAAGGAAATTCTACCCGCCCGCGCAAAGTCAAAAAGGTCGTCACGTAGAGCAAACATGTGCTGCCGAAACGCATCAATCCGGTGCTCGCGCCAGCACACAAAGTACAGGAACCAGATGGCGAACAGGCCGACAGCTAGATGCAAAGCGTCTGTGAATCCGCTCATATCCTGTCCTCCGGGTGTGTAGTGCCTCTCGCTGTTAGATGACTAGAAGTTCGACTGCGGTCAATGGTCTTTTCATGTCCAGCGAGCCGGGGCGCTATACGCTCCGTTGTCTGTCTCCGAAGTCTTCGCTCTCGCAGGCCGTAGCCAATCCCACCGGCCCCGAATAAATAGGATATACCCTCACTGATCTTGAAGTCACCTACCAAGCGGACACCGATGTCCGCGAATGTATGCTGCCCCGCCACTGCCCTGATCGAGAGATAAACTAGCCCGAAATTTCCAAGAAGGCACACCCACATCACGCTGTTCTGGACGGTGAACGCAATCGCGTCAATGCGACGGAGGCGTACCGCAGCGTCAAGCTCGGGTTTGCTCTGCCGTCTCTGCGAGAAGGTTGCCAACGGCCTAGATAGTATGTCGAATAGATGTGAAGCGCAATGTAAATGCACCACCTAACGCAACCCACGCTTACCCCTTAAGTGCCAGATACCCGCCTGCTGCGTGGGAACGAATTAGGGAACGGAACCAATATCTGACTGCCCTAGACGTGCTCAACCGATAACCGTGACCCCAGAACCGGGATCGAACCCGGAGCCCTGTGATCCGGGAGTTTTGGTGTCGGTATATTCTGCCGTCCCAAGAGTGTCATTGACGCTCAAAAACTTCCGGCCCTATGATGGACGAAACCAGGAAAAACTATGTGTACGTCTAGCTGGCCGCGTAAGGTCTTAAGTCTTCTTCTCGTCCTGATTTTTTCTTGGGCCGCTTTCGGAGGAGATACTCCGGGCTTGCCCGCAGCCGTTCTGCATGCCAGTGGCAAGGTGCAGGTAAACGGCGTGAACAGCCACGAAACCACGGCGCTCTTTGCAGGCGACTCTATCCGGACCGACGAGGATTCGGTAGCCAACATCACGGCCGGGGGATCGTCTGTGCTGGTCATGCCCGGCGCCTCGGTGAAATTTCTGGGCAACGCGGTCGAGGTGACCCAAGGTGGCGTCTCCATCTCCACCGCGGAGGCCATGTCTGCAAAGGCGGGCGGAGTGACCGTGTCGCCTGTTGCTCACAAGGTCTCGAAATTTGAAATTGCGGACACGGAGGACTCCGTCGTCGTTGCCGCCCGGCAAGGCGATGTAACGGTCACGGACGGCCAGCAGACGTCGACAGTCCAGCAGGGCGAGAACAAGACGGTCAAGAAGCGCCGGGCGGCCGGGGCAGCCGAACCGGGAACGGCGAGCGGCCATGGTATCTCGGGAAAGACCCTCGCTATCATCGGTGGGGCTTCGGGAGCAGCTGTGGCCGGAATCCTGATCGCAACCAGCA
>CAYOZX010000207.1:0-4611 GCA_964408515.1 uncultured Acidobacteriaceae bacterium | reverse complement strand
GTCAAGGCGAAGTCCGCGCCAGTTGTCAATAGCACTTCACGGCGTGCGCGGGTAGGGCAGTCGAGCCATTCACGGAAAGCCGGACATCCAGTTAAAGTGCACCTCGGTGGTTCAGTTTCTGGACCGCCGAGGGGGGCGCCACCTGCCGTATCGGAGGAGAGTACGGCAGGGGAGGAGTACGCCCCCTCTCCAGGATCGTCCAGGCTCCATCGCGCTTACTTTCTTGGGGGATGGAGAAACTATCTAGCTCCACCCAAATAACACTCGGGCTCCAGCCGCTGGCCGCCAGCCATAAGTTTTTCGATGTCTTCCAAGGGCCGAATTCCTCCTCGCGCACCCACCGCCGTACAGTTCAGGGCAGCGGCGGCGCAGGCAAAGTCCAATTGGCGGGGCAAGGGCCAGCCCTGGAGCAATCCGTAGATGAATCCTGCGTGAAACACATCTCCCGCGCCCGTGGTATCGCGGGCCTCTACCTGGAAGGCCGGCGCATAAGAAAACTGACCACCCTGCCAGGCGAGAACACCACCACGGCCCAGGGTTGCAGCCGTGAGGCGGCAGCCGTAGCGGCTCGCTAGAGCCGGTAACGCTTCGCGCAGGCCACGTTCCCCCGTGAGCCTGCCTGGGATGTCACGGCTGCTGATCAGGTAATCCACATTCTTGAGCAGGTCGTCCACGCCAGGGTAGGCGTCGTCCAGGTCCACAACCACCGGAACGCCGGCCTCGCGTGCCCATTGCGCCGCCAGCGTCGCCGCCTGGGTATCGTGGCCGTCTACGTGAAGGGCGCGGGCGTTTACGACCCATTCGCGCCGCAATTCGTCCGGACTCAGGGTCAACCGGGGGTCACGGCGCCAAAGCACCGTCCTCTCGCCAGCCCGGTCCACCAGGATGATGGCCTCCTGGCTGGAACACCCGGGAGCCGTGAGCAGATGCGCCTCCACGCCCAGGCGCTCGAATTCCGCTTGGTGCAGTTTGGCGGCATGATCCTCGCCCACCTTGCCCACGTACCGCGTGCGCAGTCCCCATTGCTGGCAGGCGGCAACGGCAGTGGCTACCTGGCCGCCCAGCAGCACCTCCGCCGAGCGAAATTCCACCTTAGATCCGAGCTCCGGATATTGGGCGAGGGGAACGATTGTGTCCGTGGCATTCAGCCCTACGCCAACCAGATCAACCTGACTGGATTCGTCCATTTTTCGCTGTGGGCCGCGTAAGTCAGTTGAAACCGGTCGTGCGCCAGAGCCCTGCGCCGCAGACCAGCAAAAGCGCCAACGTGGCGGCGATCAGGACCGCAGCCGGCTGCCAGCGGAAGGAAACGTTGGGAGCGCGCGCCAGCATCCCCACTCCCACAAAGATGCACGTTGCTCCCCCAACCAGTACCCAGTCGAGCCCACTGCGCGCGGGCCGGATTTCACCCTCGACGGCCATGCCCTCCATGCGGGCTTCCACGAACTCCAATGCAAGGTCATAGCGCTGTGACTCACGCTGCGCCGCCTCCTTCCACTGCAACTGCTCAGAGCCCGCAGCGGAAGATGACGCGATCGCACCCACTCCGGCCATCATCAGCAGCGAGCCCCCGACAACTTGCAGGTAGACCGGCAGGCCGCTCCCGCGCAACTCGCCAAAAACCCCGATGCCCCACAGCAAACCCCAGAGCTGGTTGGTGTTGGAGAGCGGAATTCCCCTGCCGATGCCGACATACTTGGCAGCGTATTGTTGAAAGACATCGCCGACCACCCAGATGAAGCCGCCAACCATCAACCAGAAAGCAACATTTCGTGCGTTGACGATCTGATGCCAGAGTGGCCGTGCGCCCAGATAGGTGATGGCGAGCGCTGCCATCATGCCAAGTTCCCCGAAGGTGAAAAACGTTACAAAGGAAAGGGGATTCATGCCGGAGAGATAGGCCTTGCGATAAGGGATATAC
Source organism: uncultured Acidobacteriaceae bacterium (assembly GCA_964408515.1). Classification (GTDB taxonomy): domain Bacteria; phylum Acidobacteriota; class Terriglobia; order Terriglobales; family Acidobacteriaceae; genus CAYOZX01. Next base: position 2,690 of record CAYOZX010000207.1, on the reverse strand, counting down.
ATGGTTCCCCAAAGAACGCCGGCCCCCAGCGCAGCCCAGACTCCCCGCGAGGCATGCCCGGAAGTCGCCTGAGTCGAGGATGCCAGGGCCAGCAGGGCCGCCCCGGCACACATCAATAGAGCTCCACCCACGACGCCAGCCAGGCGGCGCCATCCGGCGTGGCGCAGTTCATTGAAGAAGATGAATCCCCAGAGGATGCCGAGAAGGCTGTTCGAATTCCAGAGGGGAAAGGCGATGCTCAGGCCGACATCGCGGATGGCGAAGATGGTGAGCGTATTAGCGACCGCCCACAAACAGCCCGCCAGCAGGGCCCAGATGACGAGATGAGGCGCACGGCCCAGGTCCTTGCGGATGGAGGAGGCGCCCATGACGAGTGCCGGCAGACTCCAGCGCGCCACGAACACGCCCATCACCATGATCAGGGAAATGACGATGGGCGAGATACTCGGGGAAACCAGCTTGATGGGTGCTTCCGCCGCACCCAGCCACGCCCCGGCAGTCAAGCCGGAGAACATGCCCAGACGCTGCAGGGCTTTCGAGCGCGCCAGTCCTGGCACTGCCGATATGTCCTCAGAGACAGATCGCATTCCCGCAATCGAGTGCTCAGTGAATCACTTGCAGCAGAATCAGTCCGCCAGCCAGCGCGCTAACTGGAACCCAGAAATGTAAGTCGGTAAGGATGTTTCTCCACCAGGCGCGGGGCGCAACATCATTGTGGATCGAAGCCATCAGACGGGCCTTGTGAAATCTAATGCACGCAAACGGTTTGCGCAACGGCTTAAAGCTTTGCCGGCACAAGAGAGGCCAAAAGGCCTCGTCCTCTCACGAAGCTGGCTCGGGTGGCTGGTTTGAAGGAGCAGTTTGGCTTCCCGTCCCTCCCGGCCGGCGTTTCAAGACTGGCCGATAGTCGTCGGGAAAGGGGTCCGACGGCGCCTTCGGATCGGCGCCTGGATTCCTGTTTAACCCAGAAGCAGGAACTACGTTCACAGCCGCCTGCAACCGGAAGCTGAGCATCGATTCCGCCGGTAGCCGCACCACCGGGACCCGTCCCGCTGCCTGTACGCCGGTTCCCGCGCCGGCCCCGATGATGGCCCCAATGGCGGCGCCTTTGCCTCCGCCGATGATTCCTCCCAGAATCGCTCCCAGGCCCGCCCCTCCGCCGATGGACGCTGCCGAGCGCACGTTCCGCGAGGGGCCTTCCCTGGCGTATCGGTTGCTGCGCAGATCGTAAGTGCTCCCGTTGTATCCCAGGGCCGTTATTTCAACTGCCAGTAATGACTTCCCACTGAAGCGCCCGCCATTTTCCACCTCGACGACTCTTCCCCTGACGCCGGCGCCTTCCGGGATCACGATTCTGTCGCCGGCAAAAACCGGCGCGGCCAGGCTACCGAGAAAAGTATCTCCCTTTTCATTCGTGTCGGAACTCAGGGTTTCCGTCAGGCGCACGGTTAACGTGGTTCCATAGGGGACCGTGACTGTTTCGAGTGGGCTCGGAGAAGGCGCCAGCACCGGCAGAGGAAAACTGGCAGCGCTCTCAGCGAACACCTTGGGAGCGTTATCCGGACTAGGCGACGGGGTCTGCGGAACGGCAGACGCAGACGCGAGTAGTGCCCCGCTTTCCCCAAGTCCCGCCGAATGGGCCTCGCGTGGCGCCGCGGGCGGACTCTCGTGTCTTGCGCTTGTCTTCCCCTGGCTGGCTGAGCCAGCTTGCGCAACACCCTTTGGAGCGGAGAGCGCAGGCTTCGCCACCGCCGCCACCATCGGCGACGGAACCGGCGCGAGGCGCAAATTGTCAATCACCACGCGAACGCCTTGAACGCGCCAGGCGTCCTGCACCGCGGCGACACGCTGATCGCTGCTCACGACATAACCTGCGAGGGTGATCACGCCGTTAGCGCCGGTCACCTGGAAAAGCCCGTTCATCAAGCGGTTATCGGCGCGCAGGCGATTCTGCGTTTCGTAGACCATCTGGGAGTTGCTCCGCTGCCGGGAGCCTCCTACCAGGAGTGCAGCCAGGACCGTCAGCCCTGCCACCCCGGCCCATGCGGTTGACTTAGACCTGGAGTCCCTCGATCGCGGCCGTCGGGGCGGTCGGGGGCGCCACGATCTCCACCAGCTTCATCAGCGGCACCGGGTTGAAGAAGTGCATGCCGGCAACCCGCTCCTTGCGCTTGAGCGCGGCGGCGATGGCGGCGATGCGGATCGACGAGGTATTGCTGGCCAGGATGGCATCGGGCGCGACGATCGCCTCCAGCGACTGGAACACCTGCCGCTTTGCCTCCAGCTGCTCGACCACCGCCTCGACCACCAGTTGTGCCTCCGCCGCCTGCTGTAGGCCGTCGATCACCTTGAGGCGCTGGCCGGCCGCCGCCACCTCTTCCTGCCGCAGCCGTCCCTTGGCCGCGAGGCCGGTGAGCACCTCCAGGATTGCCATCCGCGCCTTTTCGGCGGCGCCCGGAGCGGCGTCATAGAGAAGGGCGGTCATGCCGCCGGTTGCCGTCACCTGGGCGATGCCGCGGCCCATGGCGCCGGTGCCGATCACCGCCACCACCGCCTCCGGCCGGTTGGGATCGAACGGCATGACTCCTCCTCGAGACTCTGCCAGGGCGCACCATAGGAGCCGGCGGCCGGCGGCGCCATGGCACCCTTGATGCTGGGGCCCTATCGCGGGCGGGGGCCCGCGGCATCTG
>CAYOZX010000206.1:0-6637 GCA_964408515.1 uncultured Acidobacteriaceae bacterium | reverse complement strand
ACCCCGCCAGGTCCGGAAGGAAGCAACGGTAACGGGCTCTTGCGTGTGCAGTGGGTTCCCGGTGCCTGGCTTTTCTTGTTTCCGGGAGCTAGACTCGCGTTCCAACCATGCCCGATGAAGCGAAACCGGCGGCTGCCCCACGCCCCGGTTTCCTGCGCGAGGGTTGGCGTGAGCTGGGCAGGAGGTGGGAGCGGTGTAGTCTGCAAAAGCAGATTGCGGCCCAGGGACGCGAACGCCATGAGGCGCTCGCTCGGCTCGGCCAGCGCGCCTGGCAGGAGAAGATGGACCTTTCCGCTTTTCCAGCGCTGCATGAACAACTCAGCCGCCTGGAGGCGCGCGCCGAAGAGGTGAACGCCACGGCCCATGGGCTCGACGCCGAGCGTGTGGTGCTGGAACGGCGGCGCGCCGCGGATGCGGCGAAACACGACGCCCGGCGCCGGGCGGTCGAGGAAAAGAAACAGCCGGCCGATGCGGCGCTGCTGGCGGCCCGTGAGCGCCACGGTGGCCGGGCGCGCCGGGCGCAACAATTGGAGGCGCGCGCGGCGACCCTCGCTGACGAATTGGCGGCGGTCACCACGCAAATCGCCACCCTGACCGCCGGCGGGTCCAAGGCGCTCCAGTCCCATCTGGTGAGCGCCCAGGCCAGGCAGCAGGAACTGCTGTCCGACAAGGCGCAGGTTTCGCTCGACCTGTCACGGGCGCAGGCGGAGATTCCCGCATCGGTCGCCGAGGTCAACCGGTTGACCGCTGAGAGCCTGCGTTATGGCGAAGAAATCTCCGGGATTGAAGCCGCGCGCAAGGCTGCGCTGGCGGAAACCGATGCCGCTCTCGACCGAGTGCGCGTCGCGCAGAATGCCTCGCAGCAGCAAACTACCGCATTGCTGCAGGAGCAGGGAAACCGTTTCGCCGTCCTGGGTCTGGCGCTTTACGAGCAGAAAGATGCGGCGGCTGCGCTCGCCGAGCCGATGCAGCGAATCGCCGGCCTTGACCAGGGGCGCGACGCCACGCAATCGGCTCTGCAGGCGTCCCTGGCTCAGACCCGGGCCATGCCGCAAAACACCATGCTGAAATTTTTCTCAGCGCTTCTGCTGATCCCGCTCTGCATGCTCGCCGCGATGGCCGGTATATATCTGCTCTTGGTCCGTCCCTGAAGGTGACTGGCGCGACGCGCCGGATGAAGACACCCGAGCCTCGGCAACCGCTCCCGCGCCGCTAGCCCAGGAAGCTCAACACGGAAGTCGAGAAGTTGGCCAGATTGGGGAAGATCGACGGCAAGTCGGAGCTCGGCACGCCAAACCAGTTCGCCAGAGTCGCCGCGTACTGGTCGAGTGACGTGGTCGGAATCCAACGGCCTTCGTCGCTGGCGTCATCCGGACCGCTCAGCGCCAGCGTGGGGAAGGCGCCGTAGAAATCGCCTCCGCGCACCGCCCCGCCCAGGATCAGGTGATGGCCGCCCCAGGCATGGTCGCTGCCCGAGGTGCTGTCCGGCGCGTAGGTTCGGCTGAAGTCTGACAGGGTGAAGGTGGTCACCTGCGACGCCACTGCGAGCTCCGCGGTTGCCTGGTAAAAAGCGTTCATACCCTGATTCAATTCCGTCAACAGACTGTCCTGCGCGTTGAGCTGGTCGCTGTGGGTGTCGAATCCGCCCAGCGAGACGAAGAAAATCTGGCGCTGCAGTCCCAGCGCGGAACGCACCGAGATGATCTGCGCCACCTGCTTGAGCTGTTGTCCGAGGCCATTGGCGGGGAAGGCTGTCGCGAGGGTTGGAGCGCCGGCCAGTGCGTCGGCCAGTGCACGGCTATCCTGCAAAGCGTTGGACGTAATGTTGCTCGCCGCCTGAATCAGCGTAACCCCCGTGTCGAAGGTCAGCAAGCTTTGCAGCGCCGACAAGCGGCTCTGCGATTCGCTGGAGGTGCCGAAACCGGAGAGCAGACGCGTGGGATCGCCGCTCGACTGAATGGAACGCGCCGACAGGCCCTCGCAGAAGATGTTCGTCCCCGCCAGCGAAATGATGGTGGGGAAGCTGCCGCCGTAGATGGACTGAATCCGGTCAGCCGTGCGCCCCGCCCATCCCGTCTGTCCGTTTCCGTCGAGCGCGGCGGTTTGCATTTGCGCCTGCTGATCAGCATGGGAGAACAGGTTCTGCGGAACCACGGCCTGGCCCTGCTGGAACTGAGCGCGGGTGGTTGGACGCACCAGCGTGCCCACGTTGGCCAGCAGCGCCAGATGCTTCTGGCTGAAGAGCGTCTGCATCTGCGTGAAACGGGGATGGAACCCGAAAGCGCCCGCGCTGGGCGCGTTGATGGGCAGCAGGCCGGCCTGGGGGAGGGCCAGCACGGAGCGGGTCTGCTGGTAGGACGCGTAGCCGCTGCTGCTCAGAGGGACAACCATGTTGTTGCTGTCATTGCCGCCGAACAAAAAAATGCATACCAGGGCCTTGTAGTCGGGAGCGCCCTGCGCGAGCGCGTTCACCAGCCCGAAGCGATTGAAGCTGGCCGCGGCGAATCCTGCCGCCGCGGTGCAGCAGGTGCGTTTCAGAAAGTCTCGTCTGGAAAATGCCATGGCTGGTTTCCCCTTTAGTGTTGGACTTGGAACTGCGAGGAGCTGCCGATCAGATAGAAGGCCGCCCTGGCCCGCCGCGTGTTGTCGGAAATCCCGGAGAGGGTGCTGACCAGCGTGCTGCGCATGTCACTGGACACTTGCCCGTGGAGCATGATGGCGGCCACGGCGTTGATCAGTTGATCCGGAACCGCCGCCAGCGGCACGTAGCCCGAGAGATCCGCCGTCGTGGTGCTGTTAACCTGGCTGTAGACCAGGCTGTTGACGAAATTGATCCGGGAAATGGTGGTGCTGGTGTTCAGAATCGCGTATTCCGGACCGATCAGGGTGCTGCCGGGGATGACAAAATTCGGCGGGAAGAAATTGAAAACGCTGGGGGAGAAGAACGGCGGCTGCTTCATATCGGAGGCACGGTCGGCCAGCCCATCTCCGTCGGAGGCGGCATTCATGGCTTGCAGCAGGCCGGTGATGAACAGCACCGGCTCTTTGAGGTGCCCGTCGCTGGGCTGGGCCTGGGTGGGATCGTCGCCCCGCCGCGCTTCCTCATCCAGCAGGATGGCGGTGACCACCGCTTTCAGATCGCCGCGCACTCCGCTGCCGTTGTCGTTGAACACTCCCGCCACGCGCGCCACGTATTCCGGGCTGGGATTGCTGGTCACCAGGTGTTGAATGAGCTGCTTGCAGATAAAAGGCCCGACGTTGGGATGGTTGAAGATGTTCTGCAGCGCCGCCGTCAGGTCGCCCTGCGCCGTACCGCCCGCGGGCAGAATGGTTCCATTCAGAAGAATCTTGGACCCGGTGTCGTGATGGCTGTCGAAAGCAATCATCGGCCCCCCGTAATACTCCGGATTGGGGAAATGAGCCGTGGAGCCCGGCTTCGTGGGATAGGTCCATCCCGTAAAGGTGTGGGCAAAGCCCTCGATCGTGTCCTGGTCGTAGGTGGGAATGGGATTGCCCGCGCCGTCGAGCTGCCGCGTACCGTCGGGGTTCAACTGCTCCAGGCCGATCGAAAAAAGCTGCATTACTTCGCGGGCATAGTTTTCATTGGGATCGACGCCATTGCCCGGCTTGTCGTTGTTCACCATGTCGAGATAGTTGCCCATGACCGGGCTCAGGGTGACATCGTTCAAGAGGGTGGAGAAATTGCCGAAGGCGTCGTTCTGGAACATGTTCTGCCAGAGGACGAAGGCGCTGGGATTGTCGATCTTGACGGCGGACGCGACCATGATCTCGGAGAGAGCAAATCCCACGCGCTGCCGCAACTGGTCCTGCCCAGTCAGGGCGTTGACGAAGAAGCGCTTCTGCACGAAGGACATGTCGTCATCCGGCCCGGGGGCGGGGTAGGTCGAGGACGGGGTCGCAAACTGCTCGTCGAGGAAGGCCTGCAAGCCCACGGCCTGCACGTGCGAGAGCGACTGCGGAGTCACGCCCCAGGTGGATTGCTCCAGCAGGCGCGCCGCAGCCACGGGGCTGACCGCCTTGCTGGGCATGCCGACCTGCAGAGCAAACTGATTGGAGGTCGCGGAGCCTGGATCGGGATTGATCACCGTGACCGGAACCGTTCCTGCCTGCGCCGTGCTGGCCGTTCCCGTGGCAATCAATTGGGTGGAAGAGACGAACGTCGTAGTCAGGAACGTGCCGCCAAAGGCGACGACCGCACCGTTTACGAATTTCTGTCCGCTGACCACGAGGGTGAAGTCGCCTACTGGAATGGTGGTGGGCAGCACCGCGGTGACGACCGGCAGGGGATTGATTAAAGTGACCGCGCTTGCCGCGCTTGCGGTGGTATCAGCCAGGCTGGTCGCTTGCACCTGAATCGTGTTCGGACTAGGCAGGATGGCGGGCGCAGTGTAGACCCCTCCTGCCGATATGGTTCCCAGGTTCGCGTTGCCGTTGGCAATTCCGTTGACCGCCCATTTCACGGCGGTGAAGCCGCCCGCGCCGTCCACCGCTGTCCGGAAGGTGAAGGTGTCGCCGGCATGAATCTGAGCCGTTGCGGGAATCACGGCCACCGTGACCTGTCCCGCCGTGCCCACCTGCACGTTCAGGAACGCCGACGAATCAACCTTACCCGGATCAGGGTTCTCCACCGTGATCTTCACGGTGCCCTTCTGGGAGGTTGTCGCAGCGCCGGTGGCGGTGAGCTGCGAGGTCGAGACGAAGCTGGTGGTCAAGGCAGTGCCGCCGAACAATATCCGGGCGCCGGGCACAAAGCGGGTTCCGCCCACCGTCAAGGTGAAGTTGCCCACCGGAAGAAACGTCGGGCTCACGCTTTGGGGGACGGGCACGGGGCTCTGCACATCGACGCTGCTGCTGCCGGAAAGGGATCGATCCGCAGCGCTAGTGGCTTGCACGCGCACGGAATTGGGGGAGGGAGGGCTGAGAGGAGCCTGATACTTGCCGCTGGCATCGACAGTGCCCATGGTCGAATTTCCGCCCAGGACTCCGTTCACCGACCAGAACACCGACTGATCCTGGTTCTTGATGACCACCGCGGCGAACTGCACCTGCTCGCCGCTACGCAGTGTGGCGCTGGAAGGGTTGACCTGCACTCCGGCCGCAGAACTTGAACCTCCCACATTCATACCGCCGCCGCAGCCTGACCCCACAGTGAGGCATGTCAGCAGCGCCATGGCAGCAACCCAATGCCCGGGTGAGAACTTCGTCCTCGCGATCATCGCTTGATCCCCTTTCCGACCCGCAGAGGATTCTCTCGGCAGGCGCCCGCACCTACCGGGGGCCCGACGCTTTTTCGAGGTGGCTGCTGAAGCGTATGCAAGTCGCGGCAAACTGCGAAGGTATCTGGGGTTCCATTGCGGAACTGGTCGGATTCGGGAATTTCGCGGTCTGTCCGGGCAGGGAACCGTAACGGAGTTTCACCCGCGCTTTGTGGTTCGCTCGTACATGGCCGCTAGTAACCTCTGGGGAATCCGCCAGGGGCAGGGTGCGCCCCCCGGAAGAAATCAGTAAACCCCATGCGGCTCATAGGGTTGGACATTGCCGCATGGGTGCGGCAAAATAGCGGGTTCCATCTCAGAGCGGAGAACTTCTCGATTGAGCCCAATTGTGCGCGCCAAGATTACAGCTCTCGGCACTTACGTTCCGCCCCGCCTCCTGACCAACGACGATCTCGAAAAGATGGTCGAAACTTCCCACGAATGGATCATCGAGCGCACGGGCATTCGCGAGCGCCACATTGCCGAGAAGGGTGTGGCGACCAGCGATCTGGCGGTCGAAGCCGCGAAAAAGGCGCTCGCGGAACGCGGCCTGGCCGCCGCCGACATGGAAGCGATCCTGGTGGCGACGGTCACGCCCGACATGTTTTTTCCCTCCACCGCCTGCCTGGTGCAGCACAAGCTGGGGGCGAAAGGGGCCTGGGGCTTCGATCTGTCGGCGGCCTGCTCCGCCTTCGTCTATGCCTTGCAGAGCGGGGCCCAGTTCATCGCCACCGGCGCGCACAAGAAAGTGCTGGTGATCGGCGCCGACGTGATGTCGTCGATCATCGACTACACCGACCGAGCTACGTGTGTGATCTTTGGCGACGGCGCCGGCGCGGTGGTGCTGGAACCGGCCGAGGATGATTCCGTGGGCCTCATCGATTTCCTGCACGAGGTGGACGGCTCGGGCGGATGCTCGCTCTACATGCCCGGGGGAGGCAGCCTGCATCCCTCGACGCACGAAACCGTGGATGAACGCATGCACTACGTGCATCAGGACGGGCAGGCGGTATTCAAGTTCGCGGTGCGCAAGCAGGCCGAGATTTGCGAAAAGATTCTGACCCGCAACGGGTTGAAGGGCAGCGACATCGATGTCTTCATTCCCCATCAGGCCAACCGGCGCATCATCACCGCCACCGCCGAGCGCCTGGGCTTGAAGCCGGAGAGCGTGGTCATCAACATCGACCGCTACGGCAATACCACCGCGGGCACCATCCCGCTGGCCATGCACACGGCCCGCAAGGAAGGCAAGCTGAAGAAGGGAAATCTGGTGCTGCTGGCGTCGGTAGGAGCGGGATTCACGATTGGGGCGACGCTGCTACGCTGGGCGTATTAGGGCTCCTGTAATGCTTCGGGGCTGG
>CAYOZX010000205.1:0-6697 GCA_964408515.1 uncultured Acidobacteriaceae bacterium | reverse complement strand
AAAAAATCTCCATCCTCGGCTCGACAGGCTCCATCGGTCGCCAAACCCTCGCGGTCGTAGACTCCATGCCGGACCGCTTGGCCGTTTCCGCCCTAGCCGCCGGAAACAACCTGGAAGAACTCTCGCGACAAATCTTGCGCCACCATCCCGAGCTCATCTCGGTGGCCACTCCGGATCTTGCTGCGGATCTCTCCGAGCGCTTGCGCGCGGCGGGAATGACGAAGATTCCGGAAATCCAGCACGGCAGGGCGGCAGGCTGCAAGAGTGCGCCCAATATTATCGGAGACCGCGTAATCGGCGCGCACGGTCTCCGCCGGCATGCGGATGTCGTGATAGGGCATGCTCAAACGCAACACGGCGATGCCCAGCAGGTTCAGCACCCGGCACAGGCCGGTGTATACCACGGCGTCGGAGTTCCAGTGCGGCAACAAGACTACGGCGCGCTTCCCCCTGGCGGGAAACCAGCGGGCATTGACCAGATTGTTTTCCGGATAAGGCGTGCGCACCGGCGAGGTGAACCGGAGGAAGTCCGCGTGGGTGCCGCGAACTTTGGCTTCCAGCCGCGCATCGGGTGTTTCCCGGGTACTGAATACCTGGACCTCGCGGCGCTCCAGCCGGAAGTCGGTGGGCGTGCGGTAGGAATAGAACTCGTCGCTCGCGGCCACGATGCGCTGGTTGTAGTCGCGAAAGAATTTCTCACACTCCTTCGGTCCGCCCGCATCTCCGGGAACAAAGCCGTTCTGGCAGGGCCACGACCGCGCCCATTCGATGCCCCATTCCAAGGGCCGCACCACACGATTGTTGTCCACGGACGTAAGCCGGGTCTCCCAGTCGTACATCCATTGTTGGTAACGGGAAGGCATCCGTGACTAGCCTAGCAAAGGGGAAATGGTGGAGTCGTTCCTGCTGCAGCCAGCAGCAGGAATTGGCATTCCAGCAGCCAGCATTCAGCACTCAGCATACAGCCAAGGATTCTGCAAAACCCGTGGCGAGCCGCGGGAGCAGGCCGAGGGAGTGGATTCTGCATTTTGTGATTGTGGGCACAGCGAACTTCATCAGGCCCGTCTGGGATGAATGCTGACTGCCGTCAGTACCGCCTCGGCACCCTTTTGGAGATGGCGCAGAGAATCTCGTACACGTTGGTGTTGGCCAAGGTGGCGTGCTCGCGGGCATCGACATTCAGACCATCGAGCGAGCCCAGCAGGATCACCTCATCGCCGACCGCGACCTCAGGCAGGCCGGTGACATCGGCGAGAGTCAGGTCCATAGAAATGCGGCCGACGATGGGCGCATAGTGCTCGCGCACGATGACGCGTCCGCGGGAGGAAAGGGCGCGGTTCAGCCCATCGGCGTAGCCCACCGGCAGCACCGCGATGCGCGCACTGGCCTTGGTGACGTATGTGCCGCCATACCCCAGAGCCTGGTTCGCACCCACGTCGCGCAGCGACAAAATACGCGTCTTCCAGGTGAGGACCGGCTTGACGCCCAGCCGCAGCCTGGCGCCGCTCACCTCCCTGCCGGCGCGTTCGAAGGGCAGATGGTATCCGTACAGCGCGATGCCCGGCCGCACCATGGTGTTCCACGATTCCCGCCGCGAAATGACCGCGCCCGTATTGGCAACGTGGAGCAGCGCCGGACTGAAGCCTTCGCGGCGTAGATACAGCCTGGCCTGTTCAAACTGCCGCAACTGATCGTCCACCGAAGGCGCATCCAGAATTTCCGAAGACGCCAGGTGAGTCGAGAGGCCCTCCAGGAACAGGTTGGAAGCAGATTTCAGAGCGGCGCACACCTCCCCCAGGGTCTCGGAAGCGACGCCCAGGCGGCCCATGCCGGTATCGACCTTGAGGTGCACTGCGTGATGGGAGATGCCCAGGCCGGCGGCGGCTCTCTGCAGCAACTGCACCTGGCCCGGCTCCCAGACCGTGGGCGTCAGTTGCTGGCGGATGATTTCTTCCTCTTCGCCCCGCCAGAATCCGGTCATCAACAGGATGCGGGTATGAATTCCTGCTTCGCGCAGCGGGATGGCTTCATCCAGCGAAGTTACGCCCAGCCAGCGTGCGCCCTCGTCCTCGAGCGCGCGCGCGCATTCGGTGGCGCCATGACCGTAGGCATCGGCCTTGACTACTGCGCAGACCGTCACCGCCGGACCGATGTGGCGCTGCACTACACCGAAGTTGTCGCGCAGGTTTTCGAGCGACACTTGGGCCCAGGTCGGCCGGGTCGCGGTGCGTTTCAGAAGTTCAACAGTGGCCACTACTGGCGATTATAGCGGGCGCACTCAGCGTGCCGTGGTTACCCCGGTGCTACTCCCCGCATCGACGATGCGCCGGTCGCTAGTCCTTTCCCAAAGTGAAGTTGACCTTCACTTCGGTTTCTACCTCCACCGGTTCCCCGTTGAGCACGTAGGGCCGGTATCGCCATTGGCCGACCGCTTCCATCGCGGCTCGAGCCAGCAGGGGATGACCGCTGACCAATTGCAGATTTTCGATCAGACCCGATCGGCTGATCACCGCCCTGAGTATCACCAGGCCCTGGATCCGAGCCTGGATCGCAAGCGGTGGGTAACGTGGCTCAACCCGCTGGATCAGATTGCCTTCCATCATGTGCGAGACCGGAGGATGGTGCGCCGGAGGCGGGGGCGGCGGAACGAGAGGGCCGGAGTTGCCCAGCCCGAAGACTGTTCCCCGGCCTTGCGCATCGCCCATACCGTGCGTGACGCCGACTGTGCTGAGATCAATTTCCGGAGCCGGGGCCACAGCGTCGGTGACTTGATTCACCAACCGTGGAATTTGAGTCGGCGCCATCAGATGAGTCCCGATGAGATTGCTTTGTCCTGTTCGGGAGGCGCTATGTGGCGGCGCGGGTGCTGGAGCGGGCGGCGGCAGCAGAATAGACCGGAACAAGGTCAGCCTGGGCAGTCCCGGCAGGTAGAGCAGCGGCAGAAATAATAGTATCGCGACCACGAGTGTTTGCGCGGCGAACGAAGCCAGCGTGCTCCAGCCGCGCCGGGAGCGATCAGACCAGGCCGAATCGCAGAACGAATCGGCGAACATCGGTGTCTCCTCCCTGAGAGCGGTTACCTGTAGAGACACCGCAAGATGGAAGCCTGCCCCCGCTCGGAAGCATGCAGGGCAAGAAAAAAGCCGCGTCCAAGACGCGGCCGGTGGGAACTTCTTCAGCTCGAAGGGTGTCCCGCTACTTGGGTTGAGTTGCCGGAGGCTTTGGCGCTGGGGTCGTCGTTGACGGCCTTGTGGCCGACGGTGCAGTAGGCCTGGTGGCCGGTCTTGCCGGCGCGGGCACGCCCGACTGCGCGTTGTACAGGTCCACGACGGCTTTCGTGATGTCAACCGCAGGGCCGTTCCACAACACCGGACCATTGGGCCACGGGTTCGAGGTATCGATGATCAGGCCGAATCCGTTGTCAGCAGCGTACTTGACCAGCATCGGTCCCATCTTCTGCAGAATGCGTTGCGCAATCTCGTTCTGCTGGCTCTGCGCATCCTCGCGGGCGTCCTGCACAGAACGCTCGAGGGACTTCTGCCTCTGCTCGATCTGCTTGACCAGCGTACCCCGGGACTCATCGCTCAACGTGGTCCCCCCGGCGTTGAGTTGCTTCTTGAGACCCTCCACCTCGTCATTGAGGCCCTTGAGCTCGTTCTGCTTGGGCTCCAGCTTCTTGTTCAAGGCCTCGAAGTCGCGCTGCCCTTCGTTGGTGGCGAAAATGGCCTGCTCGACATTGACGGTCCCGAACTTCGTTCCCGTCGCATTGACGGCAGTGGGGGCGGTGGCGTTGCTGGCGGCGGCGCTGGGAGCGGCTGGCAGGGCGGCGTTCTGCGCCAGCAGCGCCGATGGCAGAGCACAAATGGCGGACATGAGAAATCGAGCGAGCTTGCTTGTCATGTGGTTGAGTATGAACTCCTTGGAAATTATCCCGGGAAATCGGTCAAGATTTTGCTGCAAGCCAATACTGGCCGCGCCGCTGGCCTCACCCGCCCGACGACAAACGGAAGAGGCTGGGCCGGATTTCCCAGCGCCTCACGCCGCACCTGAACGGCGTGGAACCACCCTGTTGGCTGCTGCTCTTCAGGGTATGGATGACACATTATAGATTCAGCCCTGGTCGAGGTCAATGACGCCCGGCATGGGTCATGTCTCTGTTGGTTCAAGCGCTTACAACTCGGGCTGGTTCAGGCAGGGGCTCTGCGCGCACGTCAGAATGTCGTCGCCACGCTGAAACGGAAGGTCTTCCGCGGCTCGCGCAATTGGAACCGCGGCGAAAGACTCCTGACTGCCTGCTCGTAGGTGAAATCTCCGGCCGCCCCCTCTGGAAACATGTCGCGTGTAATGGGCACGGGTCCGCGCGTAACTGTGTCCAATCTCAAGGGGTTATAGGCCCAATAGACGCGAAAAGGGGCGTTGATGACAGGCAGAAAAACCTGTAGTTCCAGGCCGCTCGACATGCGGGGAATCCAGTTGGTGCGGCCCACGATCTGCAAGTCGCCGGAAGGGGGCGGATCCTCTTTATGGCCGCCGGTGCAGTTCAAGGCGATGTCGAGCGTCGGACAACCAAAGATTGTATTCCTAATGTCCGCCAGTTGTCCGGAGTTGATGCGCAGCTGCGAACCCCTCAGGATGGGGTTGATGCCCATATCCACGAACGGGGCGAGGGCAACCGGACCTGCGATGTAGAACCGGTACTCCAGATTGGTTGTCAGGCTGACATCGCCGCCCGGGAATACGATTCTCTCCACCGGAACCGGGATGGTGTAACTGCCGCGCAGCGGGTTGCTGGGGTCCTTGGGCACGATGGTCCCGTCAGGATTGCGCAAAGTGATGCTCCCCCGGTCGGGCAGAAATGCGACCGGCGACACCGATCGGATATCGAAGCCGCGAATGTCATTCTCGCCGCCTAAGTAGAAGCGCTCGAACGGCGGGGCTACGACTCCGCCATAGCCTGTGAGGAACGATCCCTGCATATTGAATCCAATCGTGTTGTGGCGCTTCTGCATGGGGATGAAATGCTTGTACTGCACGATCGGCCGCACCGAGCGCACGGTCCCTCCCAGTCCCGCGATTTCGCCGCCCAGAAACACGCTGCTGCCGCTTTTAGGAGTGAGGGCGTTGTCTACCGAGTTGAAAGAAAAACTGGGTACAACGCGGCTGGTGACGATGCCCTCCAACGAATTGGGCCCATTGATGCCGCGGAATGCCAGGTCGGTGAACAGGATCTTGGAAGCATTGCTGACCGCAACGATGGAGGAGCGGTCAAACGAGTAGGAGAGCCCCACGCGCTTAAAGGAGTGATGCAATAGATAGCTGACGGAAGCGCTGAAGCCGGAACTTGACTGGGTGTAGTTCTGCAGGTTCTGCAGAAAGGTCGACGGCAGGTTGATCTGCTGGCCGGTGAGAATGGCCTGTTGGCGCGCCTGATTGAAGTTGTATTTCTGGGTGTAGACGGTGAAGCCGCCTTGAATCGGACGATCGAAGAGATAAGGCTCAGTGAAACCGAAGCTTAGGATGCGCTGGCTGTTGCCGATACTGGCCTGGACGGAGAGAGTCTCGCCCAGCCCGAGGAAATTGTTGGTGCTGTAGTTGATGCCGATGAATGAGCCGGCCAGCCCGCTCACACCGCCATTCAGGCCAATGCTGTTCTTGCCCTTCTCGTGCACCTTCAAGGTCAAATCCACGGAGGCGTTCTTTTCGTCCAGGTGGGTTTCTGTGGTGTTGGGATCGTCCGGCTTCAACTGCTCGAAGTATCCCAGCTGATTCAGCCGCAGCAGGCTTAACTTCCACAGGCGCTCGTTGTACGGCTGCCCTTCTTCCAGCGCGATCTCGCGCCGGATGACCTTGTCGCGCGTGGTGGTATTTCCCGTGAATTCGATCCGGCGCACGAAAAACTTCTTGCCCTCATCAACATCGATGGAAAGAAAAACCAGCTTCTTGTCCTCGTCGAAGGTGGTATTGGGCAGAGGCGTGAAGTTGATGTGACCGATCTCACGGTAGGCATCGCGCATGTTGTCCAGGCCCTTGGCCACCTTCTCACGGGAAAAAATATCGCCGTCCTTCATGGGAAACAGCGAGCGCAAGGCCTTCTCGTTGCTGACTTCCTTGTTGCCCTTGAAGGTGATGCCGCCCAACCGGTACTGGTCGCCTTCTTCTACGGGGATGGTGATGTCGACTGACTTGCCCGCCCCCTTCATCAGCAGGGGAATATGCAGGCCCGGGTGGCCGGTGTCATGAATTTCGGTCTTCGCGTCCGCCACCAGAACCTTGAAGTAGCCGCGATTCTGGAATTCCGCGCGCACCCGTTCCGTATCTTCATCGAGCTTGGTGGCGTCGTAGGTCTTGGCAAACAGGTTTTCCAGGAAGATGGAATGCGGAACGCCGATGGGCTTCAGGTTCTTCATGGCGGCGCGCAAGGTGCGGGACTTAACGTGTTTGTTGCCCACAAACGTGATCCTGCCCACACTGACCTTGGGGCCCTCCTTGATCACGAACGTGACGCTCACCTTGGCGGGGGGAATGGGGCGTACTTCGGTACGAACCGTGGCAAATTGCCGGCCATGTTCAGACAGCAACTGCTTGATCGTCACCTCCGCCCTCTTCACCTTGGTGGGGTCGTACTGGCTTTCCGGGGAAATCCCGACCTTGCGGTCCTTGAAACGGTCCAGAACATCGCTCTTGGAAACCGAACTGA
>CAYOZX010000204.1:0-6746 GCA_964408515.1 uncultured Acidobacteriaceae bacterium | reverse complement strand
TTCTCGGAAGTGCCTTCGCAAGCTACCACAGCCCGGCGGGGCGGGAAAAGCCTGTCCTTCGACCAACTTTCAGGTTTGATGTGGCGCGGAAGGAATCCAAGCAGGTAGCTCGGTCGGGTGCAAAAAGGCGAACATGTGGACGCGTAACTCCGGCGGCTCGTCCGTACAGCGAAGGGAGGAAGTCTTGTTCCTGCATTCTGCCTCTCTTGAGTTCGAAGGAAGAAGGCGGACTTCTCTCTATCCTGCCCTTCCGCGGCCCGGGCACATCGGTAACTGAGTACGGTTGCCTATAATGTGCAGCCCCTTGCATGTCCTATCCGGCGCGGTCTTGGGCTGATCCTCTCTAACTGTATTGTCTGGAGCGTCTTAAGAGGCCCGATCTCATTGGCGGGGTAGCTGCACTGTCGGTTGATGCCCATTTGGTCGGGGGCAGGAATTGGGGTGCCGTTTGGAGGACCTGAAACCTGAAGAGGTGGTCGCCAAGCCGAGACGTACGCTGCTTCCGGTACTGACCGTCTTGTTTCTGGTTTCGTATGGCCTGATGGCCATGCTGGTGGTGGAACAGGGCCGCACCATTGACTCCCAGCGCGATCTGATCCGCTCCTTGTTTGACGACAGCATGCAGTTGAGCATACTTCGCGGGAAATTGGTGCAGAAGAAGCAGAACGATGCTCCGCATCCGCCACAGGGGCAGCCCAAGGCCAAGAGCCCCGAAACCAAGGCGCCACCCGATCCCAGGACTGAGACGCCTGCGATGCAGTCGGCCCCCGAAGGCAAGAACCGCCGCGGAGGCAAACTGCGCAGAGCGATTCCGGAGCGGCCACCCAAGGGCGCTTTCGACCAGGGTGATGAGCGCCGAGCGCGAATTTCGATCTAGTTCGTTCTTCCAGGTTATTGCATGAGAGTGCTTGCTACGCTGTTGTTGTCGATCTCGCTCCACGGTCCGTACCGTCTCCCCGTCCCGAATTTGCCAGCCGATCGTTCCGCTGCCTCCAAGCCCGCTGTCCGCAAGGGCGGGCGCTGGTACTTCGCGGAAAACGGACATGCGGTCTACTGCTATGGCCCGGTGCGGCTGCTGCCCCAACCCGAAGGCGGACTGCAGCGCGTCGCCACGTTCTGCCAGGGCGAGAAGACGATGGTCCCGCTCAAGGACTAGCCTCCACCACACCGCTCTGAGGGATGGCAAGAGCGGGCAAGGTTCCGGCTCCACCCTGCGTTTGACCTCATGCTGAATCACGCCTAATATTGGCCGTTCGCGCCACACGCGGTGCGCCCTTGCCATGATCGGCCAGACGGTTTCCCACTATCGCATTCTGGAGAAGCTCGGCGGTGGCGGCATGGGTGTGGTCTACAAGGCCGAGGACACCAAGCTCGGCCGTTTTGTGGCGCTGAAATTCCTTCCGGACGACGTGGCCAGGAACCATCAGGCACTGGAGCGCTTCCGCCGGGAAGCCCGCTCGGCTTCCGCCCTGAACCATCCCAACATCTGCACCATCCACGAAATTGACGAGCAGAGCGGGCAGACGTTCATCGTCATGGAGTATCTCGAGGGCCAGACTCTGAAGCACCGCATCTCTGGGCGCCCGATGGACGTCGAGCTGATGCTGAATCTGGCGATCGAAATTGCGGACGCGCTTGACGCCGCGCATTCCAAGGGAATCATTCATCGCGACATCAAGCCGGCGAACATCTTCATCACCCGGCGCAGTCAGGCCAAACTGCTGGATTTCGGCTTGGCCAAGCTCGCGCCCGATTCCGCAGTCGGGGTGGATAATTCCGGCATGCGCACGGCAACTGACCACGCGATGATGACCAGTCCCGGATCCGCGGTTGGAACGGTTGCCTACATGTCTCCCGAGCAGGTGCGAGCGGAAGAACTGGACGCGCGGACCGATCTGTTTGCTTTCGGCGCCGTTCTCTACGAAATGGCCACCGGGGAACTGGCATTCTCAGGAAACAGCACCGGCGTGATCTTTGAAGCCATTCTGAACCGGAATCCCCCCGATGCCGCCGGCGTGAATCCCAAGCTTCCGGCCAAACTCGCGGAAGTAATCTCCAAAGCGCTGGACAAGGACCGAGAGCTGCGCTATCAGACCGCGGCAGAATTGCGCGGCGATCTGAAGCGGATCAGGCGAGGTTTGGACTCGTCCCGGGCGCATGCGGCTATCTCCGGCGTCTCGGGCAGTTCGGCTCAGATTCCGGTTGTTGCCGGGCCCGCCGCCCAGGACACGGTTCCGCGCAGGCGGGCCCTCTTTACGGCTGCCGTGGCGGCTGCGGCCGCACTGCTGGCCGGAATTCTGGCCGGCGTCTTCGTTTTCCAGCGGAAGCCAGAGAACGCTCTTCCTGTGTACCGGCCACTCGCTTTCCGGCGGGGCATTGTGCGCTCGGCGCGCTTCACTCCCGACGGGAAAACGGTGATTTACAGCGCCGCCTGGGAAGGGAAACCGATTCAGCTCTTCAGTACCCGGCCGGAGAGCCCGCAGTCACGAGAACTGGATCCGCCGGGAGCCGATGTGCTTGCCATCTCCTCTGCCGGCGAGATGGCCCTGTCTTTGCGCGCCCGGCCATTCGAGGGCTTCATTTACTCAGGCACGCTGGCCCGGGTCCCGTTCGCCGGCGGCGCTCCTCGCGAGGTCATGGAGAACATCGAGTGGGCCGATTGGTCACCCGATGGCAGCAACCTCGCCATCGTGCGCGACGTCGCGGGACGAAAACGCCTGGAGTTTCCTCCCGAAAAGGTTCTCTACACCGGAGAAGGATGGATTGGCCACTGCCGCATTTCCCCGAAGGGTGATCTGATCGCATTTCTCGACCATCCCCAGCACCGCGATGACGGCGGCTCGGTAGCGGTGGTTGACCTGGCAGGAAAGAGCAGGACTTTGTCCGACGGCTGGGCTTCCATCCAGGGCCTGGCCTGGTCCCCAAGGGGCGACGAAGTTTGGTTCACCGCCACCAAGACGGGTGGCGACCGGTCGCTCTACGCGACTAATCTTTCGGGGAAGGTTCGTCTGCTGGCCCGCGTGCCTGGCGAACTGACCCTTCTTGACGTGGGCCGCGATGGCAACGTCCTTCTGACGCGGGGCATCGATCGTGCCGGCCTGGTTGGCCTTGCTCCCGGCGAAAGCAAAGAGCGCGATCTTTCCTGGCTCGATTGGTCAACGCGCGCGGACTTTTCTGCTGACGGGAAGACCGTGCTGTTCTCTGAAGCCGGCGAAGGCGGCGGTCCCAAATATGCTGTCTACCTGCGCAAGACGGATGGTTCCCCCGCAATTCGCCTTGGCGATGGCAACGGCTCCGCCTTGTCTCCCGACGGCAAGTGGGCGCTCGCCCGTCCCAACACTGCCCCGGCTCCCCTGTTTTTGTTGCCCACGGGAGTAGGCGAAGCCAAACCTTTGCCTCAGGATTCGCTGAACCACATTCGTGTGCGATGGCTGCTGGACGGCAGGCACTTCGTGTTCTCGGGCAATGAAGCCGGACATGGGATACGTCTTTACGTCGAGTCCCTCGACGACGGCAAGGCGCGCGCCATCAGCCCGGAGGGAGTGAGCTCCAGCTTCGTAGTTTCTCCGAGCGGTGATCTGGTTGCCGCGACCAACGCGGACAAGAAAATCGTCATCTATCCGCTCGCCGGGGGAGATGGCCGCTTGGTCGCGGGGGCGGAGAAGGACGATGCTCCCACCGGCTGGTCCGCCGACGGACGCTCATTGTTTGTCTTTCGCTATGGAGAGCTCCCTGCGCGCGTGATGCAACTGGATCTGGCGACGGGACAGAAAAAACTGTGGAAAGAGCTCGAGCCTGCAGATTCGGCTGGGATCGACACCGTGAACGGCGCCATGATCACGCCGGATGCGAAAGCGTATGTCTACGGCTATATCCGCACACTGTGCGATCTCTATCTGGTCGAGGGCGTGAAGTAACGCGGAGGAGGGTGCCCATGGAATAGCGGCTCATTCCCATTCCTGTTGCCGATGCCTGATGGAATCCCGGCGGCAAGCATCCTCTCGGGCCGAGGCGCGCTGTTCACTATCCCCGTCGCTATGCCCAAGTTTGAGAAGCACATCTTCATCTGCGGCAATCGGCGTCCTCCCGGGGCGCCGCGTCCCTGTTGCGATCCTCAGGGAGAAGCAGCACTGCAGAAACTCTTCAAAGAAAAGCTTGCCGTGCTCGGCCTTAAGGGCAAAGTGCGTGCCAACCAGTCGGGCTGCCTCGACCAGTGCGAGCACGGACCCAATGTTGTTATCTATCCCGATGCCGTCTGGTATGGCGGAGTCACGGCGGCCGATGTCGACGAGATCATCGCCTGCCACATTCTGGGAGGAAAGCCGGTGGAAAGACTGATGCTGGCAGACTCCTGCCTGAACACTTCCCAATGCGCCCACAGGCCGCCGAGAATCACGCGACCGCCTGAGGAATAATCAGCCCGATGCGTGGGGGAAGGCGCTGCCTTAGACGGCAGCTGCATTGGCTGCCAGGGCCGAGTGATTGGCCAGCCACTCTTCCAGAAGCCGGCTGGATTCAGCCTGGAGGCCGGAGAAACGCACTCCCATGCCGCCCTGGACATCACGCCAAACCAGTTCCACGCCCGAAGAAATGCTCTGGTGGGAGTCCGGCAGCGTGAATTCAATGGAATGAATTGAGGAGGATGGGACCGACCGTCCGACTTGCAAGGCGGCGCCGCCTGCGCTGAGATTGGTGATGAACACCAGCGTGTCTTCCAGTCCCGCGCCCCGCAGCGTGGCTGCGATCTCGATTGGCGTGCGCTGCGACTCGCGCAAGTCCTCGCCTTCCCCCCTGAGCCGCAAGGCCGACTTGACGCCGTTGCGCAGCCTTTCCGCCGACAGTGGACGGTAAAGCACCATGTGGCTGCGTGCGCCCTGGGCCAGGCCCAGGCTGGCCAGCGACGCCGCCAGCACAATACCCACCGACTGCTGGCAAGAGGGCAACGAATTGGCCGCCGACAGCACCGCCACGGCTCCTGAGGCGTTGGCGTTGTCTACCAGGATGGCGTCGAAGGCCGTCTCCGCGATCAGGCGCAGCGCTTCCTGGCCCTCACTGCAAGGCGTCAATTCAATATCGAGTTCCTTAAGGACTTCGCCTGTCAGGCGGACGATCTCAGGGTCCCGCGAAAGCAGCAGCGCGCTCAGAGACATGGTGCCCGACGTTACCGTTTTCGGCGGGCAAGCAGCAAGTTACGGAAGTGGGACGATGGCGCTAAGTCCTTGCTGCTCTAAGAACGAGACTGGTTACTGCCGGGGAACCCGAGGGGGCTGGACTCCGGCCCTCGGAGGCGTGATCCTTGCTGCCCGCGCGCCGCTGGGCAAATGAGGCATGACGTCCTCAACCGTAGGGCCTTGAAAGTCTTGGTAGGCGCGGCAGGAATTGAACCTGCAACCCTCGGATTAGAAATCCGATGCTCTATCCGTTTGAGCTACGCGCCCTTTGTGAGCTAAGTGACTGAAACCACAACATCAGTTTATCAGTTGGCCCTCTTCGTCGGCTGAATTCATGTCACACGTATGTACCAACTACGCGATGGACCCGTCGAACGCCTTCATTGCAGCAACCGAGTGCTCTGGCAACGATTTGATGTAGCTGCGCTGTGTCACCGTCACTTAACTGTGTATGCCCAGATCCACCCAGACACAACAACTGTGTGGGCGCCTTAGAACGCCCACCAGTTGTGCGTTGGTGGAGGGTTGATCATCCAGAGAGCCGGACAGGCACCCGGCGGCTGTGCGTAGCCGGCCGGCGCTCGCCCGGCGGACCCGCCGCAGCTTGCTGCACAGCCTTGCCAGGGAGGGGACGACCGAGGGCCGGCTGGGCCGCTCGGCGCTGGTCTACGGGCCGTAAATGGCCCATCAGTAACTCCTGCCGATTAGGAGGCCATACTCGCGTTAGCGCCCTGGTCGCGGCTGCTGTGCAGTTGTGCAGAGCGGATCATGTGAAAGATTGATGACGTGTTCGGGTAGCCTCTCTAGTAACTGGTTGTTATCCTCGTAACGCCAACTTCTGGCAGCCTTTCGAACTAGAATTCGCAGTGAGCGCATTGAGGGGAGAATCCGGAGGTCAGGAGTGCGTATGAAGCAGTTGATTGCGGTTATTCTTTGCATGGCAATTCCTGCCACTCTGCTTGCGGGTGATGGCGGGTACAAAGTTTCTTACGATGGAGGATCGCTGCCTGATACTAAAGCAGGAACCAGCGTAAAGCTCTACATCGAAGGAAACCAAATCCGGTTTGCGAAAGACACTGGTACACTCATAACCATCCCTGCAACGTCAGTCACTGAAATAAGCTACGGCCAGGATGTGCATCGGAGGGTTGGAGCCGCTGTCGGACTAGCTGTTGTTAGCCTCGGTGTGGGTGCATTGATGGCCCTCACGAAGTCCAAGAAGCACTACGTTGGCTTGACTTGGGCTGATGGTGACAAAAAAGGCGGCTTGGCAATGCAATGTGACAAAAGTGAGTATCGCGGCATCTTAGCCGGACTGGAAGGGGTAACGGGCAAGAAGGCCGTAAATTCGGAGGCGATGACGGTCAAGAATTAGGTTAAGAGCGGAACTGGCGAGGACCAAAAACGGCCATTGTGAGAGGATGATTTCGACGACCTTTGCTAAGGGCTGCGATTAGGCTGCTCTCTTGCTCTCCTTTTTGGCCTTGAACTTCGCCCATCTCGCTCTCTGGGCAGCCGGGCGAGTATGATGGTCATCTCTCCGTATGCCTCGCCCACGCGGAAATCCGAACTGGG
>CAYOZX010000203.1:0-6775 GCA_964408515.1 uncultured Acidobacteriaceae bacterium | reverse complement strand
TGGTTTTTTACCGTCTCCGATGTTTCTGAGAATAAAAACCGGGGAATCACGGGGTGCTACGGTCTTGGCCGGGGCCAGCACTCGGTGGGGCGGTTCGTTTTCGCCGACGTTATCCTCGAAGTCGAGATCATTGCGGACCTCGGCCTGGGAGTGGATTCGCTCGCTCGCCAGCCGGCCCGTCAGATCCGCGATTTCACAATAGGCCCGCGTGTTGTCCAGCGCCACCGCAACCTGACAGGCCACCTGGCGGAGAGTCCCGGCATCCGCGAGCTGGAACGTATTCACGTCCTTGCTGGCTAGGCTGAGCGTTCCCATCTCGCTGCCGCGCGTGGCCAAGGGGATGCAGCACAGTGACTGAATTCCTTCCATCGACGGATCCACCAGGGCGGAATGAATCCCGACCAGGTCTTCGTGGCTGAAAATCTTGATCTCGCGCTCCATCAGGGCAAGGCCGGCGGGGGTGTCCGCCACCTGTACCTGGGCGCCGTTGCACGCTCCGTTCTGTGGCCACGGGGAATCCAGGGGATAAAAGGAGAGCGTGTGAGCGTCCTGGTTGTACAAGGCCACGCTGGCATAGTCGAAAGGAATCAGCCGGCGAATAAGACTGGAAATCGCGGGAAGGAGCTTCCGCAGATTGTGGTTGGCAAGCAGCGCCTGATTCACGTCGAGCAGATTTTGCAGCCTTTCCCGCTCCCTGGTGAGGGCCTCGCGAGTCAGAGCATTTTCCACTGCCATGGCCACCAGCTCGGCCACGCGCGCCAATAGCCGCTGGTCCTGCTCCGAGTATGCATGCCGGCGGATGCTGCCCAGACCCAGGGCCCCCAGACGCCCCTGCGCCGTGGTCATCGGCCACCACCCGTAGGACAACAGTCCTCCTTGACGCAGCTGGCTCATGACCGGCAGAAAGACCGATGCCGAGGACACATCCGGAACCAGCAGGGATTGCTGATTCTGCCAGGCCCAACCCGCCGGCGATTCGTCCACCGGAACCTCAAGCGTGGCCATGGCCGCGCTGGTGCTTTCACAGAGATGCAGTCGCATCACATTTTTTGTGGGATCGTAAAGAGAGAAACTCACGGCGTCAGCTGCTACAGCCTGTCGCAGCCGCTCCGTCAGGGTGGAAAATAGTTCCGCCACACTGTGGCAGCGGACCACCAGCTCGGCCGTTCCTAGGAGCGTTTCGTACCGGTGGAGGTCCCGGTCGGAATGCAAATTACTTCCTGTACTCAATTTGCACGAGCCCCGCGCAACCCCCTCGAGCAAACGGGCGGATTATAGGCGAAGAGCGCGCCAATGCAAGCAATTATTTGTGCTTGTTCGGTTTTCCGAACAGGAAGTCGCCCCTCGGCCGCGTCACGATCCGGCTGTGGAATTCGCGTTTTCCGAACAACCGGACTCCCAAAATGGGAAAAAGCTACAGGGTCGTGGAGAAGGGGGTGGATTGCGAAGGGCGCTGCATCACGATGAGCTGGCCAGCCAAGCCGCTGAGGCGCTGGTATCTATCGACCAGGCGGGCGTAAGAGAGGCGGGTGGTGGGCAGGGCGATGCGGAAACACAGTTGCGCCAACACCAGCAGGGTAAGGAGCCGCAGATGCGCCGCGCTTTCCACCAGCTGGCGTCCGGCTTGCGCGATCCGGGCATCGGGTTGGCTGGCGGCGGCCTCGCCCAGGCGCAAGAGCTCGGTGGCATGCCGGGCGGCGCTTCGAATGTAGTCCACGGCCGCCCGCAGGCGTTCGCGCTGAACGGCGCGGAACTCCCGGGGAGACAGGTTCACGCGCAGAAAATCCTCCTCCGCCGGATCGACCAGATTCCGAAATGCGTCGATGTCAACCGGCCGGGCCAGGATCGACAGGTCCTGAATCGCGGGCGAACCCGAGCTGCGTCCACCTTCCAGATAGAGCAGCAGGAGCACGATGCCCAGCGCGGCAAGAATCAGAATGAGCGAAAGAATCATTGCATTAATAACCGCTGCAGTTCGGCATTCCACCGGCGGAGGCCATTTTCCGGCAATTCCGTGACCATGAGCGGCAAGCGTTCCGGAGCCAGCGCATATACCAGCCAGACCAGGACGCAGCACAGATACGTGGTCATGGCCACGAAATCGAAGACATAGCCGGCAATGGGGCCAGTCCAGACGCGCATGGTTTCGACGACCACGTCCACTGTGGAGTAAATGCCAAGTCCCATGGCAACCCCATACGTGAAGCTGCGCCAGGAGAGGCGGAGATAGCACGTAATTGCCAGCAGCAGCAGCCATAAGCCGCTCTGCATCACATCGACGGCAAGGTCCACCAGGTGAACACGAGACAGAAAATAGGACGGAACGCCGTCTTGCGGAGAACGCATCGCCACCACCAGCGCCGCCAGCACGAGCGCCGCTCCTGCCCAGCGGAAGACAACCTGGCTCAGTTCCCTGAGACCGGGATAGCTGCAAAATACGTTGAAGAAGATTTCAAACAGGATGGCAAAGCGCAGGACAATGCTGACGACAGCAGCACACCAGTAAACGGACCAGTAGCTGTCGGCGGAGATCGCGGGCAGATGATCGAGCGCGAAAAGCGTGCTCTCGGCCGCGGCTTGGAAGAGAGTGTAGGCGAAGAACAGCGGGAAATGGCGAACCAGGCGCCGCTGGACCATGACGGCGGCGATCAAGGCCTGGAGGGCGTGGGGAGCAAGCCAAAGAAAATGCCACAGAAATGAGTGGGGATACATAGCCGGCCGCGGGCTCACTATATCCCGTTTGCCGGTGTGGCGCAATTCTGTGCCAGCATGCCCCCGCGCCCTGTCGTCAACGCCCGGGTTCAGGTCGCTGTCACATCAAACTGAACCCCAGCGGGCTAAGGTTTGCAGTTCTGGCCCGGGAGGCACTGCGGCCTGGGACCGCCGTCTGCTTTCAGGTTAGGGGTTGCAAGCGCGCCTGCAAGAAGCGCAGCTCCGGCAAGGAGAAGCAGGAATCTCTTCACGGTGGAACTCCTTTTTGGAGTGAATTGGAAGTTCAACCGTGATAAGGTGGGGCGGATTAGCGAGCGTGAAGCGCAAAAGCGAAGAGCGTCCGCTTTTCTGAAAGCACAAAAATGGCGATGAGATCGGCCTTCGAGGACTTATCGGAAACGACGCTGGCCCGGGTGGCGGGAATCGTGGGCAAGATCGAGTACGTGGCCAGCCTGCGTGATCCGCAGTCGGGCCGGTACAGCCATTGGGGGCTGGGACGCTCCTATGGCGAACACGCCATGCAGCTCGCTCTCGCCGAGGCGCACCGCCTCCTGTTTCTCCGAGTGCTGCGCACTCCGCTGAGCGCGCTGTACGAGGATGTAACGATTTCCTGCGGAGCCTCGAAGACCGGCGCGGGCGAGTATGTGGAGAAGCTGCGGGAAGCGATGAGCGTCCTGCTGCCACCCGATCCGGGCAGCGGCAGCGCACGCCACTTCAGTTCAGTGCTGCATGCCCTTTCGAGTCTGATTTCTGCTCGGGCAGCGACTCCACCGGGAGCCATTCCCCCAGTTTGAGCGCCACCCCCACCACCTGTCCCAGGACTTCCGCGTCCTGAGGATGGCGCAGCACGCGCGCCGCGACCGGCGAAAGCGGGTGCGGCTGCAGAATAATCTGATCCCCTCTCAGGCTGCACCAGGAGCAGGTATATCCCGCGCGTGTCTCAATGAAGTAGATCGGGCGTTCGAACTCTGAGCGCCACATGCGCTGTATGATTTCGGTCCGGCTTTCGTCCACTTGCAGGAACGTGCCCGGCGGCAGCAGGGGGTACATAGTAAAGTCCTCGCTGCCGATGTAGGCGTATGTGAACTGGTCTCCCCCGAGGTTCGACAGGTACGCCAGCGGCACCTTTCCCCATTTTTCCACCATGCGGCTGAGATTGGCGGTGCGACGGAGATCGAATGCGGGATCGAGGCGAATCGGCACTTCGAACGCATGCGCGCCCTGCAGGGTTTCGGTTAAGTGGGACCGTGGCGGAAGATTCAGTTGCAGGTCGGCGGCGGAGAGGCCGAGGTTGATTCCGTACCAGGAAAGAATTTCGCGCAGATCACAGCGGTAGATCACGGCCAGGGAATACAGGCGGAAAACGCTGGGCACCAAGCCTTTGGTTTCAATATCGGAAAGGCGGCTGGGGCTGACGATGAATTCTTCGTTGCCGTGGCGCTCAGCGATGCGCGCGCTGGCGTTCTCCACCACTCTCATGGTCAGGCCAAGACGCTCGCGCATGCTCCGCAGGCTCAGCCCCGCTGCGAGAATGGTGGTTCTGCCCTCGGGGACTTCCATCAAACCACTCAACTTTCAGCCACTCTCCCCTCTAAGGTCCGACAGCTCTGGGAGCGTGCCTGGCAGGGAGAGAACGTTCTCGACTTGGATGCGAATCCAGCGCGGGGGCTGCATGGTCCCGGGAGAGCCGCCCCAGCGTTGCCGAACAATAGCGCAAATTTTGGCCCCTTGCCAGTCCTTTTCCGAAAAGCGCCTCGGTCCGGTCCCAAAATTGCAATCGGGGAGATGGCATTTTTGCCGCCCGCGCGGCAGGGCTAACCTTAGTTGGTAGCCCTGATTGGTTGAGGGCGAAGCTGGCCTATAATTCTCCCATGGCGCGAGGATGGGAAAGCAAGGCGGTGGAAGAACAGCAGGCTGCCGCGGTTCGAGAGGCCGAATCAAAACAACGACTTACGCCGAAGCAACTGGCCCTCCAGCACCGGGAGGACGGTCTCCAACTCTCGCGGCGCCGCGTCTTGCAACAGCTGCAGAAAGCGCAGAATCCACGTCACCGGCAGATGCTGGAAACCGCTCTATCTGAACTGGATACTCAGCTCACACGCTCGGGCTAGGTCTCTTGGGCGGCTCCGGTTGAAGGCGGCTGAAGTATAATGACGCTATCCCCCATGAAAGCCAACGTGTATGTCTCGCTCAAGAAAAGTGTTCTGGATCCGCAGGGCAAGACAATCCAGACCGCACTAAAGAAGATGGGCTGCAAGGGCTTGGAGGAGGTCCGCCAGGGCAAATATTTTGAGCTGACGCTGGATGGCGGACTGAGCCGGAGCGAGGTCGAGGCGGAAGTCACGCGCATTGCGCGCGACGTGCTTACCAATCCGGTGATTGAAGAGTTTCGTTTCTCCCTCGAGGATTGACCGAATGTCCCCCGGTTCGGTGGCGAGGGTTTGATCCTGCTGCGGCAGGCTGGTTGTGGCCAGGTGGAGGTTTCGAGGCCGGACCGGAATCTGAAGTCATAAGACCAGTTATCTTCGGACTCCCCACCGAAAAAGAGGAGCGTTTTGTATGTGCGGCATTGTGGGCTACGTGGGCAAGAAGCGGGTGGTGCCGGTCATCATCGAAGGACTGCGGCGGCTCGAGTATCGCGGCTACGATTCGGCCGGCATCGCGGTTTGCGGCAACGGCGACGGGTTGCAGGTGCGGCGGGCCGAAGGCAAGCTGCGCAACCTGGAAGAGGCGATCCGGCTCAAGCCGCTCGACGGCACTTACGGCATCGGGCACACTCGTTGGGCCACGCACGGCCGTCCCACGGAAGAGAATGCCCATCCTCACCGCGACTGCACGGGAAGGATTGTCGTGGTGCATAACGGCATCATCGAGAATTACGTGCCGCTCAAGCGCAAGCTGATCGAAGAGGGCCACCGCTTCAATACCGAAACCGACACGGAAGTCATCGCCCACCTGGTGGAGAAGTACCTCCTGAAAACGGGAAATGGACATCGTCCGTCACTGGAGGAGTGCGTGCGCAAGACCGTGGGCCAGCTCAGCGGGGTGTTCGCGCTGGCCGTGATTGCCGTGGACGAGCCTAACAAGATCGTGGCTGCCCGCAATGGCCCGCCAGCCGTCATCGGGCTGGGCAAGGACGAATACTTCGTGGCTTCCGACGTGCCTGCGATTCTGTATCACACCCGCGACCTGTTCTTCCTGGGCGACGGCGACCTGGCGGTGATTACTCCCCAGGGAGTGCAGCTTACCGATTTCAATGGCCAGCCGGTGGTGCGCCAGGTACAGCACGTGACCTGGGACCCGATCATGGCGGAAAAGGGCGGCTTCAAGCACTTCATGCTCAAGGAGATCTACGAGCAGCCACGGGCCGTGCGGGATACTACGCTGGGACGGGTTTCGCAAGAGACGGGGCACGTATTCCTCGACGAGATGGAAATCAGCGAGGCTGAGTTCAAGGCGGCGAAAAAGATCAATATCGCCGCCTGCGGAACCAGCTGGCACGCGGCCCAGGCGGGCAAGTTCATGATCGAGCGCCTGGCGCGGCTGCCGGTGGAGGTGGATTACGCGAGCGAATGGCGGTATCGCGATCCCATCATCACGCCGGACACCCTAACCATGCTGATCACGCAGTCGGGCGAGACGGCCGACACCATCGCCGCGCAGCGGGAGGCTAAAGCCAAGGGATCGAAGACGCTGGCCATATGCAACGTGGTGGGCGCGATGATTACCCGCGAGGCCGCGGGCACGATCTACACCCACGCCGGCCCGGAGATCGGTGTGGCCTCGACCAAGGCTTTCACGGCGCAATTGACGGCGCTCTATCTGTTCGCCCTCTACCTTGCGCAGCAGCGGGGAGTGATGACTCCCGAACAGGCCAAGGAAGGGATCCAGGAACTAACCCGCATTCCGGGCAAGCTGGAGCAATTGCTGACCCACGAGGAAGCCTGCGAAGATCTGGCCAAGGAATATGCCCGCGCCCAGGACTTCCTATTCCTGGGGCGAGGCATCCACTATCCGATCGCGCTCGAAGGCGCACTCAAATTGAAGGAAGTCTCCTACATCC
>CAYOZX010000202.1:0-6791 GCA_964408515.1 uncultured Acidobacteriaceae bacterium | reverse complement strand
ATGGTGAACAGCCCGATGAAGCCGAAGGCATACAGCATCGGAGTGGAAAACGTGACCGATCCCTTGTACATCGTCGCGGTCCAGTTGAAGACCTTGATGGCCGAGGGCACGGCCACCAGGTAGCTGAGCATGGAAAAGATCAGAGCTGAGTAGAGCGAGATCCCGGCCACGAACATGTGGTGGGCCCAGACGAGGAATCCGAAGACCGCGATGGCGATGCTCGACATGGCCACGAACTGGTAGCCGAAGATGCGCTTGCGGGAGAAGCAGGGCACGATCTCGGTGACTATTCCCATCGAGGGCAGAATCATGATGTAGACGGCGGGGTGGGAATAAAACCAGAACAAGTGCTGGAACAGCAAGGGGTCGCCGCCCCGCGTGGGGTCGAAAATGCCCAGGTGCAGGGCCCGTTCCAGCACCACCAGCACCAGGGTCACGGCGATCACGGGCGTGCCCAGCAACTGGATGATGCTGGTAGCATAGTGCGCCCAGATGAACAGCGGCAGGCGGTTCCAGGTCATGCCGGGCGCGCGCATGCGGTGAATGGTGACCACGAAATTGAGTCCGGTGAGAATGGAGGAAAAACCGGAGACGAAGATGGCCAAACCGGCTTCAATCACCTTGCTGTTGCTGAAGGCGGTGCTGAACGGGGTGTAGAAGGTCCAGCCGGTATCGACCCCGCCGGTCAGCATGCAGTGCAGCATCATGACGCCGGCAATGATGTAGAGATACCAGCTCAGCAAATTGACCCGAGGGAAGGCCAGATCGCGGGCGCCGATCATCAGCGGCACGAGGAAGTTCCCCAGCACCGCGGGAATGGATGGTATCAGGAAGAAAAACACCATGACCATGCCGTGCATGGTGAACAGCTTGTTGTAAGTATCAGCCTGTACCAGGTCGCCCGCGGGCGTGAGCAGCTCCAGCCGGATCAGCAGGGCAAAAAATCCGCCGATAAAGAAAAAGAACGTGATGGAGAGCAGGTAAAGCAGGGCGATGCGCTTGTGATCTACCGTGAGCAGCCAGGACTTGATGCCGTATTCCTGGTTCAGGTAGTTCTCGCGTTCGGCGGTAAGGGTTGGAGTAGCCATGATTATTGCACCTTGGGTTCCGGCGGCGCTCCGCCCGCAGGAGATGCGGCCCCGACCGCGCCTGGCGGGCCTGGATTCAGGGATTTCACATAGGCGATGAGGGCGGTCAACTGTTCTTCGCCGACCAGTCCTTGAAATACGGGCATGATGGGCTTGAATCCGCTCACGACTTTCGCGGCCGGAGACAGGATGGATTCACGAACGTAATTTTCGTCCGCGATAACCGTCCGCCCGTCCTCCAGCTGCACGCTCTTGCCGAAAAAACCGATCAGGTCGGGGCCGCGACCCTGAGTATCGGAACGGTGGCAGGTGGAGCAGCCCAGCTGCTGAAAAAGAGTCTGGCCGTTGGCGGCCATGGACCCGGTGGCTCCGCCTCCGCTCAGCCAGGCCTGGTACTGCGCCGGATCGAGCACCACCACCTGACCGATCATGCCGGAGTGCTGCGAGCCGCAGTACTCGGCGCAGAACAGGTGGTAGGTTCCGGGACGCGTGGGATGGAACCACAGGGTGGTGTAACGCCCGGGGAGCACGTCCTGCTTGACGCGGAAGGCGGGGACAAAGAAGCTGTGGATCACGTCCTGCGAGGTCAGAACCATCTTCACGTCGCGGCCCACGGGTACGTGCAGTTCGTTGATCTCGCGCGGGCCCTCCTCATGCTGCAGCTTCCACATCCACTGCTTGGCCACCACGTAAACTTCGGTGGCGCCGCGCGGCGGCGTGCGCTCCTTGAAATAGATCACCGCGCCCCAGGCGAAGATCACCATGAAGATGCCCAGGGGGATGACCGACCAGATGATTTCAAGCGGAGTGGAGCCTTCGATGGGCTCCGCATGCACGCCCTGGCGGCGGCGATAGCGCACGGCAAACACCACGATCATGATGAAGATGGTCGCGCTCATCATCGCCGACAGCAGCACCAGGAAGATGTAAAGCGCGTCTACGCCCCCGGCACCGGTCGAGGCCCTTGTGGGCCAGAGTGGGAAGTTATCGAACATGGGTCAATCGTTGGTGGTTCGTCATGGTCATTCGTCTTCAATAGCGGCCGCGCCCGGTCCTCCCGCGGGCGTAGGCTACTTCGCTGGACGCACTCCCGGCGTCTGATCCCCGGCGTACCAGCACCAGCAGCAGCGTACCCAGCAGGAGCAAGGTCGCGCCTGCCGAAAGCTGCAGCACGCGTGTGATCACCGCGCCGTATTTTCCGGTTGCGGGATCATAGTGGTAGCAGTACAGCAACACCTGGTCGGACAGATTGCCGATCCTGTTCTGCGAAGCCTGCACCAGGCCCAGCCGCAAATCCTTGGGCGCGTACTCGACCCCGTAGTAGTACTGCGCGATCTTGCCCTGGGGGGTGAGGATCATGATGGCGGTCGCGTGGGCGAACTGCCCGGTCCTGGGGTCGTATTGATACTGGAAGCCGGCGGCCCTGGTGAGCGCATCAATCGATTCCTGCGGGCCAGTCAGGAAGTGCCAGCCGTTCTCAGCCCCTGCGCGTCCGTAGCGCTTCAGGAACTCGGCCTTCTTCTTCGCCGCCATGTCCGGGGTTTCACGGGGATCGAAGCTGACGGTCAGGACATCGAACTCTTTTCCCACGTCGAACTTGAGCACGCGAAGCGCACTCTCCAGCCCGGACAGCACCTCGCCGCAGAGCATGGGGCACTGATAGTAGACCAGATTCAGGATCATGGGCTTCGGTCCGAAGTAGTCGCCCAGGTGGACGGGCTTGCCGGCTTCGTCGCGAAACACGAGATTCGGCGGAATCTGCCCGTCGAGATGCTGCTCGATGCCCACGTTCTGCAACCCCGGCGGACGCACGCTCGCGGGCGGCGACATGATGCCGCGAGTCATGCCCTGGCCGAAGGCGGCGAGCGACAATGAGAGAGCCGCCAGCACGACCGTCAGAATGTGCTTCGAGTTGGTCAAGTCTGCTCTTCCCTCAGCGGCTAAAGTCGCTCGACTCCGGTTCCTGGCGACAGGACGGAAGTTCTATCCTGCCGCTATCTTTTCACCGCTGGCTTCTGCGCCAGGGCTTTTCGCGGCGGGGTTTCCGCCGTCTGCATTCTGGTCGGCAATCCGCGTTGCGCGACCAGTTCCATGGCGCGCTCGATCGGGATGTGCACTACGCCCGACGCCTGGTCTATCCAGCCGTAACTGCTGAGCCTCTGGTCCTCCCGCAGGCGGAAATCGTTGATCTCCTGCCGCTCGTCGGTTTCCAGGCGAGGCTGGGCGAACTTGGCGATATCGCCCGGGCCCACCGCGCGCGTGTCCGCCGGAGCCGGGGGCGCCAGCGGACTCTGCGCCGGCTGGTGGCGCTCCTCGTAGGCGTTCATATAGCGGTAAGCGCCACGCAGCAGGAAATACACCAGCAGGCAGCCGAGGGCCAGGACGATCAGAAAGGTGAAGATGGGTTTTGCCCCCAGGTCTTCGCGTTCAAATTCCACTTCCTGATTCTGTTCGTTCATGTGCCTGTCGTTAGTCATTCATCCGCTCACTCGTGGGCTGGTTCCAGGACCTCCACGGCAAAGGCATCGTAGGCCGGAACCAGCGGCAGGGCAGCCAGATTGCGGAAAAAGTACCCAAGCCAGATTCCGCCCATGGACACGGGAACCACGATGTCCAGCCAGGTCACGTGCAAGGTCGTAGAAAAATTCGGCTCGATGACCCAGAACAGGTCCAGATAACGCATCAGCAGCAACCACGCCGCCAGCCAAACCAGGCGCGTGACATCGCGCTTGAAGGGCCGCGACAGCAGCCGCACAAAGGGAACGGCAAAATGAAACAGCACCAGGAACAGCCCGATGTATCCCCAGCCGCCGTTCAGACGCCGCACATACCAGGTGATCTCCTCCGGCAGGTTACCCGCCCAGATGATGAGCCATTGGGAGAACGAGAAGTAGGCCCATACCATGATGAAGGCCAGCATGAACTTGCCGTGATCGTGAACGTACTCCGGCAACAGCAGGTCTGACATCGGCTTGTAGCGGTAGAGGATACGCTCGACCACCACCGCGAAACATAACGCCGAGAGAACCTGCCCGATGAGGATCGACAATCCGAAGATGGTCGAGATCCAGCCCGGGTCGAGGGACATGACCCAGTCGATGGCGGCGAACGTGACCGTGAATCCATAGAGAATCAGCCCCGGTCCGCTCAACGCCTTGAAGCGCGAGCTGTTATCGCGCAGGGGAGGCTGGTCCTGCTGCTGCGACCACCGAGTGAGGAAAAATGACAGCAGATTCCAGATGGCGAAGTAGAGGGCGGCGCGGAGGATGAATCCCTGCACGGAGAGGTAACTCTTCGTGACCGCCTGCAGGTGTTCGCGCAGATGAGGGTCCGCCACCGAATCCAGGGGGCGAGCCCAGATGTAGAGCCGGGGCAGGGCAAACAAAATCGGAACGAACAACACCGTCATCAAGGGCACACAGCGCATGGCCGCGCCCAGAATGCGGCGGATGATCATTCCCCAGCCTCCTTTGGTCAGGTGGCGGAGCATGAGAATGGCCATCGATCCCAGCGTGACGCCCAGCCATGCCATGAACCCGAGCAGATAGGCGCGGAAAAACTGTTCCGGCTGCCGCAACACCAGGGCGCCGGAGACCGCCACCACGCCGAGGATCAGGCCGATCACGAGGGATCGCTGCTGGATGGTCTTCGCGACCGGCGGCGCCATCAGATCGAAACTGGGAGACAGGCTCACTTTTGTGGCCTCTCAGGCTGCGCCGGCCGGGTCTCAAGCACGGGCAGGGTCGCTCCCGAACCTGGCTCCTGGAAGTTTGGCGGCTCCGACGGGACCGGTTGTCCGGCGGGCAGGTCCGCGCGGGTGGCGTTCTGGCTCAGTTGCAGCGCCCGGATATAAGCCACAATGGCCCAGCGGTCCCGCGGTTCAATCTGCGCGGCATAGTCGGGCATGGCGCCGAAACCGTTGCTCATCACGTCGAAGAAATATCCCAGCGGCACGTTGCGCAGGCGGTCGCTCTGGAAGGAGGCCGGCTTGCGCGGAAATCCGCGCGACGGAACCATGCCGTTGCCATCGCCCACGCGGGAGTGGCAGGGAGCGCAGTAAATGTTGTAGCGCTGTTGTCCCCGCCCGAGCAGCGCCGGGGAAACCGGAAAGGGCATGTAGTCGGCCGGGTTGCCGTCGATTTTTCCGGTGTAGAGATACTCCTCTTCATGCAGCTGCCCGCGGGCGACGGCGCCCTCGACCGGCGGCCGCGCCGAGCGCCGGTCACTGTAGAAATCGCTCTCCGCCAGGGGCTTGAAGCGAGGCTGGTCATGCATGTCCTGGCGGCAGGCGGAGAAGGCCGCCAAAGCCGTCAGCAAGGCCACGAGACTGGGCGGCGCTTTAATCCGGCACCTCCGAAATGGAGCGCGGCTGCAGGCGCTCCAGAAACTGCCGCGTACCGGCCGGGTCATATTTGGGGTCCGAAGAAAAAACGATCAGGAAGAACCTGTCCTTGGTGGCGAAGGCAAAGCGCGGCACGTTGAACACCGGATGGTAGGGCATGGGCAGCCCGTTCAGCGCCAGCATGCCCAGCACGGCAGAAATGCCGGCAAAAAGAATCGTCATCTCGAAGGTGATGACCACAAACGAAGGCCAGGAATGGTAGGGCTTGCCGCCTACGTTCAGGGGATAGTCGATTACAGAAATCCAGTACTGCATCAGATAACCGATGAGGCCACCGATCAGGCCGCCGATCAGCACCACCAGCGGCACCTCGTCGTGGTGGAACCCGATGGCTTCCGCCAGGCCCTCGACCGGGAAGGGGCTGTAGGCGTCGATGCGCTGGTAGCCCGCCTCCCGCGTGCGGTTGGCCGCGTCCATGAGAGCGTTCACCGAATCGAACTCGGCCATCAACCCGTAGACCTTGGCCCGCTTCATTCCTTCACCTCCGCCTCGGGCAGGAGCGTCCGCATTTCGAAGATGGAGATCATGGGCAGAATGCGCACAAACAGGAACATGGCGGCCAGGAAAAGGCCGATGGATCCAACGTAGGTCATCCAATCCCAGCGGGTGGGGTAATACATTCCCCAGGAGGATGTGAGGAAGTCGCGGTGCAGGCTGAGCACCACGATGATGAACCTCTCCAGCCACATGCCCACCAGCACCACCCCAGAGATGGCAAACAGCCAAATGGGGTGACGGCGGAGCTTGGGAATCCACAGCACTTGCGGAATCACGAGGTTGCAGGTCAATAGCATGTAGTAGAAAAATGCATAGGGCCCGTGCAGGCGGTTCCACAACAGGAAGGCGTCGTAGCGGTTGCCACCATACCATCCCATAAAGGCTTCGACGACGTAGCCGTAGCCAACAATCAATCCCGTCGCCAGCATCACCTTGGCGGAGTTGTCCAAATGGCGCTCGGTGATGAAGTCTTCCAGCGCGTAAATCCTGCGGATGGGGATGGCCAGCATCAGTACCATGGCAAAACCCGAATAAATGGCGCCGGCCACGAAATATGGGGGGAAGATGGTCGTATGCCAGCCAGGGATGATGCCGACCGCGAAGTCAAAACTCACCACCGTGTGCACAGAAAGCACCAGCGGGGTAGCCAGTCCGGCCAGAAGCAGGTAGGCCATCTCGTAGCGGTGCCAGTGGCGGGCGGAACCGCGCCATCCCATGGCCAGCATGCCGTAAACGACCTTCTTCCAGCGCTCTTCGGATCGGTCACGCAAGGTCGCCAGATCGGGGATCAGGCCAACAAACCA
>CAYOZX010000201.1:0-7006 GCA_964408515.1 uncultured Acidobacteriaceae bacterium | reverse complement strand
CTCCCCGTGCTTGGCCTCTCGCTGACGTCATCCACCGGGGTGCGGATGTTCCTTTGCATCCTGGGGATCGCCATCACCTTGTTCGCCATCCTGGGTGTGCTCAATAAAGCGCACCTGAAGGAAGCGATCTGGAAGCAGTGAGAAACAGCGCTGTAAGCGCCGGTAGCTTTCGCAATCGGCCCGGCGTGAAAGATGGAAGCCGGCGCCCAACCCTATTCTGAGGAGAGATGCAATGACTCGTAGCGCATGGTTGAAACCATGTTCTTGGGCGGTGATCGCGATGCTGCTCGCGTTTGGACTCGCAGGGGCAGTCCAGGCCCAAAGCACTGCGGCCAGCGCACCGGCCGCAACCGCTCCGCCCGCACCCGCGGTCGACGCTCCCTTGCCGGTCAGTGGTCCTTCTGCGGACGACCAGGCTGCCGGCGACCCCAGCGGAACCAAGACCGGGACTGCGAATGACGTCGTACGCGCCGATCCCAACAAAGGGTTGACGCTGGTCGACCTGGTCAATCAGGCGGGTCAGAATCGCATCGCCATTAACTTCGTCTGGACGCTGGTGACGGGATTTCTGGTCATGTTCATGCAGGCCGGCTTCGCCATCGTTGAGACTGGGCTCTGCCGCGCCAAAAACGCCAACCACACCATGATGATGAACTTCATGGTGTACGGCTTCGGCCTGTTCGCGTACTGGGTGTGCGGTTTCGCCATCCAAATGGGTGGAGCTGCCGGGGTGTCGATCCTGGGTGGCGCCAACCCCCTTAGCCATGAATTTACCATCCACCTATTGGGAAAAGATTGGGGCTTGTGGGGCACTAGAGGTTTCTTTCTCTCCGGCGCCACTTATGACGTCGGCGTCATGGTGCTGTTCCTGTTCCAGATGGTGTTCATGGACACAGCCCTGACCATCGTGACGGGCGCGGCCGCGGAACGTTGGAAGTACGTCGCGTTCTGCGCTTCGTCGGTTCTCATGGGGGCTCTCACCTATCCGCTGTACGCCAACTGGGCGTGGGGCGGCGGCTGGCTGTCGAAGCTGGGCGCCAACTATGGCCTGGGCGCTGGCTACGCTGATTTTGCCGGCTCTGGGGTAGTGCACGCGGTGGGCGGCATCACTGCGCTGGCTCTGTCGATGATCCTGGGCCCCCGGATCGGCAAATACAACCGCAATGGCTCTTCCAACGCCATGCCCGGCCACGACATGGTGATTGTGCTGACCGGCTGCTTCATCCTGGCCTTCGGCTGGTTCGGATTCAACCCTGGCAGCACCCTGGGCGCGTCGGGCGCGCTGCGCATCAGCACGATCGCGGTGGACACCATGCTGGCCGGATGTACAGGCTCCTTTGGCGCTCTTCTCTATATGTGGATCAAGTACGGCAAACCGGATGCCTCGATGGCGGGCAACGGACTGCTGGCCGGCCTGGTAGCCATCACGGCGCCCAGCGGTTATGTCAACACCATGGGCGCGACCATCATCGGCTTCATCGCTGGCCTGCTGGTTTGCCTGAGCGTCGAGTTCATTGACCGCGTGATGCACGTCGACGATCCGGTAGGCGCCATCTCCGTGCACGGCACCAACGGTCTCTGGGGTGTGATCTCGGTGGGTCTGTTCGCGGACGGCACCAACGGGGTGAAAGGACTATTCTACGGTGATCCTACCCAGCTCGTGGCTCAGTTGATCGGGTGCGCCACTCTGGTGGGATTTGTCTTCAGCTTCTCTTACGTTGCGAACTCGGCTCTGCACGCCTTGATTGGCCAGCGCGTTTCTGCGGCCGACGAACTTGAAGGCCTGGACATCCCTGAAATGGGAGCCCTGTGCTATCCCGAGTTCGTTCTCAAGGCCGACACCACGCATGTGCCCTCCGCTCCGGTCAGCGACCTCAAGGGCGGATTGCGCATCGCGCAGGAGACGGCGTAATGAACGGCGAGTTGGCACTCCGCGGCGAACTGGGCGGACATTCCCTGGCATGGCAGTGTCCGCCGGCTCTGCAACTCCAACCGGAGGCGGTCGAGTATTTCCGGGAAGGAGTGGAGCAGCTGCAATCGGGAAACGCGGGACTGGCGCTGCTGGCGCTTTCGCGCGCGACCGAACTGGCGCCGTCCTGCGGCGAAGCCCACGTGTTTCTCGGCCTCGCGCACGCCCTGAGTTGTCAGATCTATCCCGCGATCGACCATCTCGAACTGGCAGCTGAGCTCATGCCGGAGAGCTTCGCCGCGCACTTTACACTGGCGCAGCTCAATTTTAAGTTGCGCATTCCGCAGAAGGGCTACGCTGCAGCCGAGCACGCCTTAGGCTGCGTTCAGACGCTGGAACAGCGCAAGGCCCTGACCCAACTGCTCAAGGAAGAACGGGCGCGCGAACGCAATGGGATCGCCCGGCCCTGGTTCAATAAGCCGTATAGCAAGCCCGGGCTCTGGCTCGTTGGCAGCGGGGCGGCCGCCATGATTGGGGCGCTTCTGCTCCATGTCCGCTGGTAGCGCCCATCTTGCCGGCCGATGGGCGAAAGGGGTGACAGATGTTTGACACGTTGCTGGAGACCTTGAAGAAGCAACGGCTGGTCTTGTCCTGGGCGCTGATCGTAGGCCTGTTTCTTATCCTGGTCGGGCATGTGCCCGCGCTCCCGGTCTTAACCGGCTGTTTGCTCGCCATCGGAATCTCTGTGCTTCGCTCGCGGCCGCAGGGTCCGGGAAAACCTGCCTCGGGGGGAGCGTAGCGAGTCCACATCTGGCGCATGAGAATTCTGATGTCGAGTCCGGATGCCATGGAACAGGTGCTGGACCGGGAGGTGATGGCTTCCGATCCCAGGCCTGCGCTGAAGGCGTCGCCTGCCCAGCCCGGGAGCGCCGTGGTAATGCTTTCCGGTGCGGGGTTTGTGTTTGTCTGCGCCGCGCTCGCCGGAATCATCCTGGTGGCCGGGCGCTCCCTCCCGATGCCCGCCTGGCTTTTGGCGGCGGAGGTGATGGCCACCATTCTTGGCCTCTTCCTCTTTGGATCTTTCAAATATCAGATCCACAAGAATCCGCTTACGTACGGAATGCTGCTGATCGTGATCGCGACCTTCTGCGGCCTGCCTGCTTCGGCATGGCGCGCCGAGGTCTCGCAGCACGGCTGGTGGTACTGGACGCGGGAGCATGTCCTGTCCTTCCGTGGGCTGGACGACCTGATCCATGCCGACACCATGCTGTTCATTCTGGGATTGACTTTCTTGGTGTCCGTCATCTCCCAGACGCGTCTTCTGGAAGGCATTACCTTTTCCCTGCTCCGCCGCAACCGCGGCGCGATCCTCTCCACCGTCATTGCGGTGACTGCCGTGGTGGCCTTCTCGTCGGGCATTCTGGACGGGGTGTCCATGATCGGGCTCACCATACGAACACTGGTGATCATCCTCCTGCTCTCGGCCGCACCGTTGGCCGACATTCGTCATGCCGTGATGGTTTGCACGACGGTCACGACCATCTGCGGTGTGTGGCTGGCCTACGGGGAGCCGCCTAACCTGATCATGAAGGCCAACCTGCACCCGTCTCTGGGCAATGCATTCTTTCTCTTCTATTGTGCCCCCATTGCCGTGGGGAGTTATCTGGTAGCTGCGCGACATATACGCAAACGGCTTGGGGGCCGCCGCATCAGTCTGGAAGCCATGGACGTGATTGACGCCAATGCCGAAGATGTGCGCTTTCTCCAAGCCACCCGCCACGGCGAAGTTGTAACTCCGATTGAGCTGGTCGAAGACTACGCCGTTGAATTGGGCCCGCACGCCGAATTTGTGCTGCAAAGGTTGCGGGGCGGCGACTCGTTGGGCATGGCGCTGGCGCGGGAAGGCGTTCCCCCTCTGCTGCGGCGCAAGCTTCTCGGCCGTCTGGTAGGCGAAGACCTCGCCGAGACTCTCGACCGGCACTACGTGCTCGACGCTGCCGGCAAACATGCGCAGGCCCTCAAAGCGGAACAGTCTGTCGATGAGGTGCTGGCGGCTCTCGCCCACACCCGCAAGCGGGCGCAGAAGATGGGCGCCCTGGCCCTGGTTTCGTTTTTGGCTCTTCTGGTTTTTCATGGCTTCCACCACCAGATGCCCTTGTTTCTGGCCTCAGGCACGGGCTTCACCATCGCTTTTTTGGGGATCGCCGGAATTCCGAAGATGCGGGGGTTGGCCCTTCGGGAGGCCCGCCGCGAGTATGCGGAGTACTACTTCCTGTTTCCCTTGTTTCTTTCCATCACCTTATTGACTAATGCGGGGTTTTTTGGGCAGGTGCAGCACCTTGTCGATCACGGGATCGAGATCCTGGGTAACTCTCACGTGGCCTTCGCCCAGTTCCTTGGTTGTACGTTTCTTTCGGCGATCCTGGACAACAATATCGTCGCAGACTTTGCCTCGCGCGCCCTGCGAAGCCTGAGCGCCGGCACGCTGCACCTCTTCGCCATGGCGCAGATCGCTGGCTACGCCCTTGGCGGCTGCTGGACTCACATCGGCTCGGCGCAGTCGGTGGTTGCCTACGCTTTCATTCAGCGCGACGTGGACCCCACGTTCACGCCTGTGCAGTGGATCAGGGAGATGACGCCGGTCATCCTGGAAATGCTGGCGGTGATTGGTGTGCTGATTTATCTGGAGGCTGCATTTCTGCGATGGTTGCACTGAAGATTCGCAGGCCGGCAGCAAGGAGATTTGGCGGCCGGCTATATTTCGAATACTCTTTGAGGACAAAACACCATGACTAAACTCGAAGCGATTATTCAACCCTCAAGGTTTGAAGCGGTGAAGGAAGTGCTGACCGAACTGGGGGTCGAAGGGATGACGATTTCCGACGTGCGCGGGCACGGCCGGCAGAAGGGTCACACGGAAGTCTACCGGGGCCGCGAGTACAGCGTCGACCTGCTCCCCAAGATCAAGATGGAGCTGGTTTTGCCAGACAATCTGGTCGATGCCGTCGTCGATGCGATCCTGCGCACCGCATCCACTGGAAAAATCGGAGATGGCAAGATTTTCATCTCCAGGATCGAGGAAGTGATCCGCATTCGCAATCAGGAGCGCGGAGTGGCGGCGCTATAAGCCGCGCTTGCACTGGATTCCCGGGGGCTCATGCCGTTGTTGGCGAACAGCTCAGTCTCATCTGATACGTATCTGCAGCAGTCGCAAACGATACGCGAGGGATTCGAGCACTCGCACGACGGCCAGGCGGCGGTGCGGCAGCGCTCGGACCTGCTGGATTTCCTGATCACAGAGCTGTGGAATCAGGCCTGCGCCGAGGCAGGGGTACCCGACCGGATCGCGGTGGCGGCGCTGGGAGGATACGGACGGCGGGCTTTGTTTCCTTGTTCGGATGTGGATGTTCTCTTCCTGCACGACTCCGTTCTCAGCGAGGTGGCACAACGGAAGGCCATCGCCAGAGTGTCTCAGGCGCTTTGGGATTTGCGCCTGCGGCTCAGTCCAACCACACGTTCTGTGGCCGACTGCGGCAAGCTGCATCGCGACAACCTCGAATTCAATGTCTCGCTGCTCGACTGCCGCTTCATTTGTGGAGACGCTGAGCTGTTCGAGCGGCTCCGTTCCCGGGTCATTCCCAAGATGGTGGCTCGCGAGGCTCTGGAGCTCCAGCAACGGCTGATCGACCTGACCTCCGCCCGTCACGAGAAATACGGTCATACCATTTTTCATCTCGAGCCCAATCTCAAGGAGGGTCCAGGCGGCTTGCGGGACTATCACGTGGCTTGCTGGCTGAGCCTGATCACGGAACTGGAGAAGACTGGAGTTTGGCCCGAGCCTCAGAATCTGTTGCCGGCAGCGTTCCGCAAGGAGTGTGGTGCGGCTCTGGACTTCCTCTGCGCCGCCCGCTGCTTTCTGCACTATCGTCAGGGACGCGACCTGAATGGTTTGACCTATGAACTGCAGTCGGAGGCGGCCGCAGCCGGCATCGGCCTTGCAGAAGGAGCGCAGACACCGGCAGCCTGGATGCGCGTCTATTTCCGCCATGTGCGCTCCATCTACCGCCTTACGGTGCTCTTCGATGAGGTTCCCCCGGCGCGCTCCGGACTCTACCGCCTGCTGGACAATCGCCGCTCACGCTTGTCCAATGCCGACTTCTCCGTCGTGGAGGGCCGTCTGTTTCTGCGGCAACGATCCTCCATCCAGGACCCGGCGGTATTTTTCTCGCTGTTTGAATTTGTCGGTCGCCACGGTTTGAGGCTTCCGGTCGAAACCGAACGCTCCGTCGAGGCCGCCTTGCCCAAAATCAGGGAGTGGCTGGAGAAAGCGCCGGAGGTGTGGGCGTCTTTCCGCAGTATCCTGATTGCGCCGCACGCGGCGACGGCTTTGCGCGCCATGCATCGGCTGGGCGCCCTGGCGCTCGTCTTTCCCGAGTTCCAGGCGGTGGATTCTCTGGTCATCCGCGACTACTACCATCGCTACACGGTGGACGAGCATTCCCTGGTCGCCATTGAGAACGTTCATGCCTTGCGGTCGCCCGACACTGAATTGGAGCGCCGCTTCCGCGATATCCTGGAAGGAATCGAGCGCCCCGACCTGCTGCTGCTCGCCCTGTTGCTTCACGATATTGGCAAGGGATTGTCCACCGCGGATCACGTTGCCGGCAGCTTGCAGGCGTGCAACGCGGTGTTGGAGCGCCTGCGACTCGATCCCGCGGAGCGGGACATCGTGATTTTCCTGATCGGCCAGCATCTGCGCATGTCCTCGACCATCATGCGTCACGACATTTTCGATCCCCGAGTGGTGTCGGAGTTCAGTGAATCGGTGGGCACGACGGAGCGCCTGAAGTTTCTCACCGCGGTTACGTATACCGACGTACAGTCTGTTAATTCTTAAGCTCTTCACCCCTGGGAAACCGAAAGTGCGTGGACGCCGTTTGCGGGCGGGGGCAGGCGCCGGGCGATGGTCGCGGTCGGGGGCCGGGCCCGGCGGGTCGGGCAGAACGAGGCGAGCGGCCGGACGACGCCGACGGGGATGTGCGCGGCCTCCGGGCGGCCCGCCCAGGCCTCCGCCTGCCGCACCCCCGCCTCCAGCAC
>CAYOZX010000200.1:0-7020 GCA_964408515.1 uncultured Acidobacteriaceae bacterium | reverse complement strand
TCCATTGACCGGTCCGGAGATGCCACCAGAGATCGGGATCGATGGCGTTGCGGGCCGTCATGGCGAGCAGACCGAAAAGCAGTATGCCGGCAAAAGTTTGCGCGCGGGTTAATCGAGAAATCTTCATCGCGGGCGTGCGAGGCGATTATAGAATCAAGCCGCTGCAAAAGTTCTCTATGACGTGGGCGCGGTTCGGTGGGAAGAGGGAATTCGTCGCTGGTATTTTTCTTTTTGCTATGGCGATCAGCCACGTCGCCATGGTTTTTACGGTGCTGCCCTTGCTGCAACGCGGCTACCAGGACTTCACAATTTTCTACGCGGCCGGCAAGATGGTCCGGAACGGCCAGTCTGTATCTCTGTACGATCTGAACGCTCAATACCGGGCCCAGAAGGAGTTCGCGCCTGACGTTCCCATCCGGCAGGCAGCGTTACCCTTTAACCACCCACCATTTGAGACGCTGCTGTTCGTCCCCTTCACTTTCGTTGGATACCTGCCCGCCTATGTGACCTGGACCGTCTTCAATCTGGCAATGCTGGCGACAACCCTGGCACTCCTTAGAAAACATTTCGCTGAGATCAGGAGTCTTTCTCCCGTATTGTTGGGCCTGTCGGCAGCGGGATTCTTCCCAATTGCGATGGGGATCATTCAGGGGCAGGACTCGATTCTGCTGCTGTTCATCACGGTGCTGGCAATGGTTGCTGCTGCCTGGGGGCGCGATGTCCCGGCCGGCTCAGTTCTGGCTCTCGGCTTGTTCAAGTTTCACTTGATTGGTCCGCTGGCCCTCATCGCGGCAACGCGGAGACCGCGGCTGCTGGTGGGGTTCGTGCCAGTCGCCCTGGCGCTGGCCAGCTTGTCGGTCACGATGGTCGGATGGCACGGTACCCTCGGCTACATGCGGTT
Organism: uncultured Acidobacteriaceae bacterium; assembly: GCA_964408515.1. Taxonomy (GTDB): domain Bacteria; phylum Acidobacteriota; class Terriglobia; order Terriglobales; family Acidobacteriaceae; genus CAYOZX01. The sequence continues at coordinate 6,119 of CAYOZX010000200.1, read as the reverse complement.
CGTACTGCGCCTGGAGAACAGTGGTGCGGGCGGAGCCATTTCGGCTTTTGAAATGCCCAACTTGCACGGTCTAATCGCGGACATGTCAGGAACGTACGCTGGGAGCGTCTGGAGTACAATCTTCACGCTCGCAGTCTCTGTCATAGTGCTCGTGGCGGCAGTGTGGAGCGTCGTAAAGACGGGTGAAACCGTTCAGTACACGTTTGGACTGGCAACGGTTGCGGCGTTGCTCCTCGGCTATCACACCATGCCGTACGATCTGAGCCTGCTGCTTCCATTCGCGCTCTTCCTGTTTGCCACACCGGGTCGGACGGGATCGAACACTGACCGAGCAGATATGCTCCTGCTCTTCCTGGTGTTTCTGACTCCTCTTTATGTCTTCGTCGGACTGCACCTCAATCGTTTGGGCTGGTTTGCGTTGCTTCTGCTCTGGCTTTTCTGGAGGCTCAGCCGCGCGGCGGCTCCGAAATCTCCCCCAGTGGGGCAAGCAATCCTCGCGGGAGAGTTGTAGTATCCAAATTCTCTACATTCATGAGAAGACCCGGCATCTTACGCAACCCGATATGGCTGGTCCTGGTATCCATGCTTTGCGGCGTGAGTATGTGGCTGTACGTACAACGCGTGCTGGTGATGTACCAGATATCGGATGCGGCCGCACATGGTAGGCCGCGCGGCACTCTTTCCGATCTCTATCCCCGCTGGCTGGGAGCGCGGGAATTGCTGCTTCATGGGCGCGATCCCTATAGCGCGGCGGTCACCCGTGAAATTCAGACCGGATACTACGGGCGCCCACTCGATGCATCGCAGCCAAACGATCCAATCGACCAACAGGGATTTGCCTATCCCGTCTATATCGCGTTCTATCTGGCGCCCACAATCAGTCTGCCATTCGAGGCCGTTCAAAAGGCGTTCTTCTGGGTCCTGCTGGGCCTAACCGTAGTGAGCGTTCCGATCTGGTTGCGGGCTTTGCAGTGGCCGACGCCGCTGGGGGCGCAGGTGAGCGTGGCGATCCTTACCCTCGGCAGTCTGGCAGTTGTGCAAGGACTGAAGCTCCAGCAGATGACGCTGGTTGTCGCCGCCCTGACGGCTGCCGCAATCGCGCTGCTGGTGACCAACCGTGGTACCGCTGCGGGCATTCTGCTCGCGCTCGCGACGATCAAGCCCCAACTGGTCGGCCCACTGCTGTGTTGGTTGGCAATATGGACGGTGGGCGACCTGAAGCGCCGCTATCGTTGGGCGCTGTCATTCCTGATCACTATGGCTGTTCTTTGGTCGGCTGCGGAACACTGGCTACCCGGCTGGATTCTTCGCTTCTGGCGAGCGGTGCATGAGTACGAGGAATACACAGGCGCCGGTCCGCTCATGAACAAATTGATCCCCCCTCCCTGGAGCACGTTGGCGGGGTTCGGGGCCGGAATCGGCGCCCTTTACGTTTGCTGGAGGAACCGCAAACGACCGGCCGACACGGCGGCATTCGCGGCCACAGTTTGTCTGGTACTGGCAGTGACATTGCTGATCGTACCGACCCTTGCTATTTACAACCAGGTGCTGCTGCTCCCGGCACTGCTGATGCTGGTACGCGACCGGCGAGCGATTTGGGATCGAAGTCGCGCCCCGCGTGTGCTGCTGGTGGCGGTGGCCGTGTTGCTCACCTGGGAGTGGCTTTCCAGCATTGTGCTGGCAGGCCTTTCCTTCGTGATGCCATCAGAAGTGGCGCAGAAAGCATGGGCCGTTCCAGGCTGGACGGCGCTCACGCTGCCAGTGGCGGTGGCAGCAATTATGCTGATCGTTGCTTACCGGGGATCCTTGGTTGGGTCAGCGGGGCGCATCCCAGCGTAAAATGCTTACGGCCAGTGCCGAAAGGCTGGCATCCTGACCGCAGGAGAGTTTTAGAGGGCATGTCGGTTTCCTCGATCACACCGTCGGGAGCAGTGTCGGGCATCTTCCCGGTCGTTATCTACGTGCAGGGAAATGAGCAGCAGACGCTCTCGCTCAACCACACTCCCTACACGGTCGGTCGCAAAGTGGACCGGGACCTGGTGATTCCGGACCCGCGCGTCTCGCGTGAGCATGCCCAGATCGTGGCCGAAAACGGCGAATTCTTCGTCGTTGACCAAGGCAGCAAGCACGGAACCTTCGTCAATGGCGAACGCGTGGACCGACGCAAGCTGGCGCGCAATGACCGGCTGGAGTTCGGCGCTCGCGACATTGCCTACCTGATCTTCCATCCGCTGCATGTAACTTCGAACACAGCACGAGAATTTCTCAGCCAGATCTCCGGTATTCAGATCGCTCCCGAAGCCAGCGACCTCGAAAAGTTGACGCTGTTTCTGGAAGCGGCCCGAAAGCTGAACACCATTGGCGTATTGGATGAAATCCTGGTTACGCTGATTGACGCCACGCTCCGGCTGACGCGCGCAGAGCGGGGCTTCATTTTTCTGCGCGACGGCGAAGGGAACCTGACGCTCGCCGCCGGAAGAAATTCGAAAGGCGAGCCGCTCCTCGACGACAAGACAATTTCGCGGTCGGTGCTGGAGGAAGCATTCACCTCCAATTCCGAATACCTCGTCACTGACACCAGCCAGATGATTGACATGAAGGAGCGGCAGAGCATTGTCGCCTTCGATCTGCGTACCGTCATTTGCATGCCGCTGCGCAGACCCCTCGTGCAAGCGACCCGCCCCGAGCAGCCGACGACTGCCGAGGTCATGGGCGCGCTGTACGTGGATTCGCGGTTTGCCGCGCGCGATATCACCAGCGTCAGCCATGACATTCTGCGCGCCATCGCAACCGAAGCCGCGCAGCTCATCGAGAACGCCCGCCTGGTACAGGCGGAAGAGGCGGGACGCCGCTATCAGCAGGAGCTTTCGATCGCGGCTTCCATTCAGCAAGGCCTGATGGCCGTGACGATTCCCGAGGTTCCATTCGCGCGCCTGAGCGGGCGCAACCTTTCCTGCAAGGAGATCGGTGGCGACTTCTTTGACGCGGTGAATACACCCAGCGGTCTCGCCGTCGTATTAGCCGACGTGAGCGGCAAAGGAGTTTCCGCAGCCCTGCTGGCGTCCATTCTTCAAGGGATGGTGTACTCACACCTGATCGCGGGCATGCCGCTGACAGAGATCGTGACCGCGCTTAACCGTTTCTTTACGAAGAAGCACATTGGCGAAAAGTACGCCACCATGATCATCGCCCGCCTCCGCCATGACGGGGAGCTGGAGTACGTAAACTGCGGACACGTGCCGCCGGTGTGGATCTGCAATCAGGAAGTGCTCAGGCCGTCGCACGGCAATTTGCCGGTTGGGTTGCTGGCCGATGCAACTTATGAAAGCGACCGCTGCCAGATGAAGCCCGGTGATCGCCTGATCCTGGTGACTGACGGCGTAACCGAGGCCGAGAATGCCCGCGGAGACATGTTCGACAGCGATCGCCTGGAAACGGTGGCGGGGAAGAGTCTGTCGATGGACGACATCTTTGCAGCGGTCGCCGACTTCTGCGGCGGGACCCCGCTCAACGACGACTGCACTGTGATCGAACTGGTCTACAGCGGCGACTAGCGGTTAGGGTTTGGCGCTCCTGTGAATCTCAACCGTTGACCAGGTTTTGTCGGCCGCGTGGCAAAGCGTTTCCAGACCGCACTCCGCACACTTCGGACCCCGCGCCACGCACAGCTTCCGCCCATGCCAGATCACCTGATGAGAAAACTCTGTCCAGCGCGCGCGCGGAACAATCTGCATCAAGTCTTGCTCGATCTTCTGTGCATCTTCGTCCTTCGTCAGCTCCCATCGGCGTGAAATGCGAGTAACATGCGTGTCCACGACGACACCTTCGTTTTTCTTGAACCAGGTGCCCAGTACGACGTTCGCGGTCTTGCGGGCGACTCCGGGAAGGGTAAGCAATTCGTCCATCGTCTGCGGCACGTTGCCGCCGAAATCCGAAACGACTTTGCGGGCCGCTCCCACCACCGACTTCGACTTGTTGCGGTAGAAACCGGTGGAGCGGATATCAGGCTCCAATTCTTCGGGCTCGAGGGCAGCAAAATCCTGGACTGTTGGATATTTCTGGAACAATCCGGGCGTGACCATATTCACGCGGACGTCAGTACACTGCGCGGAGAGGATCGTCGCCACTACCAGTTCCCACGCGCTTCTATGCGTAAGGGCACAAGTGACGTCGGGATACATTCGATCCAGACCGTCGAGGATCGCCTGCACCCGCTCGGGAGCCAGCGGATCATAGGCTCCAGTCTTTTTCCTAGAAGCCATCTTCTGTGGGCGAGGCTTGTTCTTCGGCAACCCCGGTGATGCAAGCGAACGCGTGGGAGAAGCCTTGGGTTGGGGACGACTCTGCCGACGTGCGCCTTCGTGGCGTCCGCTGCGGCTGGGTTGGCGCGGAGTGTTTCCGCGGGTCATAGGGTCTCCTTCAAGAGGATTCATGGTAGCAAAGAGTCCGCACAATGCCATCGGGCGCGCAAACCGGCCCATAGGTAACCCGGCTGCAATTGACTCCGCGTGAGTTCGATGGGTAGTCTGAGAGTTGAAAGAGGGAACTCGTGGCCGTGAAGGGCATCAAACTCGGACAAGTCTGGCGGCAAGATTCCAGCGGCCAAGATTACCTGGTCACCAAGGTTTACAGCGAAGTGTTCAGCCAGTTCGCAGTGCTGCGTCCAGCGGAAGTGACCGCGCCCGATGCGCCCGTCGTGAAGGTGAAAGTCGCCAAGTCGGGGGAGGGCGTGACGCTGCCCGGCTTCAGCTTTACTCAAGAAGGTGCGTTCTGACCGCGGCGCTACCGCTGAAATGCCAGCCGTATCTCTGATCGCATGACCGAGAAAATTCTTGCTGTTCTGTTCGTCTTTATCAAATCCACGATCGAAGCGACCGGCTACTCCGGAATCGCCATCCTGATGGCGATCGAGTCTGCCTGCATTCCCCTTCCGTCGGAACTGATCATGCCGTTCGCCGGCTACCTGGTTTATGTGGGCAGCAGGAATTTGTTTTGGGTCGCGACCGCGGGCGCCATCGGATGCAATCTCGGATCACTAGTCGCCTATGAGGTTGGCAACTATGGCGGCCGGCCGCTGGTGGAGCGCTATGGCCGCTGGATCCTGATGGGCCGCCGCGAACTTGACTGGGCCGATCGCTTCTTTGCGCGCTGGGGCCACACGGCGGTGTTTGTTGCCCGCCTACTGCCAGTCATCCGCACATTTATCGCGCTTCCCGCCGGCATTGCCCGCATGCCGCGCGGCAAGTTTCACATCTACACATTTCTTGGATCATGGCCGTGGTGTTTCGCTCTCGCTTGGGCAGGCATGAAGCTCGGCGAGAACTGGCGTTCACTCGGCAAGTACTTCCACCAATTCGATGCCGTGATTGGTGTACTGCTGGTGGCAGCCATTGGGTGGTTCCTGTGGTCCCACTGGAAGAATCGGCTGCGTGTCGGTCAAGAATAGCCTACGATTCGGACTACTCTTGCGGCCTGGCCAGCTGTGACGCCACCAGTTTCCATTCCCCATCGCGTTTCAGCAAAACATCCAGATACACATAACGCACGGCGGACCGCATGCCGGCTGCCTCCACTTCATCGGACTCCGAGCCGTGCACCACCGCTACGTCGCCGAATACACGGATCGTCCGTCCGGTCGAAACAATCGAGGGATAGCGAATCGCTCCCGTCCTGAAATTATTGAGCACATCCTGCTTGGTGAACACCTGCCCCGATTCGTTGTACTGGAGGTAATCGTCGGCAAAGATCTTTGCCAGCACTTCCAAATCGGCGCTCATCAGAGCCTTGTCTCCAGCTTGGTGCAGCGCGAGGATCTGCTGTTCGTCGTCCATCTCAGACATTATTTCTCCTTGTCGCCGCCTTGCGGCCGGTAGCAAAGCAAACCAGGTCTTGGGAAGGGCACGGCTTTCAGCCGTGCCATATCATCCGCTCTAGAGTGGGGCTTCAGCCCCTGGAAGCTCAATCAGTTCTCAGTCTACAGGCGCCAAAACAATTCTTTTGTGCACCCGCGAGTAACTTTCTCCTTTTGCTGTAAATTATGTAGTCTCAGCGCTAAGGGCAAACACCGGCATGGGATTTCTGAGCTCTCTCTTTTACCCCTGGGGCTTCCTGCTCCAAGG
>CAYOZX010000199.1:1164-7032 GCA_964408515.1 uncultured Acidobacteriaceae bacterium | reverse complement strand
AGTCGTTTGTCGAAAGTGGCTTACCGCTATTCGCCAGGGGCGGCGGAGGGCAAAAGTGAAAGACTTTGACGATTAGGTGAAAACCGTCCGTAACGGCGCCACGCAGTAAAGGTCGAGGGGTAACCTTGCCGCAGGTTGGACGGCACTGACGGCACTTGCCTCTCCAGACAGGATGAGAGGCTGCTATTCGCGGCTGCGAGAAGTCGTGGCTGAGCCGATCGCTCCTTACACTACTTCAGTCCTTCCACCAGATACAGGTCCGCCAGCATGCGGTGATATCCGTACACACAGGTTTTCGCGTCTGGTGTGAGCAGAATGGGCCCGATGTTTTCGACGCCGGCAGGGTCCGAGGGCATCAACTGTCTCCACAGAATTCGCCTGCCATTTTCGAGGCTGAGCTGGAAGACGCGCGTGGGCAGCTCTCCCGGCTGATAGATATAGAGCGACTTGCCGTCGGCGCTCCATGTAATGGGCTGCTCTCCGGAAATGAGTCCGGATATGACCTTGGGTTCGCCGCCGCCGACGGGGTACAAGTACCCGGTCTGATCCGGGCCGATACCGGCGATCCATTGCGAGTCCGGCGAAATGGCAAAAGTGGTGCCGTTGACGCCTTCCGACGAAATTGCCTGACTCTTGCCCGAAGCGATATCCAGGACGTAAAGCCGCACGCCCTTGTTGGGCTCGTTTCCCGCAAAGAGGATTCGTTTCTGGTCAGGGAACCAACGCGCCCAGCTGTGATTGACGTTGTCCTTGGTCAGCTCCCTGGGCTCGCCTGCCCCGGTGGGAAGCAAGCGAAGTTGCGAGGGCGAACCTTGGGTCTGGGCGATCGCCCATTTGCCATCCGGCGACAGACTCACTGCGCCGCCTTCACCCAGCAGGACCGCGGGTGAGCCGTCGGTCTTGCGGAAGTAGACGGCGTAGCTGAACCCTCCCGACTTGGAATAGTCGAGAGCCCCTCCACCGCCTTCCTCATCGAACAGCAAGGTCCTGCCATCGGTGGAGAGATCAGCGGGGTACGAGTAGTCCAGCCACGACAACTCACGCTCCTTGGAATCCGGGCCAACCAGGCCCATCAGCTCCCGTCTCCAGCTCGCGCGCATCAGCAGTACGCGCCCGTCTTTGGCGATATCCAGCAGCATGAGCGCTCCCGGCAGGCGAAGCACCATACGAATCTTGCCCTCCAGCGTGGTCGCGTAGAGCGTGCGATCGGTTCCGGTCTTGCTGGCTGTGAACCAGATTTCCTTTCCATCGGGCGACCACGCCAGTCCCTGGGCGGTAAACCATTCCCCGGTCAGCGTCTTCTTGTTGCCTTGCAAATCGACAACGGCCAGCGACCCGCTGTCATCTCCCTGAATCGGGTGGTCAATGAAAGCGATCAAATCTCTCTTGGGCGAGAAGCGAGGATGGCCAATCCAGCCGCCGGTGACGTGAAGAGGCTTCCCCACCGGAAACTCCAGGCGGTTGCGCCCGTCATAGTCACGCACGATCGCGAGGCTGTTTCCGTCTGTTCCCCAGTCCGCCCATTGCACGTGCTCCAGGACTTCGCGGGGCGCTCCTCCCGCCAGGGGGGCGCGCGCCAGTGTGCCCATCGTGACCCAGGTCCCGATGGCTTTGCTGTTGAGCAAGACCGCCATCTCGGCGGTGTTCGAAATCGACATCAACTGCGTGCGCGGCAGACCCATGGAGCGGGATTCCGGCGCCTCGGGCCGGGCCGTGAACACATCGATTGGATTCCCCTGCCAGGCGGCGCTATAGAGGATAGTCTGCCCGTCGGGAGCGAAACGGGCCGAGCGTATGCTGCCGCGCCGGAAAGTAAGCTGCCGGTACAGGGGCGGGTCCAGAGGGGCCGTGCGATAGAGGAGCCTGCCCGCGAAGATTCCCAGTCCGATGGCCAGCAACAGGCCAGCCAGATATGACGCCATGCGTGTGGCGCTGCGTGGCTCCGGTGCCGGCCGCGGAACGGCGGCGTTGCTCGAAATCTGTGTGGAGTCGACGACGGCCGCTGACTTGGACGACTCCAGGCTGCGCTTGAGGCGCTTAAGATCAGCGCGTATCTCGGCCGCGGTTTGGCAGCGCAGGTCGCGGTCTTTTTCCAGCGCTTTGTTGACGATCTCTTCCAGCTTGGCTGGAGTGTGAGGATTCAACCGGCCCGGTGGCTGGGGAGGTTGGTTAAGGATGGCATCCGTAATCACGGCAGAAGTCTCCCCGCGAAAAGGGGCGGTGCCAGTGACCATTTCGTAGAGCACAATGCCAAAGGAAAACAGGTCGGAGCGGCCGTCCAGCTCCTTGCCGCGAAGTTGTTCCGGCGACATGTAGGAGACGGTTCCGACCGCGGTTCCGGGATTGGTCAGATCCAGGGCGGTGATGTCAGCCCTGGTTTGTGATTCGTCACCAGCCTGCCGGGGAGACTGGGCAATCTTGGCCAACCCGAAATCCAGCACCTTGGCGTGAAAACGGTCGGTGACAAAAATATTGGCCGGCTTGATGTCACGATGAATGATGCCCTTGGAGTGAGCCGCCTCCAGCGCATCGGCCACCTCCGTGCCCAGGCTCAGCACCCGGTCGAGATCAAGAGGGCGGTTCTGAATCAGGTGCTTGAGCGTCTGCCCGGTCATGTATTCCATCACGATGAACAGCTTGCCTTCGTGTTCGCCAATTTCATGCACGGTGCAGATGTTGGGATGATTCAATGCCGAGGCGGCGCGCGCCTCGCGGCGGAAGCGCTCGAGCGCCTGCGGATCGTGCTCGGTCTCTTCGGACAGGAATTTCAGAGCGACGTGACGTCCCAGCGCGGTATCTTCAGCCTTGTAAACCAGCCCCATCCCTCCGCCGCCAAGGGCTTCGAGGATGCGGTAATGCGAAATGGTCTGGCCGACCAGAGGTGCTTGAGGGGCGGGCATCGAAGCTCCGTAATCTTAGGGCGAAAAACCATACCAGTCAAACCGGGCAGTTTGGGCAGCTTTGCCGGCCGACCGGCCAAAGATCCAGGCCTTTGGTAGCATTGACCAGCCGCTCGGGCGCTGCGGAACAGGGAGAAGCGGGAGCCTTGGAAATCCACCTCATCGACGGGACATACGAACTTTTCCGCCACTACTACGCCCTGCCTTCCGCCCGCGATGCCGACGGGCATGAGGTCGCTGCCGTGCGCGGCGTGCTGTCCTCCATTCTCGGCATGGTCCGGGGCGGCGCGACCCATATCGGGGTTGCCACCGACCATGTTATCGAATCCTTCCGCAATGGGCTGTGGCCGGGATACAAAACCAGCGCAGGTGTTGAGCGCGAGCTGCTGGCGCAGTTCCCGCTGCTGGAGGAAGCCCTGCGAGCCATGGGCATCGCAGTCTGGCCGATGGTGGAGTTTGAGGCGGACGATGCCCTGGCCGCGGCGGCGGAGAAAGCGGCCGCCGACTCCAGGGTCGATCGCGTGATTATCTGCACACCCGACAAGGATCTCGCGCAGTGCGTGCGCGGCACGCGCGTAGTACAACTGAACCGGCGCACGCGCAGCATTCGGGATGAGGCCGGCGTGGTGGCGAAGTTTGGTGTCCCGCCGGCATCGATACCGGACTACCTCGCCCTGGTGGGCGACCCCGCCGATGGATATCCCGGTGTGCGAGGGTGGGGCGCGAAGTCCTCTGCGGCCGTGCTGGCCCGCTACGGGCGCCTCGAGGCCATTCCAGCAGACGGGCGACAGTGGCAGGTGAACGTCGCCAATCCGGGTGCGCTCGCTTACACCCTGCAGCAGGAACGGGATCGGGCTTTCCTGTTTCGTACGCTGGCGACGCTGCGGACCGAGATTCCCCTTTTCAGCTCTGTGGACCAGCTTTTGTGGAACGGCCCGACCCCGCTTTTTGCTCCTCTTGCCGCACGCCTGGATGCGGCGGCCCGCGCCACCAAATCTCTGGCTGCGTCATAGACAAGTAGAACTGTCTTCCTCCCAGGCCAGACATAACATGACCAACAAAGGCAGGTCCGGTCTGAGCCATGGGTCGCAGGTTGCGGCCATTTTGGGAAGAATGGCGGGGCATCCAGACTCAGCAATCAGCCTTTTGTTTCAATCAGATGCCAGACACCAACGTGTGGAAAATTGAGTCCTGGTACCACCAGGTGCGGCCTGGCTTGGGCAGGCAACGGCCGAAAAAACCTATGCACGACCAAACGGAATTCACCAAAATCCTTGCCCTGTTAAGAGGATAAACAGTATGGCCAAGAAGAAAATCGATCCACTCAACAAGAAGCAGTACGGCGCGGTGTCTGCCATGCTGACCGTTTCCGACATACCGGCGGCTGCGAAGTTCTACCAGAAGGCGTTTGGTTTTTCCAAGCGGGGCATCATGAAGGGCCCGGACGGGAAGCCGATGCATGCTGAGCTGCATCTGCGGGGTGCGACCCTTATGCTGGGGCCGGAGAACGCCGCGTGGGGCAAGCGGACCGCCAAGGCGTTCGGGGGCTCGCCCGCCAGTCTGTATGTGTATGTAGAAAACGTGGACAAGGTGGTCGCGAAAGCGCTGAGTCTGGGTGCGACCGGCCAAGGTCCGGTGATGGATATGTTCTGGGGCGATCGATGCGGAACCGTCGTGGACCCGGACGGCTACACGTGGATGATAGGCACGCATAAAGCCGAGCCCAGCGCCAAAGAAATGAAGGAGAAGATGCTCGAGCAGATGCGCCAGCAGCCTCCCAGCGCCGCCACTGCGGCATGACGGATGCGCTCCAGGGGCCGTCTTCGCGGATGAAGGCAGAACCCGGAGCTTCAAGAAATCAGCGCGTCTTCCGAGCCGGCTAAGGGGAAACGAAAGTCCTAGCTGGCGGGAGCCGCGTCGTGGAACTGTTTCTGCGCTTCCAGAGCGTCCAGCCAGGCGAGGAAGTAGGGCCGCGAGGCGGAGTCTATGTGGAGGAAGCGCATGCCCATGGCGAAGGCATCGCTCCACACCACCTCCGCTTTGGCCCGGAAGGCTCGCGGTGGCACGCTGGGCAGGCCGAACTGCACGCTCACCACCCCTTCGACGCGGGACGGCCCGAATCGGCTGAGCGCGAGTCCGCCTTCGCTCACGTTCATGACTCTACCCGCACAGGTCTCGCCGGTCAGGCACACCAGGTCAATGGGCAGTTCAACCTTGTGGCGGAAGTAGCGACGGTGCTCGCGCTCCATGCGAGCCAGGGCGATGTCGAGAATGTTTCGCAACTGCTTGTCCTGAACCGGCTTGGCAAGCACAAAGTCGGCGCCGGCTTCAATGGCGGCGCTTGCCGGAGTCCTGGCGTTCACCACGGCGAGGAGGACGGACTGTTTGTTAGACCGGCTGTTGCGTATCTGGGCAAGCAACTCCTCGCCCCGTTCCACACCCTCGCAGTCAATCACAAAACTATCCAGATGCCTTCGTGACGAAAGCTCGATTGCGCTCGCGGTACTGGTGCGCATCTCGAGTTCGACGCCGGTTGCGCCGAAGCCCGCGCGGATGACCTCCAGCAACGTCCGGTCATTGGTGAGGAGCAGGCAACTAAGACCCATGCTCTGAATCTATGCAATCGATCTGAATTCCCCAAGTAACTTAGGTGCTGCGGCTGGGGTTTCAAGGATCAGAACTCTCGCCGATAAAAATATTCCACAGACGAGTACGAAACGTACCACCGATGGCGGCACTCACGCGGGGCGCACAGAAAAGGCGGGTTGGGGTGGGGGCGTCGGAACCGGGAGAGCAGGCGCCGGTTCCGGCGTGGGATCTGGTTCGGGCAGGCGCGGGTCGTGCGTCGGCAACGGATTGGGAATAACATCCGGGCCTCCTGCCGACGGAGTGAAGTTCTTCGCCACAGCTACACCGTCTGTCTCAGTTGACCGAGCTCTGCAAAAACCTCACGCAGGCGCTGACGTCG
>CAYOZX010000199.1:0-1064 GCA_964408515.1 uncultured Acidobacteriaceae bacterium | reverse complement strand
CCGTCTGTCTCAGTTGACCGAGCTCTGCAAAAACCTCACGCAGGCGCTGACGTCGAGCTTCGTAATCGCGAATTTCAGCCGGCGTGTGTGTGCCGCGCGCTCCCTTTTTGAAAAACTCGGCCTGCTCATAGAAAAGCCGCGCGATCTCATTCCGAATCTGGGAAATTCTCTCGTTCTCGTCTGGAAGATAGTCTCTGCCCAACATGATGCCTGAGCCTCGGATGATTTGCCTCGAGAATGCCTTGCTCAACCCACTGAACCGGTGCTGGTTACGGAGGAGAACGCGCGCTTCGCATTCGAGCCGGGCTGGGAGGAGTGCAATCGCCAGCAACGGAATCAGGGTCTGCAATATAGGATACCCCACCCGATACTTTCCTGCCTGCCTGTGCTTCAAACTTTACAAACCGAGATCACGATGGGTCTCCTTACGTACCGGGAGTCCTGAGGCCCGAGCCCGGAGATGATGGGTTTGCTGCAGGTCTGGTCTGTCAGGGCGGCAATGACCCCAGCAGGGAAAGCTGCGGCCGGCGAAAATGCTGGCCTGGTGGATTTCATGCCTTAAAGTCCGGTCGTTCCCCGCCGATACTTCAACCAAGGGAAGTCGGCGGGCATGTCCTGAAGGAAAAATGAGCGCGGCCTCATGAACAACATCAATGCTCTCATTGTGGACGACTCCTCCGTTATGCGCAAGATTGTGGAGCGTTCCTTACGGCAAGCCGGCATCGAGCTGAAGACAGTCTTCGAGGCAGGCAACGGGGCGGAGGCGCTAAGCGTCCTGAAGGACAATCCGGTGGACCTGATTCTCTGTGACATCAACATGCCGGTGATGGATGGGCTCGAGTTTGTCAAGCAACTCTCCGGAACGGAGCACGGCAAGGGCGTGCCGGTGGTGATGATCACGACCGAGGGCAGCGAGTCCCATGTGGTGCAGGCGCTCTCCTGCGGCGCCCGAGGCTACATCCGCAAGCCGTTCACGGCTGAGCAGGTCAAAGAGCATGTCATACCCGTACTGGCGCAAAAGATATGACGACCATGACGCAGCTTACCTCCCATGACTACCGCGA
>CAYOZX010000198.1:0-7093 GCA_964408515.1 uncultured Acidobacteriaceae bacterium | reverse complement strand
CCTTGGTTTTCAGTTTCATCCCAGGGCGTCCCCGCCAGCGTCGGGTAAGAAGATTGGATGCCCAGGGCGACGCCAAAGTATCAGCAATAACAGGCGGTGGTGAGAACGATGGTTCATGGTGGGGGAAAATCCCCGGACACGGCGCGAAATGTTCCGGGCAGATTCGTCTTAGCATGTAATCTTCGTGCATGATGAAATCGGAGGCCTTGCGCTCTATGTTCACTTCGCAGCCCATCGGATTCGTAAGCAGTCCGTATAAGGACACCCGTGAGATTCCCAAGGGACTAGGGGTTAAGCACGAGGCCGAAGGCGTGCTCAACCTTCTGCCCGAGTTCGACCCGGGCCTCACCGACATCGAGGGCTTTTCGCATCTCTTTGTGCTCTGGGAGTTTGATCGCTCCCCCCGAGAGGAACTGCGGGGGGATGACTTGCTGGCCAGGCCGCCTTCGGACAACCGGCCGCACGGTGTGTTTGCCACCCGCTCCCCACGCCGCCCGAACCCGATTGGCTTGACCACAGTTGAGCTCCTCCGCCGCGAAGGCGCCGCCCTGCATGTCCGAGGCGTGGATATGCTGGACGGGACCCCGATTCTCGACATCAAGCCTTATCTGTCCAGTGTCTCCTCCGAACGGCTGCGTCGCGGGTGGCTGGACGAAGCGGAAGCACGACAGAAGGGACGGTTGTGACGGCAGGCCGGCTGGCTGCGCTATCTTGTTCTCAGGAACTCCATCACCGCCGCATTGAATTGATCCGGAACTTCTTCGTAGGGCAGATGGCCGACGCCATCGAAGATCCGCACGCTGCAGTCTTCAAATTGCCGGCTGAGCGGCGTAGATGACGCCGGGCTGACAGCTTTGTCCTTGCTTCCCCACAGCAGCAGCGCGGGAATGTGAGCGATGCGCGGCAACAGAGACCGCAGTTCGTCAAGGTCGTGGTTCCAGGTGCGAATGATATTCAGCCCGTAGTCCAGCGCGCCGGGCAGCCGCAGGGGAGCGGAGTAGCCTTCGAGCGTGCCCGGATGAATGCGACCAGGATCGCCGTACAGGCGACGCAGCAGGTAGTCATGCAGGGTGGGCATTGCCGGCGCAAAGCGCCGGACCAGCGCGGCCACCCATCCTCTGCTCAGGAATGGGGTAAGCCGCCGCCCATGGGCGGACCACGGATTGACCGGCGCGACCAGGATCAGGCTGCGGACCCGCTCCGCGGCCAGCGCAGCCGCCATCATGACCACCGCCCCGCCGTGCGAGGTACCCAATAGGTCGACCGACGCCAAGCCTGCCTCATCCAGAAAGCGCAGCAGGCGTTGCGCCGAAGCCCGGAAGCCGCAATCGAGTTCGCGGGGGCGATCCGAGAAGCCTGTGCCCAACATATCTGGTGCGTAGACCGCCGACTGGGAAGCCAGTATGGGGAGAGCGTAACGCCAGGAAAAAGAGTAGCCCAGCATTCCGTGCAGGAGGACGAGGGGCGGTCCCGACCCTCCTTTCCAGTAGCGCACGCGATGTCCCTCGAGGACGGCCCAGCCCTCTTCAATGGGCGAGGGTATGGGAAAAGGCGCCTGGGACACGGCTTCCGCCACCGTTGGCCCCTTGGGAGAATTTTTCACTTCGGGGGTGTTTTCCTGCCTTTTGCTTCGCTCTTCGGGCAACGTTGCCAACGCTCCTGCCCTCTATGTAACCGGTATCGCCAACTTCGCTTCTGTGCCGGGGAGCTTCGGCTCCCCGCTTTTTTCCTGTCGGAGAAATGCCGTCACGCGGATGCCTTCTTCTTCCCCAGAAGTTTCCCGAGCACCCTGATAACCCTATCCACGTGCCTCTCCCCCATGAGGAAGGGCGGCAGAAAGCGCAATACGGTGTCCTGGGTACTGTTAAAGAGCACCCCTCCTGCCAGGCCCTGCTCGACCAGGGGACGCGCCGGAATGTCGAGCTGCAGGCCCTGGATAAAGCCGCGCCCGCGCACCTCCCGCACGGCGGCTCGTTTCTGGGCGAGTGCTTTCAACTGATCCTGCAGGTAGGCCCCCACCCGGGCTACATTCTCCAGCAGTTTTTCATCCTCCAGGATAGAGAAATATTCCAGCGCCACCCGGCAGGCCAGCGGGCCCCCGCCGAAGGTGGTGCCGTGCTGCCCTGCCGATATCGCGGAAGCGAATTCTTCCTTGGCCAGAAACGCGCCCAGGGGCAGCCCGGCGGCAATCGGCTTGGCGACGGCCACGATATCGGGTACTACGCCAAACGACTGAAAGGCAAAGGTCGTTCCCGTGCGTCCCAGACCGCACTGGATCTCGTCGAAGATCAGCGCGGCGCGGTGGCGGTCAGCGGCCGCCCGGCATTCCCTCAGAAAATCCGGCGAACACTCGTAGATGCCACCCTCGCCGAAGATGGGCTCGAGCACGATGGCGCAGGTGGTGTCGTCGACCGCGCTCCGCAGCGCCTCGGCATCATTGCGCGGCACGAAGGTCACATCTTCCAGCAGAGGCTCGAACCCTCTGCGGTATTTGTCCTGCCCGGTGAGGGACATAGCGCCGAAAGTTCGCCCGTGATAGGAGCCCTGCAACCCGACCAGGCGGCATTTCTGTTCACCCCCGGCGCGGTGCCCGGCGAGGCGCGCCAGCTTGATCGAGCCTTCGATAGCTTCCGTCCCGCTGTTGGAAAAGAAAACCCGCTGCAGGCCGGAGAGCTGGCAAAGCTTTTCCGCCAGGCGTCCCTGGAATTCGTTGTAGTAGAGATTGGAGAAGTGAATGGCGCGGGCGCACTGCTCGCGAATGACTTTGAGCACCCGGGGATGGGCGTGCCCAAGAGCATTTACCCCCAGACCAGCCACGAAGTCGAGGTAGCGTTTCCCTTCCACGTCGTACAGGAAGACGCCTTTGCCGCGCTCCAGGACCACGGGATACCGGTTGTAGGTCTGCAGGAGGAATTGGCGCTCGCGTTCGATGATCTCGTCGCTTCGGCTCATTTTCGGCTCATTGGGGAAGAGACGATTCTATCGGAGGCGGGCGGGCCCAGTTCGGGAAGTGGGGCACTTTCGGTTTCCGAAAGCGGGTCTGCTGAATAGCTGCCGGCTAAGAAGTGGTCGTAGGAATCCGGCGCAGACCGTTCGCTGCAGGGTGTAGCCGTGCCGCTGCCTGCCGAGGTTTCGGCACCGCGCCAAATCTGAGGGGAAGTCATGGGTCGTGGTTAACCTTCTGCCTTGCATAGAGTTACCAAACCCCACAGAAGGCTTCCAAAAAACGTAGCTTTACTTCCACAGGCCCCCTATAATTAACGAAGTCTTTTCTTTGAAGCAAGTTAGGGGTTCCTCCCTTGGGTCTGGCCGTGGCACCGAACGTGCAGAAAGTTTCGGCGGGTGGTTTGGCCAACTCGTCGAAGGAGCCGCTGCGGTCCATGAACCGGGACTTCCAGATTCGCTTCACCGCCGGCTTCCTGATCCTGCTGACCACGGCGGCGGTGGTCCTGGCCTGGATCAACTTCCAAAAAGAGCGCGAGTTCCAGGTGCCTACCGACGGCGTCTGGTGGGTGGAAAATGAGTCCGGGGGCCTGACTGCCGGGCGGGTCGAACCGGGCGGACCGGGGGAGAAGGCCGGAATCCGCAGCGGGGACTGGCTGACAGCTATCAACCAGCATGAGGTGAAGGACACGCCTTCCCGGGTGCGCCAGTTGTATCGCGCCGGAGCCTGGTCGAAGGCCACCTACTCGCTGATTCGCGACAGGGTCGCGCTGGACTCATCGGTCATCCTGGTTCCGGCCGAGCGTTCCCTCAACTTCTGGCTGCGCTTCATCGCGCTGATTTACCTGGGCATCGGGCTGTACGTCCTGCTGCGCCGCTGGACCGCCCCCAGTTCTACTCACTTTTACCTGTTCTGCCTGGTCTCGTTCGTTTTCTACGCGTTCAAGTTCACCGGGAAACTGAACGAATTCGACTGGACCATCTATTGGGGCAACGTGGTGGCCTGGCTGCTGCAGCCGGCGCTGTTTTTGCATTTTGTTCTGACTTTCCCGGAAAGGCGCAACCTCGTCCGCAAGCATCACTGGCTGGTTCCCCTCATCTACGCTCCCGGACTGCTGCTGCTGGGCATTCACATCTTTGCGCTCCGGTTCCTGAAGGCGGGCGAGCGCCTGCGCTGGAACCTGGATCGGCTGCAGATGGGCTACCTGGCGGCGTTTTTTGTGCTGGCGGCGGGAGTGCTGTGGTACAGCTACCGCCGGGCCAGCACGCCCATCCTGCGGCAGCAGTTGAAGTGGGTGACGCGGGGCACCATCCTGGCGATCGCGCCGTTCACCCTGTTCTACGTGATTCCCTACCTGACGGGCGCGCTGCCCACGGCGGCCATGAAGGTTTCGGTATTGTCGCTGGGCCTGCTTCCGCTGACCTTCGGCTACGCCATTTTCCGCTATCGCCTGATGGACGTGGATCTGATCTTTAAGCGCGGCATGGTCTATACCCTGGCCGCGGCGGCGCTCGTGGGCGTCTACTTCGCGGTGGTGGCAGGAGTCGCCGAACTGGTGCACACCCAGGTGCCCAGCTCGGGGCCGCTGGGGCTGATTCTGGCCATGGTGGTGACGGCGCTGCTGTTCGATCCCCTGCGCAAGTGGATCCAGGAGCGGGTGGATCAGTTCTTCTACCGCACGCGTTATGACTATCGCAGGACCTTGATCGAGTTCGGGCGCGAGTTGAGCGCGGAAACCGATCTCGACCGCATGCTCGCTTCGGTGGTGGACCGCCTGTCGCGCACCCTGCTGGTGGACCGCATGGCGATTTTCCTCTCTGCGGGCGAACCGCCGCAGTTTGTCCTGGCGAAGTCGTTCGGCATGACCCAGACCAGCGGACTGGACCTGGGCTTTCTCAGCGTCCCCCGGCCGGAAGCCGAGGCCGGACACCTGTTTCTGGAGAACGTGCACCAGGTGCCGCGCGAGACCGCCAGGGCGCAGCAAACCATCGCCCGGCTGGACCTGAACTACTACATTCCCTGCCGCGCCCAGCAGCGCACCATCGCCTTCCTGGGTCTGGGCAAGACGGTGGACGGCGATTTCCTCTCCAGCGAAGACGTCGAGCTGCTGGAGACGCTGGCGGGATATATCGGAATCGCCATCCAGAACGCCCGCCTCTACGCGTCGCTGGAACAGAAGGTAGTGGAGTACGAACGCCTGAAGGACTTCAACGAGAATATCGTGGAGTCGATCAACGTGGGCGTGCTGGCGGTGGATCTGGCGGACCGCATCGAGTCCTGGAACTCGCAGATGGAAGTCATGTACGCGCTGCCACGCTGGCAGGCGCTGACCCGGCCGCTGAGCGAGGTCTTCCCGGCGGCCTTCGTGGAAGAGTTCTACCGGGTGCGGCAGAATCCGGGCATCAACAACCTGTACAAGTTCCGGCTGGATACGCCCGCCGGCGAGAGCCGCACCGTGAACGTAGCCATCGCGCCCCTGGTGACGCGCAAGTTCCACGTGATCGGGCGGCTGATCATTGTGGACGACATCACCGAGCGGGTAGAGCTGGAGTCGCAGCTTTCCCAGGCAGACAAGCTGTCGTCGATCGGCCTGCTGGCGGCAGGCGTGGCGCATGAAGTCAACACCCCCCTGGCGGTGATTTCCTCCTACGCGCAGATGCTGTCCAAGCAGCTGCAGCAGGATCCGTCGAAGTCCGGGCTGCTGGAGAAGATCACCCGGCAGACGTTCCGGGCATCGGAGATCGTGAACAACCTGCTGAATTTCTCCCGCACCAGCGGAACGGAATTCACGGATGTGAACCTCAACAAGATCGTCGCCGACACGCTGGCCCTGCTGGAGCACCAGTTCAAGATCACGAAGATCCGGGTGGAGGACGACCTGGCCGATCACCTGCCGCTGATCAGCGGCAATGCCGGACGGCTGCAGCAGGTGTTTCTGAACTTGTTCCTGAACGCGCGCGATGCCATGCCAGAGGGGGGCACTCTGCGGGTAGGGACGGCAAACGGCGAGGGGGTCAGCGTGGTCGTGTCGGACACGGGCAGCGGCATCGCGCAGGAGCACATTCAGCGCATCTACGATCCGTTTTTCACCACCAAAGTGGCTCCGCGGGAGGGCCAGAACAAGGGCACCGGCCTGGGCTTGTCGGTCACCTACGGCATCATCCAGGAGCATGCAGGGAAGATTCGGGTGGAGAGCCATCCTGGACGGGGCACCACGTTCTACCTCGATTTCCCCCTGATGAGGAAGGCGGTCAATGTCTGAACTGGCAACCATGCCGCGGCGGAATGTGGGCGAGGGGCAACCTTTGTCCGCGGGCGCAGTTCTGATCGTTGATGACGAAGCCGCCATCCGCGAGTCGCTGGAGACCTTGCTGGAGTTGGAAGGCTACGAGGTCAGCTCGGCCTCCACGGCAGAAGAAGGTCTGGCGCGGGCGGGAGAGCGGCCGTTTGACCTGGTGCTGCTGGACCTGGCGCTGCCCGACCGCGACGGACTGGATGTGCTGGCGGAACTGCGCGACCATGACCCGCAGTTGTCGGTCATCATGATCACCGCCTATGGCACCGTGGAGAATGCGGTGAAGGCGATGCAGGCGGGAGCGACCAATTTCGTCCAGAAGCCCTGGGATAACGAAAAGCTGCTGGCTGATGTGCGCGCGGCGGTGGCGCGGCAGCGGGCGGAGGAAGAGAACGTCCAGCTCAAGCGGGCCCTCAAGCAGCGTTACAACTTTGAGAACATCGTGGGCAAGAGCGAGCCCATGCTGAAGATCTTTGACCTGGTGGCGCAGGTGGCGCCCAGCCGCTCCACCATCCTCCTGCAGGGAGAGAGCGGCACAGGCAAGGAGCTGATCGCCAAGGCCATCCATCTGAATTCGCCGCGGCGAGAGCGGTCTTTCGTGCCCGTCAACACCGGCTCCATGCCGCCCGACCTTCTGGAATCGACGCTGTTCGGGCATGTCAAAGGCGCGTTCACCAGTGCCATCGCCTCCAAGAAGGGCCTGTTCGAGATCGCCGACCGGGGCACGCTGTTTCTCGACGAAATCGGCACCATGAGCCTGGACACCCAGAGCAAGATTCTGCGCGTGCTGCAGGACCGCAGGTTCATGCACCTGGGCGGCGTGCACGAGATTCAGGTGGATGTGCGCATCATTG
>CAYOZX010000197.1:1806-7094 GCA_964408515.1 uncultured Acidobacteriaceae bacterium | reverse complement strand
CCCAGGATGCCGATCGGCATGTCGCGCTTTGGGTTTTTGGCTTCCTGCGCCGCCGTCGAAACCGCGTCGAAGCCGATATAGGCGAAGAAGACGACGCCCGCCGCGCCCAGGATTCCCAGTAAGCCACCGTAGTGGTGAGTGATGCCTTGCGGCGTGACGTAGCTCGTCGCCTCAGGAATGAAAGGCGTGTGATTGGCGGGGTTGATGAAACCCCAACCGATCGCGATTACCACGATGACAATCGTTACCTTCAGGATTAAGATAAAGCCGTTTACCAGGGCGGATTCCTTCGTTCCCTTGATGAGCAGGGCGGACAGGATCAGCAGGATGAAAATGGCGGGAATATTGATGATTCCGCGAGCTCCCGTGTCCGCCATTCTCTCCAGAGGAGAGTGACTCCATTGATAGGGAATTCGCATGCCAAACCAGTCGAGCACCCGGTTAAAGTATTCGCTCCAGGCGATGGCGACCGTGGCGGCGCCCACAGCGTACTCCAGCACCAGATCCCAGCCGATAATCCAGGCGACCAGCTCTCCCATGGTCGCATAAGAGTAGGTATAAGCACTGCCCGCAACCGGGATCATGGAAGAGAATTCGGCGTAGCAGAGTCCGGCAAAGGCGCAACCGATGCCCGCGACGATGAATGCGAGCGTCACCGAGGGCCCCGAGCGGTCCGCAATGGCCGCGGCGGTCCTCACGAACAGGCCGGCGCCGATGATGGCGCCGATGCCGAGCATGATGAGATTGACGGGACCAAGCGTCCGTTTCAAGCTGTGTTCGCTGGTCTCCTGCGCCTCTTGCATAAGGGAGTCTAAAGACTTGGTTGCCAACAGGTTGCCCATGCAGATTGCGCTCCTTTACTGCGGACTCAACCGCTCCCCGGGGACTGAATTTCGCCGCGACCACAAATAATAGACCGGAATTCCGAGCAACACGATGATAAGCCCCGGCCACGTGAATTGCGGCTTGTAGCGCAATAATACGACATCAATAAACAGCGCCAGAACGATATAAATGGCCGGCAAAACCGGGTATCCGAACGCGCGGTAAGGCCGCTCCGCGCCGGGATGAGTGCGCCGCAGCACGAACAGGCCGAGGATGGTCAGGACGTAAAACACCAGCACGGCAAAGATGATGTAGTCCAGCAACTGGCCGTAACTCCCGGAAACACATAGGATGCAGGTCCAGACCATCTGCACCATGAGGGAGACGGAAGGCGTCTTGTAGGTAGGATGCAACCGGGCCACGCTGCGGAAGAACAACCCGTCCTTGGCCATGGCGTAGTAAACGCGCGCTCCGGCCAGGATAAGTCCATTGCAGCAGCCGAACGTGGAAAGCATGATGGCAATCGCCATCAGCGTGCCCCCCGCCGGGCCGAAGATCTGCGACATGACCGCTGTGCCCACGCGGTCTTCGGTGGCGAACTTGATGCCGCGCTCCAATATGCTGGCGCTGGCGCTGCTGCCATCCAGGGGGAGCACGTTCAGGTAAATTACGTTGCAGGCTACGTAAAGAGCGATTACGACTCCGGTCCCCAGCGCCAGCGAGAGAGGAAGGTTGCGGCTGGGGTTCTTCACTTCGCCGGCAGTAAAGGTCACGTTGTTCCAGGCGTCGGCGGAAAACAGCGATCCCACCTGAGCGACAGCCAGAATGGTGAGCGTTCCCACCAGGACCATCGGACCTCCTACGCCGACCTGAACGGCATGTTGCGCGCCCAGCCCGGCGTTGCGCCAGAAATTACCGTGGAAATTGGCGGCCAGCGCTTCGGCATTGCGCCCGATCAGCAGTCCCAGGACCACAAGTCCCAACAGAGCTGAGACCTTGGCGACAGTAAAGACGTTCTGGATGAACGCCCCGGTCTTGAGCCCGAAAATGTTGATGATGGAGAGCGCCACTACGACTGTGATCGCGACCAGGTTTTGGGTACTGAGCCCGGTTTCCATGTTTCCCAGAACCATGGGGCCGAGATGAAGCGGCGGCACCTTCCAGAAGTGAATGATCCAATTGCTGGAGGAAATCGAAGGAAAGAAAATCCCGAGAAATTTGCCAAATGCGACTCCAACTGCCGCGATCGTGCCCGTCTGGATCACCAGGAAGAGCGTCCAGCCATAGAGGAAGCCCCACAACGGCCCCAGGGCCTCGCGCAGGTAGACATACTGTCCGCCCGCGCGGGGCATCATGGCGGCCAGTTCTCCGTAACTGAGCGCCCCCACGATGGTGAGGAAGCCAGTGACCAGCCAGGCTCCGAGCAGCAGAGCCGGCGAATCTACTTCGCGGGCAATTTCGGCGGAAACGATGAAGATGCCGGAGCCGATCATCGAGCCCATGACCAGCATGGTGGCGCTGGTCAGCCCAAGGCCCTGGACCAGCTCCTTGTCCTGGCGGGAGTGGGTGTCCCAGTCGCTGGCAGCAGCGATGGCAGGCGGCTTGATCTCAGTACTCACAACCCTCCCTGGGGCCGGTTGCCGGGGCGCTGGTTCGTCCCCAGCCGGCGCCTGGACTTGCCCCACTGCCCAACTCCATGTGGACTTTACCCTAATATCCGCAAAAAAGCCTCTGCTGATTTGCGCGGTGCGGGTAACAAGTCAGATATCACCGCCACCGCGTCAGCCCCGGCATCGATCACGGAAAGGCAGTTTTCCCTGGTGATTCCTCCGATCGCGACCAACGGCTTATGGGACAACCGCCGGGCCCGCCGCACGCCTTCAAGACCGATGGTCGGAGCGGGATTGGCCTTGCTGCGGGTAGAGAACACCGGGCCGATAGCCAAATAGTCGGCCGAAGACTCCTCCGCCCGGGCCAGCTGTTCGGGATCGTGGGTGGAGACCCCCAGCCACACCTTGCCACCAATGACCTTCCTGGCGGCTTCGGGGGAAAGATCGTCCTGACCGACGTGCACCCCGTCGAACTCCGCCGCCAGACATAAGTCCGCGCGGTCGTTCATGATCAGTTTGACGGAATCCCGCAGCCGGCGCTTCAGTTCCAGCGCCTGTTCCAGCATCTGCTGCGCATTTCCGGACTTGTTGCGATACTGGATCAAGCTCAGGCCTGCGGCCGCCAGTGACTCCGCGCTCTGATAGAGATGCTCAGCATCCGCGAAGCCGGCGGAATCGAGGATGGCGTAGAGGCGCGGGAGAATCATGGGATTTGGAGCGCGGCGCCCTGCCCAGCCGATTCGTTCTCCCAACCGGACAGTTGCGCCTGCGCTTACGCTTTCCTTTCGCCTCGCTACTCTCCCCCGGGTTTCGCCTCACCCGGCGGGGAATTTCCCTTGGCGCTTCTGGCCAGGAAGCGCTCGATGAACGTGGTGTCGGCGCGTCCGGCGCGGAAATCGGGATCGGCCAGAATCTTGCGATGCAGCGGAATGGTGGTGAAGATGCCCTCGATGATGAACATCTCCAGCGCGCGCCCCATGCGGGAAATGGCTTCGTCGCGGTCCTTGCCACGCACGATCAGTTTGGCGATGAGGGAGTCGTAATATGGCGGAATGACTCCTTCCGCATAGGCCGCGGTGTCGATGCGAACGCCGGTGCCGCCGGGTGGATTGAAGGTGGTGATCTTGCCCGCCGAGGGCGTGAACTTTTCGGGGTGCTCGGCATTGATGCGGCACTCGATAGCATGCCCGCGATGCAGGACGGGCCCATGCAGCACATCCTGGAGACGTTCTCCCGCGGCCAGCAGAATCTGGCTCTTTACCAGGTCGACGTCGGTGACCATCTCGGTCACGGGGTGCTCCACCTGAATGCGGGTGTTCATCTCGATGAAGTGCAGCCGCCGGTCTTCATCCATAAGGAATTCAATGGTGCCGGCGTTGACATAGCCGATATCGGAGAGCGACCGGCACAGCACTTGCCCGATCTGCTCACGCAGATCGGCATTCATTTGCGGAGAAGGCGATTCCTCGAGCAGCTTCTGGTGGCGGCGCTGAATGGAGCACTCGCGTTCGCCCAGGCTGACCACGTTGCCGTACTGATCGGCCAAAATCTGGAACTCAATATGGCGGGGATGCTCGACAAATTTCTCCATGTAGAGATCGCCGTTGCCGAACGCCGCTGCCGCCTCGGACTGGGCCGCCCGGAACAGGCTCGGCAGTTCGTCTTCGTTGCGCACGATGCGCATGCCGCGTCCGCCCCCGCCGGCGGACGCCTTGATGATCACCGGGTATCCCACCTGGCGTCCCCACTCGAGCGCTTCGCCTTCGCCGCTCAGGACTCCTTCCGAGCCCGGAAGTATGGGTACTCCCGCCTTTTTCATCGCCTCCCGGGCTTTCTCCTTTTCGCCCATCAGCCGCGTAATCTCGGGTGGGGGACCGATGAACTTGATGTTGCAGGTTTCCGCGACTTCGGCGAAGTTCGCGTTTTCCGCGAGCAGACCGTACCCGGGGTGGATGGCGTCGACGTCGGCGATTTCCGCGGCGCTGATCACGGTGGGAATATTGAGATAGCTCTGGGCGAGTTGCGGAGGGCCGATGCAAATGGCTTCGTCGGCAAAGCGCACGTGCAGCGAGTTGCGGTCGGCTTCGCTGTAGATGGCCACGGTACGGATGCCCAACTCTTTGCAGGCACAGATCACCCGCAGGGCAATCTCACCGCGATTGGCGATCAGGATCTTCTTGAACATGAGCAGACTTGCCCGGCGGGAAAGGTGCAGAGACAGCCGGGGGACGCCATCCCCTTCGAGCTACCGCTCAACCGCTCCTGCCGGGAGTCACAAGCACAAGAAGCGGCCCGCGGACAGCCGGGTGCGGCCGTCCCTGCCTGGCTCAACCCTGGGCGCGAATGGCGAACAGCTCCTGGCCATATTCGATCGGCGCCCCGTTGGCCACCAGCTTTTTGACGACCTCCCCGGCCACGTCAGACTCGATTTCGTTCATCAGCTTCATGGCCTCGACAATGCACAGAATCTGGCCGACCGTAACCACGTCGCCGGGCTTCACGAAGGGGGGTGATCCTGGCGAAGGCGACTCATAGAATGTGCCCACGATCGGAGACCGTACGATATGCAGGCTCTCTTCAGGCGTGGCTGCGGGAGGCCCCGCCATAACGGCGGGCGGGAACGGAGTGGGGCCCGCTGACGGGCTCGATCTACGTCGACGCATACTATGCGTTCCAGTTCTCGCAGCCCGCCGACCACACCATCTTCCAGACCACGACCGCCCCGCGGCACAACGAGATCGCGGTCAACCTGGTGGCGGCGGGCGTCGAGGTGTCCGGGCTCGACGGGCCCATCGGGCGCCTCTACCTCCAGTTCGGCAACAACGTCGAGACCGACGCCGGCCAGGACGCGAG
>CAYOZX010000197.1:1127-1796 GCA_964408515.1 uncultured Acidobacteriaceae bacterium | reverse complement strand
GAGGGGGGGGGGTCCCGGCGAAGGCGACTCATCGAATTTGCCAACGATCGGGGACCGTACGATATGCAGGCCTTCTTCAGGCGAGGCTGCGGGAGGCGCCGCCGCAACGGCGGGCGGGACAGCAATGGAGCCGGCTGACGCGATCACGACGTCAGACGCGGCTGGCTGAACCGGTGCAACCGTTACGATCCGCGTTTCGGGTATTGAGACCTGTCCGCCGGCGCGCTTGATGCGCACCTTAACGTCGCCGCGCTCCATTTCGAACTCGGCGATGTCCTGCTCTTTTAAGAACTCGACGAGTTCTTTGATCTCTTTTAGATTCATCGTTTGCGGTGGGACCGAGTTCGACTTCCCAGGTCCGCCGAACCGGCAACATCGTCTTTGCAGACCGCTCGCCGGGCATTTGGCCCGATGCCCGTCCTTAAAGTGCGGTCAGTTCGTTGCGGCTGGGCGCCAGCGTCTCACATCCGCTGGCGGTAACCACCACCATGTCCTCGATCCGGACTCCCCACCGGCCTGGGACATAAACGCCGGGCTCAATGGTGATCACCATGCCCGGCTTCAAGACCTCCGTTTGCCCGGCCGCCAGGCGCGGCCCTTCATGGATTTCCAAGCCTACGCCCAGTCCGGTCCAATGAGGTAAGTTGTTTTGTAAAGCTTTCTTTTTCC
>CAYOZX010000197.1:0-1117 GCA_964408515.1 uncultured Acidobacteriaceae bacterium | reverse complement strand
ATTGGGTTTCCAACACTACCCCTTGTCCGTTCAATTGGGTGAATTTTTTTGCTAAACCTTCCTTTTGCAGTACTTTACGGGATACCTGATCGATGTCGTTCGCGCTAACCCCCGGCTTTACCGCCGCCAGCGCAGCCAGTTGAGCGCGCCGTACCGCGTCATAAACCCTGCGCGCGTCGCCGTTGGGCCGCCCCACAAAGACCGTGCGCGTCCGGTCCGAGCAATAGCCGCAGAGTATAACACCGAAGTCACAGACAACGAACGTCCTCCGGGGAATGGGCGTTGCGGACGCCCTGGCGTGGGGCAATGCCGAACGCGGTCCGGAGGCCACGATGGTGGGAAATGACATGCCCTCGGCGCCTTCGCTCCGGGCTGCATACTCCATCTCCGCGGCAACCTGGGTTTCGGCGACGCCGGGCCGAAGAACCTCGAGGACCCGGTCAAACAGGCGGGCGCCAAGCCTGGCCGCGGCGCGAATCAGTCGAATTTCGTCTTCATCCTTCACCATGCGAGCGGCTTCGACCAGGCCGGAGGCGAGGTGCAAACGCACGTTCGAGGGCAGGAGTCGACCCAGGCGGCTGCGCGCGCCCACGGTGAGATGTTCACCGTCGATGCCCAGCCTGTAGGCTCCGGCTCCCCGGCGCTCTTTCTTATGAGTAGCGAGCCAGGATGCCGCCGCGCCCAGGGGCCCCTGGCGAGCAATCACAACCTGCGCTGACCGCGCCTCCCGGTGCGCCTGTTCTGTGTAGCGTCCGTCGGTAAACAGGACGCTCCTGCCCTCCGTCACCAGCAGCGCCCCGGCGCTGCCGGTGAAGCCGCACAGGTAGCGCATATTGGGAAGATGAGTGACCAGCAGGGCGTCCGACCGCCGAGAGGACAAGACAGTCCGCAGACGCTGCTGGCGGCCTTTGTAGTCCATGGCTGGAGTGTAACAACTCGCACTGACGGGATACGAACTTGCCGTCCCAAAAACAATACCGCCAGTCCTGGGATGCAGGATCTGGCGGCTGTTTTACGTCTACCTCATGCTAGGTCTGGATGATGCTGGGAGTGATGAAGAAAATCCGCTCCTTAGTTGAAGTGCTAGCCGGGGTGCCGTTTACACAGTTGCCCAGAA
>CAYOZX010000196.1:0-7103 GCA_964408515.1 uncultured Acidobacteriaceae bacterium | reverse complement strand
CCCGAAAAAGCCGGAAAGGGTACCCAGAAGCCGTTCCTGTCGGAGGGATTCATTGACTTCCTGGCTCAGCGTCTTGATCTGAAGAATTGGCACTCTGCTATCCAGCGCTTGCGCCTCGCGTCGAATCGCAGCTACCATGTTGGCGGGAGCAACCGCAGTTCGCACGACTAGAGTCATCAAGTATTGGGGCTCTTGCTGATAGGGAATGTAAGCGACGGCTTGGTTTGTCTCCCGCAAGCTCTCGTATTTGGTATCTCTTACTACGCCCACGACCTCCATATCCCAATCCTGTGGAGAAGCATCAAGGGGGCCCCAGCCAAAGTGCTTTCCTACTGGGTTGTCATTGCCGAAGAAATCACGGGCCATCGTTTGATTGATAATGGCCACTTTGGGGGCTTCGGGGCTGTTATCCTGAACCCGGAAATCTCGCCCCAAAAGCAGTGGGATTCCCATCGTTTCGAAATAGCGGACTCCCACAAAGTTCACATAGCACTCCAGCTCCTCGCCGCTCCCAGGCTGATGTCCATGCACGTGCATCGGGCCACGGCCTCCGGAATCGCCGCTTAACGAGCCCAGGTTGCGATCGAGGCTTACTGCTCGCACTCCGGGTAGTGCTTCAACTTTTTCGACCAGCTGCTGGAAGAATGCCGTGGTCCGCTTCGGCGCATATCCACTCATATGGGGATAAAAAGAGAGCAGGAGGACGTTCTCTCTGTTGAAACCCGGATCTACTGACTTCAGCTTCTGCAATGTCCGCACCAGCAGGCCCGCTCCGATCAGCAGTAGCAGAGAGAAGGAGACTTGCGTCACGACGAGCACGTCACCCAGTGGTCGCCGCGGACTGCCCATCCACACCACTTCGCCTCTCAGTGTGGGTGTAAGGTCAGGCTTGGTTGTCTGCCGCGCCGGCGTCAGGCCGAACAACAGGCCAGCGAGCAGTGACAAGCACAGCGTGAAGCCGAGTACTCGCAGATCGGGCTGTACTTCAAAGGCGGCGGCCTCCACGCCTTGAGGAAGAAAGGCCAGCAACATGCGGTTACATTCAAAGGCCACCAGAATTGCAAGCGCTCCACCGAGCAGGGCAAGGAGCAGGCTCTCCGTGACAAGCTGCCGAACCAAGCGGTTGCGGGTGGCACCCATGGCGAGACGAACTGCGATCTCTCTCTGCCGTCCAGTCGCCCGGGCCAGCAGCATGTTGGCCACATTCATGCATGCGATCAGCAGTACCAATCCGACGGTGGCCATCAAAATCAGCAGCGGTTGGGAATATTGCTTCCGAAACGAAGAGAGCCCTGTGCTGCCGGGCAACAGGACGACCTGTGCCGCCCGGGCATTGCTCAATCGATCCGGCTCCTCTATGGTTGCCTCGAGCCACTGCCTGTTGATGACACTCAGAGTTGACTCTGCCTGCTTTACACTGATCTCCGGCTTTAGCCGACCCATAATCTCAAGGAAATTCACCCCCTTGGAGTCATCCACGTCCGAATGCCCGGGGTAAATCTTCTCAGCCGCTGTCAGGGGGACATAGACATCGGGTGCGGCGTCCGCTCTGGTACCGAAGAATCCTGGTGCCGAAACACCGATAATGGTAAATAGTCCTCCATAGAAAGAAATCGTTCGGCCCACAACGTTGGCATCAGCGCCAAACTGGCGTTTCCAAAAACCATGACTCAACACCACCACCGGATGTGCTCCTGCAACCCGATCGTCTTCCGGGGTGAGAACCCGGCCCAGCACAGCTCTCACTCCCAGCCCCTGGAAGTAACCGCCAGTGACAAACTCTGCGGTAATACGCTCGGCTTCTCCGCCGGTCAACATGGCCGCCCGGTCTTCTGAACAAAAGGCGAAGATCTCCGAGAAGACATCGGTGTGGTCTCGAAGGTACTGGTAGAACGGATAAGAGCTCTCGGTGCGGGCCTTTTCCCCAATCAACCCCCATCCGATTTCTTCCATAGTAGCCCGATCTAAACCTCCGGTGGTTCTAGCGATCACGACAAGTTGCTCGGGCGATCGCACGGGCAACATCCGCAGCAGCAAGGCATCGATAAAACTGAAGATGGCCGTATTCGCGCCGATGCCGAGGGCAAGCGTCAACACTGCAATAGCGGTGAAGCCGGGACTCCTGCGCAGAATTCGAATGGCGTAGCGAAGGTCGTTAAGCATAGTGGCTAGTGATTAGTGGCTGGTGGCCAGGTCAATTGCCGATTTTCGATTGCCGATTGAAGAGCTATGGAACCTGCTTTCACATCTGACACCTGACACCTAACACCTGGAACCTAAAACCTATTCGTATCTCAGCGCCACCATCGGATCGACTTTGGTCGCTCGTCGGGCTGGTACGTAACAGGCCAGCAACGCAACCCCGGCTAGGATCAAGACGACAGCAACAAACGTCATCGGGTCGCTTGCGCTCACGCCAAATAGCAGAGTGCCCATCACTCTGGTTAGGCCCATTGCACCTGCGAGGCCCAGAATGACGCCGGTGAAAACGAGCCGTACCCCTTGGCCGAGCAGGAGCCTGAGCACATCGGTGGCCCCGGCACCCAACGCCATGCGAATACCAATCTCATGCGTTCGTTGCGTTACTGCATAGGCCATAACCCCATAGATTCCGACGGCACCCAGTAGCAACGCCAAGCCTGCAAACAAACCGATGAGTATCACGTTGAAGCGTGGCGCCCAGACGACGTTGGATATCACTTCTTCCATCGTTACGACGCTCGAAACGGCTGCATCTTTGTTTAGGCTCCTGACGGCATCTCGCAGCAAGCCGACCGCGTTAAGGGGATTCGCCGCAGTACGCACGACGACAGTCATGGCCGATACGTGCATCCCGCCGTCTGTAGCAAAATCCGATTGCATGAACGGCACATAGACTTCGTTGTCAGGGGCCTCTGACCAACTGCTCTGCTTCGCGTTCGTGACAATGCCGACAATGGTCCGCCAAAGAGGATTCTGGCTGGAGACGTCAAAAGTGATCCGTTTGCCAATCGGATCCTCGTTAGGCCAGTGTTGACGCGCAAAGCGTTCGCTGATGATGACTGCTGCCGGTGCCCTGGCTCCATCTTGTAAGCTGAAATCCCGTCCCTGCAGCAGTGAGATGCGCATCGTTTGAAAGTATGAGGGCCGGGTGACGCGATACACAGCGCCAATATCTTGACCAGGTCGCGGCAGTGGGCGGCCTTCGATGTTCACGCCCTGACCCCAGATATCTCCTGCCAAGGGGAGATGGTTGATCGCGCTCGCCGATTCCACTCCCGGCAAATGCTCAATCTTTTCCATCAACTGCCGGTAGAAGACTTCTCTCTTTTCGCCGATCATATCCGGCTGGCCGTAAAGGGACACGATCATCGAAATCACGTGATGGGGATCAAAGCCGGGTTGGACTGACATCAGCCGCGAGAAACTACGAAGCAGCAGGCCCGCCCCAACCAACGTAATCAATGCCAACGCAATCTCCGCCACGACCAGCCCACCCCGCATTCTGCGTCCGCGGCGCCCCTCCGTGGTGCCACGGCCGCCTTCTTTCAGTGCATCCTGTAAATCAGGGCGCGTGGCCTGCAGCACCGGAGCAAGGCCGAACACCAATCCGGTCACCAGCGCGACGCCAAGGGTGAAGAGTAACGTCGTCGAATCCACTGTGATCTCGGTCACACGCGGCATCCGGAGGCGAAATGACGTAGAATCGCCCCCGAGCAACCCCTTGATCCACTCCAAGCTCCCGTAGCCCAGCAGTAAACCCAAAGCCCCAGCAATGACTGCCAACACCACGCTCTCCGTCAGCAACTGGCGGATCGTTCTCCGTTGCGTCGCGCCTAGTGCCGCTCGAATCGCCATTTCCTTATGTCGTGTGGTCGCACGAACGAGAAGCAGGTTGGCGACATTGGCGCTCGCAATCAACAACACAAAAATGACGGCTCCTGCCAGCACCCCTAGGGCAGGACGGGTATCACCAACCACTTTTTCCAGCAGGGGATCCACCTGAACAGTCCGCCCGGTGTTCGTGTCCGGATAAGCCTGCTCCAGTCGCCGGCAGATTGCATTCATCTCCGCCTGAGCCTGGGCCAATGAAATGCCCGGCTTGAGTCGGGCAAAGACGCGCAGCGAATTTCCTCCACGCTGAGTAGCCCGCGCGGTGAGGTCGAGTGGCGCGGCCATCTCTGACTTCGTTGCCCAGAACGGCGTAAAGCGAAACGGTCGCGGCATAACACCTATGACCGTGTACGATTCGCCATTGAGCGTAGTGGATCGTCCGACTATACTTGGATCACCGCCAAAGTGTCGTTGCCAGAGCGAATAGCCAAGCACGAGCACGTGGTCGCGTCCCGCCTTAAAATCGTCAGCCTGAAACGTGCGACCGACGAGAGGTGGAACGCCGAGAGTTTCGAACATTCCTTCGCCAAACCGGATGCCGAGAATGGTTTCGGGTTCGCCTCCGCTCGTCAGTATTCCACCCCAAGCCTCTGCCGCAGCCACCGTCTCGAAACTCTGACTTTGGGCACGCCAGTCTAGAAAGTCTGCTGGAGCGACTGGATATAGACCCTCCTGGAGCATGGTGACAATCCGTTCCGGCTTGCGGTAGGCGAGCGGTTTGAGCAACACGCCGTTGATCACACTGAAAATTGCAGCGTTCGCTCCGATCCCGAGGGCAAGCGTCAACACGGCAATAGTGGTGAAGCCGGGACTCTTGCGAAGCATTCGAACGGCGTAGCGAAGATCGTTAAGCATAGTGGCTAGTGGTTGGCATTGCCGATTTCCGATTTTCGATTGTCGATTGAAAAGCCTTTTCGCTTGATGCCTGACACCTCGCACCTGAAACCTAACACCTCACACCTACTCGTATCTCAGCGCTACCATCGGATCGACGTTGGTCGCTCGGCGGGCGGGGATGTAGCAAGCCAAAAGAGCTGCTCCAACTAGCAGCAATGACACCCCCGCAAATGTTGCTGGATCTGTAGTGGAAACCCCATAGAGGAAAGTGGCAAGAACCCGAGTCAACGCAAACGCCCCAGCTAAGCCAACAGCTAGGCCACTCATCGTTAATGTCAACCCCTGCCCGACGACCAGCCTGAGAACCTCGTTGCGGTCTGCACCCAACGCCATACGGATGCCGATTTCGTGGATGCGTTGATTGACCGAGTACGACATCACTCCATAGATCCCCACGGTCGCCAGGATCAGCGCAAGCGTACCAAAGAGGCCCAGCAACAGAGTGCGAAAACGGGGCTGGCCGACTGAATCCGCGACAATCTGATCCATGGTCATTACTTGGGAAACGGGCTGGTCTTTATCGAGAGAAAGGACCTCACGTTGGATTACAGCAGCCAGAGTAGTTGGGTTCAATGATGTTCGCACCACCAGGGTCATGCTGGACCACGGGACCTGTAGAAAGGGCTCGTAGATTTCCGGGTGGATTTCGGCGTCCAGGCCGAGGTGCCTTACATCTTCCACGACTCCCACAATTTCGGGTCGGGACCGGCCGTGGCCGATTCGAACCCGCTTCCCCAATGGATTTTCGTTGGCAAAGTAGAGATGGGCGAAGGTCTGGTTGATCAGAATCACCGGGGCAGCATCTTTTGTGTCTCGTTCGGTGAGTCTGCGGCCTCTGATCAATGGAATCCTTAACGTGTGGAAGTACCCGGCGCTGACAGCACGGTAGTCCGCTCCGACCGCCTCCAACGATGGATCCAGGGGGTGACCCTCGATTTCGATACCATAGTTCTCGTTGGCGCCCGTCAAAGGAAGTGCTGTCGTGGTACCCACAGCTTCTACGCCAGGCACCGTTTCGACTCGCCTTAACACTTGTTGAAAAAAAGCAGCCTGTTGCTGCTCAGTAGAATACTTGACCTCCGGTACGGAGATCTGCAACGTCGAAACGTAGTCCGGCTGGAATCCAGGATTGACCTGCTCGAGCCGCATGAAACTCTGAATCATGAGTCCAGCGCCGGTCAACAGCACCAGGGCCAAACCCACTTCGGCTACCACCAGGAAGCTGCGCACTCGATTGCGGCCCAGACCGTCACTCGCGCCCCATCCGCCTTCCTTGAGGGATTCATTTACGTCTGCTTCAGTAGCCTGCAACGCCGGCGCGATACCAAAGATCACACCGGTTAACAGCGACAGCCCTAATGTGAAGCCCAGTACCCATCCATCTATCTGAACTCCCCTTATCTGTGAGACATCTTCCGGGCTGAGGCGAACCAGAAAGTCCTTGCCCCACCAGGCCAGCACGGTTCCTAAAATCCCTCCGAACAAAGCCAGCAGCATGCTCTC
Organism: uncultured Acidobacteriaceae bacterium; assembly: GCA_964408515.1. GTDB lineage: Bacteria > Acidobacteriota > Terriglobia > Terriglobales > Acidobacteriaceae > CAYOZX01. The sequence continues at coordinate 830 of CAYOZX010000196.1, read as the reverse complement.
GGTCAAGGCCTGACGGATGACGCGGAACCGACTCGCTCCGAGGACAGCCCGAATGGCAATCTCTTTTCGGCGGCCGGCAGCTCGTGCCAGAAGAAGGTTGGCCACGTTGGCGCCAGCAATCAAGAGCACGAATGCGACGGCTCCCAAGAGCACCAAAAGTGCTGGCCGGATACTACCCACCACCTGGGTTCGCAGTGGAACCAGTTTTACCTCGGAGCCAACAAATTCCTGGGGATACTGCTGCTGAATCCGTTGCTGCAGCGCATTCATTTCGGCTGCAGCTTGGTTCAGTGTGACTTCCGGCTTCAGACGTGCGATCGCCTGCAGATAGTGACTGGAACGTCGGTTCCACGCCTCAACATCCAGAGCTAGGGGGACCCAAAGCTCAGCGGCTTTGTTGGTGTATGCCCCCGGGATCTTTCCCGTTCCTCCCGGGAATTGGCAGCCGGGCGGCTGGATGAACGGCGTGCCGGGCTCCCGCTCGAACACAGAAGTCCCCGCTCTCCAGGCCGCCTCAAGGCACGCGAAGCTGAAAACCTCCACGTCGAGCCCGACCGGGAATGTGGGTTCGAGCGTGTTCGACACGTAATCGGATCCTGCAACTCTATAGGCGTCAAGCACGGCGTCGATAAATTGCCGAAAAAATGGACGCGACCGATGCATGACCTCATTCGCACCGGCGTCGCTGGCTATCACGAAATCAAGATCAGCAAACTTGCGGAGGAGATGGTCGATGTCGCGCTGAAAGCCGCGCCTGCGCGTCGTCGGAAGTAGCAATACCGACTTGGTCATCCAGTGTGACCGGCTGCCAAAACCTGGCGAGGCATTGC
>CAYOZX010000195.1:0-7133 GCA_964408515.1 uncultured Acidobacteriaceae bacterium | reverse complement strand
GGGATTTGCGTTGCGACAAACCGCGAGCCAATCACTTTCCCAACTTTGGAGGGGGTGGCCCTTCCCTGAGGCTTTCGTTTCGATTCCGCTCCTCTTCTTCGCGGCGCTGTTCTTCCAGCTCCGCCCGGATGCGCTGAACGTTGTGATACTCGCGGATACGCCGCTCCTGGTCCTCGGCGCGCTTTATAGCCTCGTCGTGATCGCGGAGCGCCTGGCGTTCCCTCAAGTTCTCGATTTCGAGTTGCCTGCTTTGCTGCTGGAGGGCGATATAATCCTCGCGCTCCTTTTCCTGCCGGCGCTTAAGCTGGGCGACTTCGCGGCGACGCTCTTTCGCTTTTTCGGCGGCGAGCGTCGGATTCCAGCGGTTCTCGATGGCTTCGATGATGCCTCTGATGCCAGTGCGCTTCTCGGCGTGCTTGGCCTTCAGGTTGTCGCGTTCCTGCTGTTGCAGCGCATCAAAATCCGCCGCCTTCTGGGCGTAGTAGATATCCAGCTCATGTTCCTTTTGCCGAACCTCATGGGCGCACCACTCTGCCCATTTCCGGACCTCGTTCGCGTCGTCTGCTGCCAGCTTCTTTTTAAGGGCCTCCAATTCGGCGTCTACCGTGGGCTGGGCGGGTTCAAACGGTTTTTGGGCCGTCTGGTCCTTCAGGAATTTGGAGGCTTCCGCGCCCTTGTCTTCGGCCTGCTTGGCGGGTGCGGGTTGAGCGTCCGATTTTGAGACATCCGATTTTGAAACGGTCTTGCGGCGCTCGGCCTGGGTTTCCTTTGCTTCTTCGATGGTCGGAAGCTTGTCCAGCTCGACGCCCGCCATGAACGCTTCAAGCTCTTTCTTCTTGAGCCCCACATTCCGGGACAGGACGGAATGTCCGCCCTTCTGATCGACGACGACATAGCCCCGGTCGCCCTTCGCGAGAATGTAACCGGCATCCTCAAGGGCGGCCTTGAACGCGGGGCCATTGTCGGCGGCAGCTTTCAGCGCGGCGATCTCTTTAATGCGCTCTTCTTTCGAGAGGCCCGTGCGCTTCTGGTATTGATCCTCGTCCTGCGTGAGTTTTTGGCGGGGGAACTCTTCCTGCCTTTTGCGGTCGCGCTTGGCGTGTTTGCCGGGAATGAACTCCTGCCCGAACTCCATCTCCATTCGTTGGCTGGCGCGTTCATGGGCGACGTAGTTGTAGCTGTCCGATACAACCTTCATGGTGTCGATGTCGGTGCGTTGCCAGACGACGTGAAGGTGCGGGCGGTCATCTTTGCCGGCGTGCAGCACCAGGGCGCGGGGCTGGTCCTGAAGGCCCAGCTCCTCGGCAAGAATGTCGGCGGCGCGCTTCCATTGCTCGGGCGTCATGTCCCGCGCGTAGTGGACTTCGGGACTAATCTCGGCATGATACAGGCCGTCGCGCCCCTGTTTGGTCCCCTCAACGAGGGTCTGCCAGTCCCGAAACGCCTCAATGAGCTGGTCGGCGGTATGGTGCCGGTCCGCCCCGTCGAGCCCTACGGCCCATGGCGAGCGCAATTCCAAAAGCTCCGCGGGCTCGCCCGTATCCCACCGCTCCACGCGCATGAGATACACGGCAAGCTGGCGCGGTCCGCTTCTGGAAGCGCCCTTTGCGATCATTCAGGCGTTGCCCCAGGGGGCAGGAATTTGCTCTGGGCTTTGCCGCGCTTCATCGCCTTTACGGACGCGACAGCTTTGGCATCCGGGGCAGGCTGGGCGGCGGCCGAAACGGCAGTGCTACGCACAATACGGCGCATCAGGGCGGCCGGGATTGCGACGGTTTCGGCGGCGGGATTGGCTGTGAGGGCTTTCTTGCCAGCGGCAATCAACTCATCCCAGTCCTGCATCTCGGGGCTCGGTTCCTTGCCCAAGGCAACGAAAATTGCATCGCGCATGGCGATATAGTCTTTGAGCACCAGGCGAAGCTCGGGCAGGTCGTAGAATTCATCTTCGTTAATGCCGCGGGCGATCTGGTTGGCGTTGTTATTAAGGCGCCCGAGCTGGCCCTGATACTGGAGCAGGATTTGCTTGTCGATGGACGGGATGCGTTGCGACCGCGCCCCTGCGTCGCCGTCGAGGGCGAGTGCGCGCATGAAAGCGCCGAAGGGCAGGCCCGCCTTATTGGCCTTGGCGGCGACCTTGTTGAACTCGGTCATCTCCCATCGGACGGGGGTGATCTTTTGGCGCTGGCGGTTCTCAGTACCGTGACGTTTTTTGGAGGCGGGCTGTTCGTCCGTCATGAGGTTGCTCCGGTGATTTTGGTGGCCGGTGCTGACAGGCTTTTACAGCCCCGCTCATGCCATACGGGCTCCGGATGCGCCCGCATGATGAAGGGGTCGAGCCCCTTCCTTTGACGAAGCCGGTGCCGAAACACCGGTCTGGGTCGCAGGGGCACGAAGGCCCCCGTCATGGTGTCGGAGCTCGAAGGCTCTGACGAGTGGTCGTAGGGGCGCGATAGCCCCTCGTCGCTGGTTCTCAGGGGCGCGAATAGCCCTTGAGCGGTGTCGCAGAGGCAGAGCCTCCGCACAGGTCGCAGGACGTGAAGTCCCGCGCAGGTTCCCACGGACGCGAAGTCCTGGGTCTGGAGGGAAAGCCGAAACGGGAGGGCGAAGCATCCTCCCTTTCGGCAAGCCAAGCCCCGTTTTACGGGGCGCTCGCGGTAATACCGCGAATGGCTCGCAAGTGTTCCTAAGTGGTCCGTATAGGTACAATGATACCCGAGTTCGTGATTCTGGTAAATACAAAAAATGCAGGCCACCGCAGGCTTCACGCTGCTCCGCAACAGGAACTGCGGCCATGATGAAAGAGCGCCCTGCATACGCGAAACTTTGCCGAGGACGCGCCCTGCTGCTGCCTATCGCTCTGCACGGACTACCTCAAACATGCGCCCCTTTCGTCCCGAAAAGGCGCACCACACTCCGTTGCTGGCTAGTGCGGAAGCGGGTTCTCGTCCCACTCCAGGGGCGGCTTCCAGAGCCAACGCGGGTACTTTTTCTTGTGGGCAGCGAAGGCGTCTGGGAGCTTCCAATAGTCCACCGGGATCAGGTAATGGGGCTTGCCTGTGGGCGCAAGAAGGATGGCCGTCTCGCGGCCCAACGTTAACACTTCATCGGGCATGAGCAGCGGCCGTCCGGTCTGTCCCGTGGTCGTGCTCTGACTGGTCGATCCGTGCCCCTGACCGAAGCTGGTCCCTATCGTCGAGCCATGGGTCGCCACGGTCTTTTTGCCGAGGGTATCGCTCACCCATTTCGCGGTCTTGAGCTCGCCGATATTGCAAAACCACTTGTAGTGACAATTGTTAATAATTGTCCCGGACGACTTGGAATAAGCGTCCTCCAGTTGCTGGACATCCTGCACGATGAGCGCGAAATCCACCCCATACCCGGCCATGTCCGCGATGCCCTTGGGCAGCTCGTCAATCCGCCCCAAGGCCGGCAATTCGTCGATCAGGAACAGGCAACGATGGGCTTGCTTGCGGGGTACGGAATTGCGCTTGTAAATCTGCAATCCGGCCGTGATGAGCAGACGGAGCCAGGTCCGCTGCATCTCTATCCTGTCCGGGGGGATGACGAGGTATATCGTCGTGGGGCGCTGTACCAGCTCCAGCATCGAGAAGCTGGAAGTGTTTGTGGCGGCCTTGATCTGCGGGTCGGAAAGAAAGTCCGTATTCTGCGCCACGTTCGCCATGATGCCCGAATATGTCTCCGCAGCCATGCCCACAAAACGGGCGGCGTTCTCCTGGATTGCGCCCCCGCACTCCACCGAACCCGCCATGTGGACAAGAAAATTGTCCTCAAACTGCTTCTTGGACTTCGTTAAGATCTCTCTCGCCCGCGCCAAGGTCTTCGTCTCCCCCTTGGTGACGGTGAGCCAAAGCAACACCGCTGTCAGAATGGCGGCGGCGTTCTGGTTCCAGAACGCCTCCTTGCCCTCCTTGTCCGAGGGGCAAATGGCTTTGGCGAGCGCTTGGGCGTTCGACACGAGGTTCGTTTCTTTGTCCTTGGGGTCAAGGATGTCCAGCGGGTTGTAGGTCGCGTACTTGAAACCGAGCTGGGCGAAGGTGGTATCCAGCTCGCCCCAAGGGTTGATGATGTGGACCGTCTGCCCGCCACCGGGCCGCCCCGGAGACATCCGGGCGCGGGCCGTAACGGCGGCATTCTCGCCCTTGGGGTCGATGACAAATGCGCTGGACTGGTAACGGAGCAAGGTCGGGATGACGACGCGCGTGCCTTTGCCCGTCCGGGTCCGGGCGACGATCAGGCTGTGATTCTGTGGCGTCGAGCAAATCGGGGCGCCCACCTGTTCCTCGGGGGGAAGTTCCTCCATGCCGGGCGCGGAGGACTTGCCGAAGAAAACGCCGTTGTACAAGTAATCCTCGTTCGGAACACCCGCTGTCGGCTGGGCGTAATCCGCGGAGCCATAGGTCGTGTCTTTCACGGGCTTTTGAACGGCGGTCGCCGTCGCCCGGTTCTTCGAGCTGATTACCATGCTGGCGAAAATCACGGCGATGATAACGACGAGGGCAATGCCAGCCCACGGGATGCCGTCCGAACCGCCGCCGCTGTCGTATTGGTTAAGGGCGGTCATCCGATACGCATCGTCGTGCTTTGCCCGCCAGAAGACGTACTCGAACATCGGTCGGTCGAATATGGACTGTCTGGCTCGAAGGCGGGCTATCGCCTCCTTGGTTTCCTCTTCCTGCTTCTTGAATGCCTCGGGGGAGAATTGGTGCGCCCTGACCTGGTCCCGGCCAAGGTCGAGCCGGCCCTGCCAGTTGGCGGCGTTAATCGCGTCTGCGATCACCTGCCGGTCTGCGCCCTGCGCGAAGCGGGGCGCGACGAGGCAAAACGCCAACACCGGGATGATAGTCCGAAGGTTCAGAACGGTCCCTCTTCTCCGCTCGTGTCGCTGGGCTTGGTGGGGTCCGGGATCTTCTCCTCAGGCGCGCCCTGCGCGTCACAGAAACGGTTCCAGAGGTCGCGGTAATAGCTGTAACGCGCGGGCTGGACCACCAGAAAATGGAGTTGCTCGTGGAGTTCATTGAGCATGATCTGGTTAAGGACCTTGGCCGCGGGCCGGGGCGCTACGCCCGCCTCGGACGCGCGGTTCTTTTCCAGAAACTCCGTCAAGCGGATGAATTCCTTGGGAACATCAATCTGGATGGACACGGTGTCTTCCGGGTCCAGCTTGTTCGTTATGGAGCCCGCCGTCTGCTTGCACTCCTGCATCTCCGGCGTCTTGTGGAACTGCTCCGTCAACTCCTGGGCTCGGGTCTTTTGGGCCATGTTTTTTGCCTTGTCTTTCATGTTAAGGGTTTACAGCGGTATTCGGCCCTCGGTGCCTACGGGCGCATTCTACGGCGACACTGCGCGCCTGCCAATGACAGCCATTTCCCTCGGCGTCGGCATAGGCTAGGGTTGCTAAAACCCGCAGTCTAGCGCAACTCGCGGTCGGAACAAAACTGGAGCCCACGATGCCGAAAACGGTCACATGGATCAAGTGCGGGGCGGATTTCATCAGCCCCGATGTGTTGCGGTGGACGGAGGCCGTCTGGCTGGAGCCGAAGCGCAAAACCAAAAAGCGGAAGGCAACGAAAGCCGGGGAGCGCCGCGTCACAGCGGCGGTGCTCATGCTGGACAGCCGGGGCTATGTGCGCCTGTCGGTCATCAAGGACGAGATCATCGAGAACAAATTCGGGATGCCCCTGAAAGCGCTAAAGCAGGACGAGGTCATCACCCGAAAACGCGCGACTATCGAGCGCGGAAGCCCGGAGCGGATGAAATGGTCGGAGGAATCGGCGCGTTCGCTGGCAGTCAGCCGGTTTCTCTGTTAGCCCTTTGTTCATGCGCCTTTCATAATATCCGTCGTGTAAAATCTACTTCGGCGTTTCCGTTAGGGCAGGCTTCGGTTTCCAGTCGGCCACCCGCTTATCAACAGCGGCCTTTTGCTCAGGACTAAGGTGCCTGATTTCGGAATCAGGGTCCTCGTCGATTATTGCGGTTCCCGCTTTCGTCGCAAGACTCTTCCAAAAATAGGCTTCGGCAAAGTCCTGATTCACGCCCTCTCCATTTTCATACATGGTGCTAATTTCAAACTGAGCTTGCCCATTTCCTTGGTCAGCAGACTTACGAAGCCACCTCAATGCGGCTAAATCGTCCTTCTTTAATCCCCCCTGTCCGAACCTGTACATTTTGCCAATATAGTACTCGGCCTTTGCATTGCCCTGTTCTGCTAGAGGCTGCAAGCGCTCGACGGCGACATCGTACCTGCCAAGCAACGCAGCGTATTCTCCGTTCGTTAGTTCTGATGTTTCGGAAGGATAAAGTTTGCCGCCGACAACGGAACAATTACAACTGGTTACGTCTTTGCCAAAGAAAATCCAATAGAGTGCCCACACTAGCGGTACGATCAGGGCCAAGAAGATTAGGCGTATCTTCCAGCTCTTGGGGAGGCATGCAGCCCAGACCGAAAGCGATAGAAGGCTGATGATAAATGCAATGAGTGCATCGAATAAGATGTTTTGCCAAAACCGACCAGTGCTATTGAACAGGACACGGCTATTAATCAGGGCCATCATGCAGAAGAAAAAGAGGGCGAATGAGCCAAATACGGCTCCAACTTTCTTGCTCTTCCAATTAATTGACATGCGGAGCAGGAACCATATGTGTGACAACGTTTTTCGTGGAAACTCTATTGAGGCTTTGGTCCCGGGGCAGGCGATGGCGGCTGTTTGTCGCACGGCGATGTCCCGGCCTTATAAACATAGCTGGCTATATTTCCATCTGGCATTAACTGGTCACCACAGCGAAGTTCGACGGTTTTCCGAGGTATCGTAGGAATGTTCTCTGCCCACTGCACCACGTTAAGAGTTGGAACGCCTATGAACGCCGTTCCCTCTGAAATTGTCATGTTAATTGACACATACCTAGTGGCTTTCTTGTTGCCAGCCCGAACGGTTTGTATCACTGGGATGGACACATTCCATTCAGGTCTGCCGTCCTTTACTGTCTGGGATTCAATTTTGGGCGCGCTCCTGGTGTCTGGCTGCGTATATAAGGTTTGTTGGTACTTGGTCACATTTTCGAAGGTTTCCCGAGCGTAGTTGAAAGTTGAGCGGCGGTTCAGCCTGATTCTTTAA
>CAYOZX010000194.1:0-7235 GCA_964408515.1 uncultured Acidobacteriaceae bacterium | reverse complement strand
GGGTCTCGCTGGAGAAGATCAAGGACTACGACGGCAACACCATCGTCGACATCAACCAGGAAATTACCGAAGACCTGGCCAGCGCGATCCAGTCGGCCGGAATCGAGCGGGTCAAGATCCGCTCGGTGCTGACCTGCGAGTCGAAGCGCGGCGTGTGTGTGATGTGTTATGGCCGCAATCTGGCCTCGGGACGCCTGGTGGAGCTGGGCGAAGCCACGGGCGTGATCGCGGCGCAGTCCATCGGCGAGCCGGGAACCCAGCTCACCATGCGGACGTTCCACATCGGCGGAACGGCGTCGCGGGTGTCGGAGCAGTCGCGCCTGGATTCGAAGAGCAACGGCGTGGCGCGTTTCATCGGCCTGCAGACGGTGCGGGCGAAGTCGGGCGACCTGGTGGTCATGAACCGGCAGGGATCGATCGCGGTGGTCGACGAGAAGGGCCGCGAACGCGAGCGCTATGCCGTGGTCTATGGCGCCAAAGTGAAGGTCAATGATGGCGACCCGGTAACCCTCGGACAGGTGATGGTGGAGTGGGATCCTTACACCTTTGCCATCCTGACCGAAATCGGAGGCACGGTGCAGTTCAAAGACCTGCAGGAAGGGGTCACGCTGCACGAAGAAGTGGACGAAGTGACCGGGTTGTCGCGCCATGTCGTGGCGGACTCCCCCGACGAGAAGCGGCAGCCGGCCATCGTGATCAAGGGCAAAAGCAGCAAACGCTACCTGATGCCGTCGCGCGCCCACCTGATGGTGGCGGACGGAGATAGCGTGCACCCGGGGGACATTCTGGCCAAGATTCCCCGCGAAACCACCAAGACCAAGGACATCACGGGCGGTCTGCCGCGCGTGGTGGAGCTGTTCGAGGCGCGCAAGCCGCGCGAGACCGCGGTCATCAGCGAAATCGACGGCACGGTCAAGTTCGGCGAGGTTTCGAAGGGCCAGCGCAAGATCTACGTGGTGGCCGACAACGGCACGGAGAAGGAGTACTCGGTGCCGCGTGGTGTCCACATCAACGTGCAGGAAGGCGAGCGCGTGCGTGCGGGCGAACCGCTGATGGATGGTCCGCTCAACCCGCACGACATCCTGGCGGTTCTGGGCGAGAAGCAGCTGCAGTCCTATCTGGTGAATGAAATCCAGGAGGTCTACCGGCTGCAGGGCGTGAACATCTCGGACAAGCACATCGAGGTGATCGTGCGCCAGATGATGCGCTGGGTGAAGGTCGAGGACGTGGGTGACACCAGCTTCCTGCTGGAGCAGCAGGTGGACAAGTTCCGCTTCCGCGAAGAGAACGAGCGGGTCATTGCCCAGGGCGGCAAACCGGCAACCGGCCGGCCGCTGCTGCTCGGGATCACCAAGGCGTCGCTGTCGACCGACTCGTTCATCTCCGCGGCTTCGTTCCAGGAGACCACCCGGGTGCTCACCGAGGCATCTATTCAGGGCGCGGTGGACCACCTGCGCGGCTTAAAAGAGAACGTCATCGTGGGACGCCTGATCCCTGCCGGCACCGGCATGGAATACTATCGCAACGTGCGCCTCTCGCCCGAGATGGAAGAGGCGGCGGCGAAGGTGCAAGAAGAAGTTTCGCAGGCCTACGAGGAAGCCGAGCGCGCGCTCGAGCTGATGCGTACGGAGGGCGAAACTGAGGAACTGACAGCCGAGTAAGTCACAGGTTGAGAAGGCTCCGGGGCGGGTCGGTCCGCCTCCGGGGCGCTCGAGTTCCCTATGCACGCTACCCCCCAGCGATTGCACGATCAGGAACGCAGCCGCACTTCGCAGTTGCACCCGCTGCCTGCGCGCCATACCCTGAAATCACTCATGTTGCGTTTCCTGCGCCTGCTTCGGCTCGCCTTCTGGCGTGCGTTTCAGCATGACGCATTCGCCATCGCCAAAGCCTCCGCCTACTCCTCCATCCTCACGTTCTTTCCTGCCCTTCTGCTGATCGGATCACTGCTGGCCAATTCCCGCAGGACGGAAGCCTACCTGCGAGAGATTTCCTACGCCGTAGGCAAGATTCTGCCCGCGGGCAGCGCCACCGCCCTGGCCTATCTCAGGGGCACGACGCAGCGTTCCGTGGGGGTGCTGCTCAGCGCGTCGTTGATTACCCTGTGGACGGCCTCGGGCGTGATGATCTCCTGGATGGAGGGATTCCGCCGGTGTTACGAACTGCCCAAGAGTTGGGGGCTGGTAAAAGAGCGGCTGATTGCTTTCTCGCTGGTGATCCTGGCCGGGATTCCGCTGACGTTCTCCACCATCCTGGTGGCGTTTGGCAGCCGCATCGAGACCCGCATCCTGTTCGAGATCGGGCACGAATTTGGACCGCTGATTCTGCTGATGTGGACGGCCATCCGGTGGCTGATTGCGGGCCTCACCAGCATCGCGGTGATCGCTCTCATCTACCACAACGCCGTGCCCCGCACCCAGCCCTGGCACAGCGTGCTGCCGGGGGCGACGCTGGCATCGGCCCTGTGGTTTGCCGCCACCACCCTGTTTGGCTGGTACCTGCAGCGCTACGCCGACTACAGCATTCTCTACGGCTCGCTGGGCGTGGGCATCGCCTTGCTGGTCTGGATGTACATGATTTCGCTGGTGGTACTGGTGGGAGCGGAGTTCAATGCCATGCTGTTCCCGCGGGCGAGATTGGGAATCGAGCTGATCACTTCTTCGCACTCGAGTGTGAAAAACCGCTAGCCACACTTGTGATCCGCAACTGATAATCCTGAACGAGCGCAAGGACCTGCTGTGGTGTCCCGAAACAAGACTGACAGGGTGGGCCCGGGCAAGCTGGATCTGTTGGCCGGGGAGTTTTCCGGGCTGGACTCCCTGGTTGCTCGCCGGGCCAAGATCATCTGTACCATCGGACCTTCCTGCAACCGGGAGCCGCTGCTGCGCGAAATGATGCGACTGGGCATGGACGTGGCCCGGTTGAATTTTTCCCACGGTACCCATGCCGAGCATGCGCACAGTATCGCGCGCCTGCGCCGTGCTGCGCAGCAGGAGAATCGCAGCATCTGCATCCTGCAGGACCTGCAGGGGCCCAAGATCCGCACCGGGCAGCTCAAGGGGCACGAGCCGGTGCTGCTGAAGACGGGTTCGCGCGTCATCATCACGCCGCGGGAGGTGGCGGGCACGGAAAGCCTGATTTCCACCACCTTCTCTGGCTTGGGCAAGGAGGTGGGGGCCGACTCTCGCATTCTGCTTTCCGATGGCCTGATCGAGCTGCGCGTGTCCAGGGTCCGGGACGGGGATGTGGAGTGCGAAGTAGTCAACGGGGGCTTGCTGGCCGAGCACCAGGGCATCAACCTGCCGGGCGCGCCGCTCTCCATTCCCGCGCTGACCGCCAAAGACCGCGCCGACCTCGAATTCGGCCTGGAGCATGGCGTGGACATGGTGGCCCTGTCGTTTGTCCGCTCCGGGGAGGATGTGCGCAGCGTCAAGCGCATCATGGCCGCAGAGCGACGCGAGGTGCCGGTGATCGCCAAGCTGGAAAAGCCGCAGGCACTGAAGCGGCTGGAGGAGATTTTCGAGGCCTCCGATGGAGTGATGGTGGCGCGCGGCGACCTGGGAGTAGAGATGCCGGCGGAGAAAGTTCCGGTCATCCAGAAGTATGTGATCCGGCGGGCGGCGGACTGGCGCAAGCCGGTGATCATCGCCACCCAGATGCTGGAATCGATGATCGAGAATCCGCGTCCCACTAGGGCCGAAGCCAGCGACGTGGCCAACGCGGTCTTCGACGGCACCGATGCGGTGATGCTGTCAGCGGAAACCGCCAGCGGGAGGTATCCGCGCGAGGCCGTGGCCATGATGGCGCGGATCGTTGTGGAAGCGGAGAGCAATATGGCGGAGTTCATGCAGCCGCGCCGCCGGATGCAGCGCCGTCTGTCGGTGGCCGAGGCCATCTGTGAGTCGGTGGCCCACGCCGCCGAGGATCTCCGCATGGGTGCGATTGCCGTTTTTACCGAGTCCGGCACCACCGCTTTGCTGATCTCCAAATACCGCCCGCAGGCGGAGATCTATGCCTTCTGCCGGACACAGGCAGTGTGCAATCGGCTGAACCTGCTGTGGGGTATCAAGCCGGTGGTGAGAGAGAAGGCGCTGACCGCCGAGGAGATGCTGTATGCCGCCGAGCAGGAACTGCTGCGCCGGAGGCGAGTTAAAAGCGGAGACGTCCTGGGGGTTGTGGCCGGCACACGCATGGCCTCGGGCTCCACTAACTTCATGCGTTTGCATGTGGTTACGGCGGAAGAGGAACGGAAGGGACTCTCCCGCCAGAGGAAGCGACGAAGCAGGGGCGCCTAGGCCAGGGATGCGGATTCGATGATGCCAGGTTCAGTGATGCCAGGATCAGTTTTCCGTATTCAGTTTCACGGTTATCGGGCTGCCTCTTCATGATTCATCCAGTGGAAACGTTTCGCGATGATTCGGTCGTTCCGCCGGTGCGCGGCTTTCTTCACCCGGCAGAAGAGCCGGGGGATGGGGGCCTGGTGCTCACGCACGGCACGGGGTCGAACTGCCGGGCTCCGCTGCTTGCCGCCGTGGCAGAAGCCCTGGCTCAGGCGGGCATTGCCGTGCTGCGCTGCGACCTGCCTTACCGGCAGCAGCGCCCGTTCGGTCCGCCGCGACCGGGAGACGCCGAACGCGATCGTGCCGGATTGCGGAATGCGGTCGGTATTTTGCGTAACGCTGCCTTGGGCCGGATTTTCCTCGGCGGCCATTCCTATGGCGGACGGCAGGCCTCCATGCTTTGCGCCGAGCAGCCCAGTCTAGTCGCCGGCCTGCTGCTGCAGTCGTATCCCCTGCATCCGCCGGGCAAGCAGGCGCAGCTCCGCGTGCAACATTTCCCGAAGATAGAGATCCCGGTCCTATTCGTTCACGGCACGCGTGATCCTTTCGGCTCGATCGAAGAAATGGAGGCGGCCCGGAAGGCGATTCCGGCAAAAACCCGCCTGCTGGTGGTGGAAGGGGCGGGACATGATCTCGGCTTCAAGGGAAAGCTGGCGCGGAAGGAGTTGCCGGGAGAAATCGTCGAAAGCTTTCAGGAATTTCTGATCAATTGACCCATCCCGACTTCGATCCGCCGTTGTTTTTTTCGTCCTCAGGCGGAATATAGTTGCCCTGCTCATCGAAAGCGACGGTGCGGTTGTGCTTGCGCATGTAGACTTCAAACTTGCGCGCCGCGCGGCGCCGCTTCCAGCGGTAATAGCTGTTGCGCAGGCCGTAGAAACGTTCCGACACCCTGACCCTGGGAAGTCCTTTGCGCGCGACAAACTTCACATAGAGGTAGCCGAAGAACAGCCCGCCCAGGTGGGCGACATAGGCGACGTTCCCCCCGCCCTGGATGGCGAAGGCCAGGGTGACGACGATCAGGATGGCGACGAAATACTTGGCTTTCAGCGCCACCGGAAAGGGGATCATCAGAATCTCGTTCTCGCCAAAGACCATCCCAAAGGCGATCAAAATGGCGAAGACGCCGCCCGAAGCGCCCACGGTGATGGAATCAGGACGGCCCAAAGCGTGGGCGAAAGACAGGACGATGGTGGTGATGGCGGCCCCGATGACACCGAAGGAAAAGAGTTCCAGAAAGCGGCGCGTACCCCATGCGCCTTCAAAGGCAGAACCGAACATCCAGATGCCGATCATGTTGCCGAACCAGTGCCAGAAGCCGGCGTGAATAAAGCTGTAAGTCACCAACTGCCAGACCCAGCCATGCAGCACCACGTCCTCGGGTCGCAGGCTCAGGTAATCAAACACCCAGCGCACCAAATCGGGCAGCGCCATGCCCAGCAGTTCCAGTAAGAGAAAGATTGCGGTGTTGACAGCCAGCAGCCAGATGACGGCGCGGCTGAAAGGCGGCAGGCTCAACGTCATTTCGCGGCCTCTTGCCACAGTCAGCTCCTATCGCTATTACTTTCTCATCTTTCGGCCGTGGGCACCACCGCCAGGCTGCGGTGACCCCGGTCGTCGGCCGCCCGCACGGCGAAAATTACATTATCCTTCGAGAGCGGCAAGGTCGTGCGGGTGACATTGCCTACCGTTTGGACGCGTTCCCATTCCGGGCTCGTGGTCGAGCGCCAGAGGACCTCGTAAGACGCAGCCCCGGGCACGGCTTCCCAGCTCAGGGTGGAATGGTTTTCCAGTTCCCGGGCTTGCAGTCGAACCCTGCGCGGAGGCGCCGGCGCGGAAGCCAGCGAAGCCAGGGTTGCGGCGTTGACCCGCGCCACGCCGGCCACATATTCGAAATCGACGAACTTCGCCAAATCTCCGTATTCGATGCCGTTTTCCGCGCGCACGTTCTGGTGCTGATGGTTGTAGTCTTCGCGGTATTCAGTGAAACGGACCGCGGCATAGCCCGCCTCGTTGAAGGAGATGTGGTCGCCGCCACGCAGGTAACGGTCCAGACGGAAGACGAGCAGAGGCTTCACGACCGTGTCGTAGCTCCGGCCGATCTCGGCAACGTAGCGTGCCACCTGGCGGGAAGGCGCGTCGCTTTCCCCGCCCAGATTCTGAATCCGGCGCAGATCGGCTTCATTCGTGACCAGAGGTACGCCCTCGGAGAAGACCCTTACGACATGGGCGTCCTGATCGGGATTGCGATCGCCGCCCACGATGTCATTGTTGAGCACGGCTTCGATGTTCCAGCCTTGCTCTTTCGCCATTTTGGCGAAGTGCCGGCTGCCGTTGAGGCCTTGCTCCTCACCCGCCACGGTAAGAAAGACGAGGGTCGCCGGAAACTTCATGCGGCTGAGGATTCGAGCACATTCGAGGCTGATGGCGGTCCCGCTGGCGTCATCGTTGGCTCCGGGAGCGAAACCGCCGGCATCGAGCGTGTCGCCATTGCGGGAATCGTAGTGGCCGGACACCACCACCACGCGCCCGGCGCTCTCCCCATCCGCGCTTTTCAGCACAGCGTAAACATTCGTGATCTCGGTGGGTGCGGGAATTCGGTCGGCGGGACCCTCGGTGAAATTGTCGGTCCTCACCTGCAGACAGCCACCGCAATCTCTGGAATAGCGCTCGAATTCACTCCTGATCCATTCCCGCGCGGCGCCGATGCCGCGACCTGCCTTGATGGAATCGGGGTCCTGGGCGGAGAGGGTCGACCGGGTGTGAAAACCGACCAGTTTCTCGATGGTGGCCTGAATCTGGGCAGAGGAAATCTGCCCGATCGCTCGGGCAATCTCCGGATCGGACGGCGGCTTCTGCTGCTCCTCGCCCGCCGCATGGATGACGGCGCCACAA
>CAYOZX010000193.1:0-7251 GCA_964408515.1 uncultured Acidobacteriaceae bacterium | reverse complement strand
CCGGATTGGTCGGCGTGATGCAGGCCACCGAAGCCATCAAACTGATCCTGGGCCAGGGCGAGCCTTTGATCGGGCGGCTGCTGCTGGTGGATGCGCTGGCGATGAAGTTCCGCGAGCTCAAACTGCGCAAGAACCCCGACTGCCCGGCTTGCGGGACCCATCCTACGATCAAGAAGCTGATAGACTACAACGAGTTTTGCGGAATTCGCGGCGCGGAGAAACCGGTGGAAGCAGGAGTTCCGGAAATTCAAGTGGAAGAATTGAAACGGCGCCTCGACAAGGGCGACGACGTCTTTGTGCTGGACGTGCGGGAGCCGCACGAATATCAAATCTGCAACCTCAATGGCTACCTGATTCCCCTGGGTGATCTCCCCAAGCGCGTGCATGAACTGGACTCAAGCCGCGAGATCGTGGCGCATTGCCGGTCGGGCGTGCGCAGCGCCAAGGCGGTGGACTTTCTGCGCCAGGCCGGCTTCAAGAAGGTGCACAACCTGGCGGGAGGTATCCTGGCCTGGGCGGACCGGGTTGATCCGAAGATGCCGAAGTATTAAGGTTTAACGAGGCCGGGTGGGATGTTCGACCAGGCAGAACCCGCTGCGTGTGTTCCCCGCCGTCGATGGTGGCGCGAAAGGGGGACGGAACGGCTTCCTAGTCTTCAGTTTGCTCGTCACTTCCAGATCAAAGAGCCTGATTCTGCTTTTCCAAAACAGCGAGTTTGAATAAGAACGGTGCACGGGAGTAGGATTTCGGTTCGAACAGAACCATGATTTCGCGACGCGATTTTGTGCTGCGAGCTTCGGCCGCCCTTGGGGTTAGCGGAGCGGGTTGGCCCCTGCCTGGCTGGGGAACGGAAGACGCGAGTCCCAGCGTTCCCGGCAAGGACGGAATGATTGTACGGTCGCTCCGTTTTCTAGATTTGGAGATGCCCGCTGAATACGCGAACTCGCTCATCACCCCGATGGAACACTTCTTTGTCCGCAATCACATGCACGAGCCCAGTACCTTGGATCCCGGCGAGTGGCGGCTCAGCATCGATGGGGAAGTGGAGAAGCCGCTGACCCTCACCCTTGCGGGGCTCACCAAAATGGATCAGCACTCCGTCATCAACACCCTGGAATGCGCCGGGAACGGGCGGGCGTTCGCCGTACCGCACGTGCCAGGAGTGCAATGGGAAAAGGGTGCGGTCGGGACTGCCCGTTTTAGCGGGCCGCGCCTGCGGGACGCGTTGAAACAGGCCGGAGTGAAACCGACCGGTAAACATGTGATGTTCCGCGGGCTGGACGAGGTACCAGGGAAAGTGCCGGCGTTTATTCGCAGCATTCCGATCGAGAAAGCCACCGATGAAGACACGCTGATCGCCCTGCACATGAACGGAGCAGCATTGACCAAACATCATGGATTTCCGGCGCGTGCATTAGTGCCGGGATGGATCGGGGCAGCTTCATGCAAGTGGCTGGCGGAGATCAGGGTGCTGGACAAAGAATTCGAGGGCAATTTCATGAGCCCTGGGTACCGCATGCCAAACCAGCCGCTTAGGCCTGGCGAAGCGGTGAAGGTGGAGGACACTCATCCCGCGACAGCTCTAAACGTGAAGTCCCTGATTGTGAGCCCGCGTGACGGTGCGAGCATGAAATCCCGCGCCGTGCATGTTCAGGGTGTGGCCTGGGCGGGTGAAGCACAGATCACGAAGGTGGAGGTCTCGACCGACTCGGGCGCGACCTGGCAAACTGCGCAGCTTGGTAAAGAGCAAACACGCTACGCGTGGAAAATGTGGAGTTATTCTTGGAGCGCGCCGAAGGCAGCTGCCTACACCATCATGTCTCGCGCCAGCGATAGCGCAGGCCGCATGCAGCCGGATTCGGTGCAGTGGAACCCCAGCGGTTATCTCATCAACGTCATTGACCGGGTGCAAATCCATGTCCAGTCGTGATCTATGGCTGGCTTTACCCCTGGCGCTCGCATGCTTCACGGGGTTACGCGCACAGTCTCCCGATTTGCCGCCCGGACGGCTGCAGGCCAAACTGAAGACAGCCTGCCTGGAGTGCCATGACTCGGGCATCATCGTGCAGCAGCGGTTGGGGAAAGCCGCGTGGACGAAAGAATTGGACAAAATGATCAAGTGGGGCGCGGTGGTCGATCCCGCCGATCGAGATGCCTTCGTCGAATACCTGAGCTTGAACTTCGCGGCGGATAAAGAACCGCACGCGCCCCCGAGGACGGCGAAGGCGCAGAAGAAGCCGGGCCGATAGAAACAAGGGGAAGGGGGATTTACTCGCTCGTATACTTTCCCCACGCAATTCTGTTCTCGTTCAGAATGATTAGTGACACTCGCATAGAGTGTTGGAATGCAAATTCGTAGAAAAAACGGGAGGCAACCTGCCTCCCTTGGTTCGTTCTTTGATCGTTTTTTTTCTTTTTCTTCAGTGGACTCTTGCTCTATCTGCTCCCGCCCGGTTCTGCTTTAGCGGACTCCGATCCGACAGCAAGCGCGAATTTCTTGCCCGAAAAGCGAATTTCGGTGAGCGACTTCTGACCACCGTCACTGACAGTCACAATCGAGTTCGTTGCCGCAGCGCGGTCCAGATCGACCATGCGTGCGGGAACGGTGGCGACCACGTTCTTCCCCTTCAGGATGTTGAGTTCGACGTTGGGTCCGCTACCGTCCCAAGTTAAGTTGTACTCCCCGGCGGCGACCTGCTTTCCGTTGACGGTTACAGGATCGTTGAATTGCACAGAGCCCTTATTAGCGGCAAAAGCACTGGTTGCCAGCGTTAAAGCCAGTCCCAGCAGCAAGCCTCGGGAGATGCCGGTCACTTTCATGAAGCTCCTTTTTTCCCGAAACGTCGGGAACCGGTTCTGGGCGGCCTGGACAGGTCTTCGCCAGGAAAATCTTGCGTTTCACTGCCGAAGGTCTACAATGCAGCCGCGGGGTTAAGCAAAGAGGATCGGGCCGCAAGGTCCGGAACTCTCTGCCGGAAGGGATCGCGCTCACCTGGCCGCCAAACCGTGAGTGAGCCGGTCCCTTAACCCCCTGAACATCTCAATTGCCGGGCAGTGGTTCGCGCCCGGTTTCTCATCATTGCCAGATACGGCGCCTGCGGTCGAAAAGTTCCGCCTGCGATACGTCTCGCAACCATATCTTTGGACGCTGGGCAAGAGACGTTGTTAGCAGATGGGCGTGCGCGCTCATCCAGGCCACACAAGCGGCATTTGTCTTGTTGCGCCGGGGGCCGCGGTCAAGAAATCCTCAACACGACCTTGGCGAAATTTCTGCCTTCGAGCAGCAACTGGTACGCTTCCTGCGCGCTATCCAGAGGGAAGACATGACCGACGACGGGCTTCAGGTGGCCCGCTGCCGTCCAGGTGGAGAGCTGCTCCCAAGCCTCTGCCATAAGGCGATGATTCGCGGAAAGATAGGTCAGCCACAACCCGTGCACGCTGCTGCCCTTGCTGTAGAGGACGCGCGGGTCGAGCTCCGGGCGCTTTCCGGTGGCAGCGCCATACACAATCACGCGACCGAAATCGCGCAGGCAGCGCGCGCTCTTGGTGGTATGCTCGCCACCCAACATTTCAAACACGGCGTCGACACCCTCGCCGTGAGTGAGCTCCCTGACAGCCTCTTCATAGTCGTGCTGTTTGTAGTTGATTCCGTGTTGCAAGCCCAGCGCTTTCACGCGCGCCAATTTTTCTTCCGAGGAGGCAGTTCCGTACATCTCGATGCCCAGCAGCTTTCCGATCTGGACCGCCGCCGTTCCCACTCCTCCGGCGACAGCATGAATCAGCACACGCGACCCGGAGCCGGCCGCCGGTTCCAGCAACCCCGCTTTCCAGTACGCGAAGTAAGCCGTGAAATAGTTAACCGGGAATGCCGCTCCCTCTTCCGCGGTCCAGGCCTGAGGAACCGGCCACAACAGAAAGGGGGAGGCCGCGACGCGCTCGGCAAATGCCGCCCACTGGGCGTAACCCATCACCCGCTGTTGATCGCGCGCACGAATGCCGCAGAATTCCCGTCCGGCCACGAATGGAGGCGGGGGCGTGCCCGGGTATCCGCCCCGGACGGTGATAATGTCGGCGAAATTCAGTCCTCCGGCCTGCACATCGACGAGTTCGTTCCCCGGAGCGGGGCTGGGGTCTGCCACCGGCTCCACCTGCAGAACTTCGGGACCTCCTAATCGACTGATGACAAGAGCTTTCATGGCGAACCAGTGTAGCAGTGCGAAGAAGAGCGAAGCAGCCGAAATGCGCGGCCAGACGCAGTTTTGCCAGCCCTGCCGAATCCGCACTTTGCGGCGGGTATATACTTTTCCTAACTTGTTGGGGTCCCCGTGCCGGATGACAAAGACGGGGAAAGCCGGAGCGCTTTTCATTTCCATTCATAGGCTCCGTTTACAGATCACTGGCGCTGCATAGCACGTCGGGGCGGCCAGTGCGGGAACTCTGACCGCGGTGTGCGGTGCGGGAAGAGCTTCCGGGGAGGTCCGTCGGTGGACTTGGCATTGATTCGTTTTTTGTTTGTTCTAATCATTACTGTTACCTGCTATCTGATCGCACCTTTCAACCTGTCTTCAACGCGGGACGCAGCCGTGGGTGCATTCATCGGCCTGGCCATCATCCTGTTTGAGTGGAGGCTGCGCCGGGTCAGCCTGAAACGGTTGATCGGCGCCGCCATCGGCAGCGTGCTCGGCATCTTCGGCGCTTACCTGTTTGCCCTGGTCATTCGCAACAGCATCATTCCCGGGCGTACCCAGAGCTTCCTGCAGCTTCTGGTGATGTTGCTGATGGCGTACGTGGGCCTGGTGGTAGGGGCCAACAAGGGCGAGCTGCTGAATCTGGCGGCGTTCGGAGGGCTATTTGGGGGCGAGAAGCAGGCCAAGAAGAGCTACAAGATTCTGGACACCAGCGTCATCATCGACGGCCGTATCGCCGACATCGCGGAAACCGGCTTTCTTGACGGCGTGATCGTCACTCCGCAGTTCGTGCTGCGCGAATTGCAGCTGGTGGCGGATTCGGCTGACTCGCTGAAGAGAAACCGTGGGCGCCGCGGGCTGGATATCCTGCAGCGGCTGCAGAAGGTGGCGACCCTGCAGATTCAGATCGTGGAAGATGATTTTCCCGCGATTCGCGAAGTGGACTTGAAGCTCATTGAGCTGGCCAAGCTGTATGAGGGCAAGATCATCACCAACGACTTCAACCTGAACAAGGTAGCGCAGTTGCAGGGCGTGGAGGTGCTGAACATCAATGAGTTGGCGAACGCGCTGAAGCCGATCGTGCTGCCCGGCGAAAGCATGAAGGTCTTCATCCTGAAAGAAGGGAAGGAGTACAACCAGGGCGTAGCCTATCTCGATGACGGCACCATGGTCGTGGTTGACAATGCGCGGAAGATGATTGGCAAGACCATCGATATTTCCGTAACCTCCGTCCTGCAGACCACGGCGGGAAAAATGATTTTCGGCAAGTGGGACGAGCGCGGTGGAATGCGCAGCGACTCGCGTCCATTAGTGAGCGCGGTGCCGGCGGCGCCGTCGGTGCCGGTGGCGGGAGTCCCGAGCGGGGAAGCGAAGAAGCCGCAGCCGGTCATGATTGAGCGCCCGGCAGAATAGGAGTGCGAGGTTCAAAGCGGGCGCACCCGCGGCCGACTTAGTCGGCGACGACTGATTTCACCTGAATGATGTCACCGGCGAGCCTGCCCACGACCCTCACACGCTCGCCCGCCACTTTCTCCACCTGCGTAGCCTTGCCCCGCAGGGTACGGACTTGCTCGCCCTCGACCAGCACATAATGTGCCCCGTGGCGCACGCATGAGCGGGCACAATCCGCGGAGGTCTTGTCCGAATTCATAGAGTGCCTGGCGCCGCACTTGGAATCGGTGATGACGCCGGTGAAACTCCCGCCGGTTCCCAGGTTGTCGTCGATCGGCTCGGACTCAGCCGCCTCTGCAGCCGAGCCTTGCGCCTGGGTTTCGCTCTCCCGAACAGACTGAGCGCCCGCCCACAAGACGGAGCCGCCAACCAGCAGCGCGCCCAAGCACAGTGCAGCCGCAACTACCGCCAGGAAACAAAAGGCCATCAGCCGGAACCAGGAAGACTCACCGGACGGCGCCCCGCTCGTGATTCCAGGTGGTACCATGGTCGCCCCTGAAGTCTTGACCTGTTGGGATGCACTTCAAGGGCCGATCTGGCCCTCTATAAGATCCATCCGGAAAGCCACTTAGCGTTTTAGAACCCTGCAATGTGGCCGGCAAGAACTTCCCGGAGCGGGAAAAACGTCGTACAGGAAATCCTGTAAAGGAGCGTCCCGGCCATCGATGGAGCACGGCCGCCGCCAGGGTTGCGGAGCGGCCTTGGTGGCCTGGCATTTGAAACTCGCTCGCCACGGCCCGTATACTTACAGCCCGCGATGAAGGTAGTAGCCATTATTCCCGCGGCCGGCCTGGGCACGCGCATGGCCCCCGCTTCCGATGCGAAAGGCCGAAAGCCCGCGGCTTCGAAGCAGTTTTCCGAACTTGGGGGCACGCCGATTTTGGTGCACACCCTGCGTAAGTTCGCGGCGAGTGAAGAGATCGCCGAGATTTACGTGGCCCTGCGCGCCCATGAGATCGCGGGATTTCACGCCCGCATCAGGGAGCAGCCCGATCTTTCGCGGAAACGCATTGAGCTGGTAGAAGGCGGTGAACATCGACAGCAGTCCGTGGCCCACGCGCTGGTGGCGGTGAGCGCGGCGCCGGACGATCTCGTGCTGGTGCACGACGCGGTTCGTCCATTGGTCACCGCGGAAATCATTCACGAGGTGATCCAAGCCGCGCGCAAGTACGGCGCTGCCATCGCTGGCATGCCGGCGATGGATACCATCAAGCAGGTCGACCGGACCGCGGAGGGAGCCGTGATCACCGCTACCATCCCGCGCGAGCGGGTGGTGATGGCGCAGACCCCGCAGGGTTTTCGCTACGCCGTGCTCAGGAAGGCCTTCGATGAGGCGGCGGCGGACGGTTTCCTGGGCACCGACGAGGCTTCCCTGGTCGAACGCTCGGGACATCCCGTGGCGGTCGTGATGGGTTCGCCGCGCAACATCAAAATTACTACCCCGGCGGACATGGAACTGGCTGAGTTTTTTCTGAAAGCCTCGTAGCGGCCGCCTACGGGCCCGGTCCAAACGACAAATGACCGACGACCAGAACGAAGCACGACACTTGAGACCTGAAACTCGCATCGGCTATGGCTGGGACTCTCACGAATTCAAGCGCGGCATTCCGCT
>CAYOZX010000192.1:0-7275 GCA_964408515.1 uncultured Acidobacteriaceae bacterium | reverse complement strand
CGTCGCCGAACACCAGCACCTTGCCGGCGCCGAAGAAATCCGCCGGCGCCCAATAAAACGATGGCCAGTCGATGCCCAGCCGGAGGTCGCTCTCGCGCTGCGCCGTGAAGCCGCGAATCGAGGAACCGTCAAACGTCAGGTTGTCCCAGCTCTTGATAAGGAATTTCTTGTCGTAATCCAGCATGTGCAGGCGGCCTTCGAGGTCGCTGAACAGCACCGTGACCGCCTTGATCCGCTTCTCGTCGGTCAGATACTTGAGCCGTTCCTCCTGGACTTTGTGCACCGCCACGCGGTTCTTGCGCTGCTCCTTGGCTTTCAGGTTCAGCTCTTCCAATTCGCTGTAGGACAGTGCCAGAAAGTTGCGTAGTTCGTTCGACATGAATCTCCTTGGTTGTGAGTATCCCTCTATTTTGAAGTGGGGATGTTACAGGTAGCTCGCAAACATCAGCATATCAGTCGCTGCGCGAGCGGTTAAATTAAAAAACCTTATGAGACGTATTGAAGAGATTTATTTGGTTCGCGGCAATTCGCTTCCCCGGAGGTGAGATTTGCGAGATTTGCACCGATCCCAGTGCAGTCATGTCCGGGACCGTGTCCGCCAGGAGTAAGCCGGATAGGCTGATGCCTGCCCCCCTCAGTCTCGGTGGTTAGAATGGGCTTCGTCATCTTTGGGGGCCGCGTCATTGGCAACCAGCCACAGTAACGCCGCAGTCGAAATCCGCTCCGCCGGGGCTTCCGACGGGCCCGCCATTCTCCACTGCCTGGCTGCGGCTTTCCTACCGTACCGGGATCAGTACACTCCCGCCGCCTACACCGACACGGTGCTGACGCCTGAGACGATCCAGATGCGGCTTAAACAAATGCGCACTGTGGTTGCGACGGTGGCCGGAGAAGTTGTGGGAACTATCGCCGCTTCGAGAGCCAGTGAGACAGGGCACTTGCGCGGCATGGCGGTCCTGCCCCAGTGGCACGGGAAAGGGATTGCCGCGAAGCTGCTGGCGTCCATTGAAGATTGGTTGCGCTGCTGCGGCTGCGCCAAAGTGACGCTGAACACGACTCCGCCGCTCAGCGCCGCGATGCGATTCTACGAGAAGCACGGCTACCGCCGATCAGGAAGGGTTTCGGACTTCTTCGGCATGGCGCTGATCGAATACGAAAAGAAATTGTGAGCTTGGTGTCTGGCAAAGCCTCCCCGTTGCGCCGGATGGGAACTGAGTCTATAGTCACGGCTTTAGCGGAGACGCCATGAGACATCTGCTCAATTGGGTGTTAAGCGCGTTGGCGCTGTGGCTCGTCGCCCGCCTGGTGCCGGGTTTTCATGTCAACGGTTGGCTGGCTGCGCTGATCGCAGCTCTGGTGATCGGCTTCGTGAACGCTACGTTGGGAGTGTTTCTGAAGATCATTACCTTTCCCCTGGTTCTGCTCAGTCTGGGCGTGTTCTGGCTGGTGATCAATGCGGCCATGATCGAGCTGGCATCGGCGATCGTGCCCGGATTTCACGTTGACTCGTTCGGAGCGGCATTTGTGGGAGCGATTGTTCTGGCGCTGGTGAACATGCTCTTCCGCTCCCTGGCGAGAGCGGGGAAACGGGGATAAGCGGGTGCGGCGTGCGCCGTTGAGGCCCTGGCACCCTCGTGAACCCGACGAGGCACTACAGATCGCGGGCGACGCGGAAGCCATAGTCGGCATAGCGGAAATCCGGGGGGATGCTGGAGCGGGCAGCGCAACGGCTCACCTTCACGTGATGCCTCCACGACCCCCCGCGGGAAGCGCGCCGCGTTCCCTGGTTCGGTCCTCCGGGATTACGCTCCGGCGAGACGGCGTAGTAGGAAGCTTCATACCAGTCACTGCACCATTCGTGCACATTCTCACAAATATCAAACAGGCCGAAGGAGTTGGGTGCGTACTTTGCTACTGGCTCGGGACCGTTCCGCCAGCGCCTCTCATAATCCACCAGGGATGACGGTGGCGCGTCGCCCCAGGGATATAGCTTCTGCTCCAGGCCACCGCGCGCGGCCCGTTCCCACTCGGCTTCGGTGGGCAGGCGGTAACGCCCGCCGCCGGCTTCACTCAGCCACTCGCAGTAGCGCGTGGCGTCAAACCAGGAGACCGCAACGACCGGGTGAGCGGGATGGCTGAAATTGGCATCGCTCCACAGAGGCGGGGGCGCGGCGCCGGTTGCCGCCAGAAAATCTCTGTAGTCCGCGTTCGTGACCTGACAGGCGGCAAGCAGAAAGGCATCCACCCAGACACGGTGCAGGGGACGTTCATTGTCCTGTCCCGACGCCGACCCCATCGTGAACCAGCCTTCAGGAATGGTCAGAAGTCGCGGCTGAACCACGGCGTTTGACTCGCTGCGGCGCGGGATAGAGCGCGCTGACATGGAGCTACCTTACAACACCAGTTCCTGGAGGGAAACTGGGGGACAGTGTTCATCCAGGGCGCGATCTTGCGCCCGCAGCGTCTTCGATCGGCTCAGGTCCTGGAGCAAATCCAGGCTAGCGAACCTCGGCCAGACGCAGGCGCAACTTGTGCGTGGCGCGGAAAAGGGTGTTCTTGATGGTGCCTTCGGTCGTGTTTAACATGCCGGCGACCGTGCGCAGCCTCATGCCGTGGTAGTGCTTCAGCTCGAAAACCATGCGCTCACGCGGCGAAAGCTGGCTGAGAGCGTGGATGATCGTCTGCCGAAGCTCCCGCCCCGCGAAGCTGCGCTCCGGACTGGCCGAGGGCCGACGGTCCGGCATGCGCGCGAGCAAATCGTCGTGCGGCTCGCCATCGGGAGGGCTGATGGCTACCGTAAGGTCTCTCCCGCGCGAATGCTTCTTGCGCAGATGGTCGAGACAGAGATTGGTCACGATGCGATAGATCCAGGTGTAAAAAGAGCATTCGAAGCGGAAGCGGGCAAGATTGATATAGGCGCGGAGAAAGGCTTCCTGATAAATGTCCTGCCCGTCTTCCTGCGAGCCGGTGAGGTGCACGGCCAGCCGTAGCACGGCGCGATCGTACTGGCGCACGAGCTCCTCGAAGGCGGCAGTATTGCCCTGCTGCGCCTGGCGAATGAGCAGGGAGTCATCGACACGGCCTGACCGTGATTCCACCGGCTGCGGACCGGTCGGAAAGACGGCGGGGTTCAGGGGCGTCTCGCGGATTTTGCTGAACTCAGGCACGCTCATCTCCGTTATCCGACAAACTTGTAGCCGGTTCCGTGCACCGTCAAAATGAAGCGCGGCTCCTCCGGCCGGGGTTCAACCTTCTGGCGCAGGCGCACGATGTGCGCGTCCACGGTGCGAGTAGTGGGAAAGCGGTCATAACCCCACACCTCCTCGAGCAGGCGGTCGCGGCTCAGGGTTTCGCCGGGATGGCACAGGAAAAACTTCAGCAAGTCGAATTCCTTGGAGGAAAAATCCAGTTCCTTGCCGCGGCGCGAGACCTGGCAACTGCGCAGATTCACCTGCACGTCGCCGAAGGAGTAGCTTTCCTGTTCCTTGGGCAGGGTCTTGGCGCGGCGGAGCACAGCCTTCACGCGGGCCAACAGCTCGCGTATGGAGAAGGGCTTCGTGACATAGTCGTCGGCGCCCAGTTCCAGGCCCACGACTTTGTCGACCTCCTGGCCGCGGGCGGTGAGCATGATGACGGGCACCGACGGCCGCTTCGCCTTGAGCTGCCTGCAGACGTCCAGGCCGCTCATGCGCGGCATCATCACGTCCAGGATGACCAGATCAGGAGACTCGTTCAGAGCGCGTTCCAGACCGGCCACACCGTCGGGGGCGGTGATGACGTCATAACCTTCGAATTCAAAGTTGTCGCGCAAGCCCGCCACCATGTTGGGTTCGTCTTCGACAATCAGGATTCTGGTCATAGCTCTCTCTGGGCCGGCTGCTGCTCCACTGGATGCACGATCTCCGAGGGCGGTTTCAGCGGAAGTGCGATGGTGAACTTGCTCCCCCGGCCGGGTACGCTGTCGACCGAGACCTCTCCGCCATGCGCCTGCACGATGTGCCGCACCAGAGATAGTCCCAGGCCGCTTCCCTTGGTGTTGTGCACCAAGGGGTCACCTACCCGATAGAACTTTTCAAAAATCTTGTGTTGCTCCTGATCGGGGATGCCGATGCCCTGATCCACGACCTCCAGCTTTACCGAGCCGTTGTCGCGATAAAGATTCACGCCGATGTACTTGCGGTCCTGGGAATATTTGAGGGCATTGTTGACCAGGTTGAGCAGGGAACGGGCCATAGCCTCGCGGTCGACGCGCATGGGCGGTACTTCCTCGATCTTCTCCTCAAACTGGAAGCCGTTCTGCTCGATCTGGTAGCGGTAAGAATCGAGCGTCTGGCGCACCAGTTCACGCATGTCGGTCTCGCGGAAGTCGTACTCCTTGCGTCCGGCCTCGATGCGCGAGAAATCCAGGATGTTGTTGATAAGCGCGCTCAGGCGCTCGCTCTCCTTGCGAATGATGCGGTAGTACTCCTGATACTTTTCCGGGCTCGTGATGCGTCCCATCTCCAGCGTTTCAGCGTATAGCCGGATCAGGGAAAGGGGCGTACGCAGCTCGTGGGAAACATTGGAAACGAAATCAGACTTCAACCGCGCCAGCGCCATCTCCTTGCTCACGTTGCGGTAGGTAATGAAGATGCCTGCAGCCAGGACGAGGGAAAGGGCGGCGAGAGTGAGAAAGCTGATGCGGGCAATGCGTTCGCCGATTGCCGCGACGGTGGTGCCGCGCAGCTTGATGGCCAGCGTCAAGCCGGAGAATGCCCCCTCCAGATTGCGTTCCACTTCCGGGGCGCCGCCATCCCAGCCGCTGGATTGCGCCAGAGCCGCGGATTCGTACTTGCCGCGCAGCATCATGACTGCGTGGCCGGTCTGAGCATCGGTGGCGTTGCGGCTGATCACCTCGTCCAGCATTTGAGGGAAAAATTGGTCTCTCAGATACTCGGCATCAAAGGCGATTCCTCCGATCGCAGGAGAGCCCTTGGCGTCCCTCAGGAAGAACATCGCCACCGACTGATACACGTGCTTATCGCCGCGCGCCGACCACTCGGAGTCGAAGTGGTAGAGATCGCCCTTCTTGGCGTTGTGCTCTAATTTTTCCGAAAAGGAAGCGAATTCCATCTTCAGCCAGCCCTCATACATCTTGTTCAGGTTGTCGCTCTCTTTGCCGAAGGCATCGTCACTTCGCAAGCGGCCGGGCTGGGAGCTAAACACCATTCCTCTTTCCGGTGAGAAAATGAAGATGTGCGCGGCATAGGGATGGGCCGCCAGAATCTTTTCAAAAGCGGGGCTGCAGGCCTGGCTGGGAGAGGGCAGGTCCGCCCGAACGTCGTCTATGAGCTCGGACGCCTTATGATTGATCTGCTTTTCAGAGATGGCCAGCACCTGGCTGAAATCGCGCTGGATTGCGGCTTCGATCTGCCGGTCGCGCTGGATATGTATGACGTGCCAGGCACTGAGAAACACAAGCGCCGCCGCAGGCAGGATAACGGCGAGCTCCAGCGTCAGGATCAGCCGGGTTTTTGCGTCTCGCGGTTTGGATTTTTGTGACATCGAGGTGCGGACGGCTCCGAACCGCACTCAACATAGTCAAACCCAGCCGATTCAGTGTCAAACCACCGTAAAAATAGGTAAAAAGTTGTGAAATGGTTGATGGGGGGATTCCGGGGCTGCCCCGGTGAGACGGCGAGGGATTATCAGGAAATCCTCCCCCAGTGCAGGCGGCGCCAGGGATGGGCGAAGTCCGCATGGGAAAACATTAGGCAGTACTTCTATGGCTTAGGGCAGCTTGAAATCCACCGTGACCAGGGTTTGCGCTTCCACGGCGCGTCCGTTAATCAGGTAGGGCTGGTAGCGCCACTGGCGCACGGCCTGGTAGGCAGCTTGCCCGAGAAGCAGCGAGCCGCGAAGCAGCTTGACGTCCTGGATTGTGCCGTCGCGGCCAATCCAGGCCTGCAGGACAACCGGTCCCTGCAAACGCGCCCGAATCGCTTCTTCCGGGTAGCTGGGTAGAACCTTCTCCAGCAGCATCTGGCGGGAAATGTCCTCCGACAGGGCTACCGGTTCCAGGGCTGCCAGCAAGGAGGGAGTGATGCGAGCAACGTTGCGCATGGTCGCGTTCTGCACGGGGTTCTGCAGACTGTCGGGAATGCGGACTTGGGTTGCGGCTGAGGAAGACTGCGGCGCGGGCTCCGAGGCTTCGACGTGAAGCGCCGCCGCCGATTGGGTTCCTTTGACAGGCGCGGGCCTCCGGTAGGGATCAGGCGCGGGAGTCACGCGAATGCGCGGGTCATTCCATCCCGGACGCGCTGGCCGGCTGGCGCGGTCCTCTGCGATCTGGACAGCACCCAGATGCGACTCCTGCACGGTAGCGGGATTCAGCCAGGCGTGGGTTCGCTGCAGCACGCGGCCGCACAGCTGGGCGACGGAATGTGTGCCTTGTCCGCGCAAGGGCTCGCTGAAAACGTAACCCACGGAGAGGAAGGCTACGGCGATCGCCAGGCTAGGCAGAAGCCTGATGGTGGCTTTGCGCCCCGTCAGGGGAGCGGCTGACGAGAAGCTGGGTTCCCGCCCCGGAGATGGCATGCACCAATGGGATTGATACAGCAAATCGTCCTGAAAAATGGATTCAGCGGCGGGGACGACGGGCTCGACCGATTCCACCGGCTTGCGAGAAGGCGGGGAGGGCCAGGCACGTAGCTTCTGAGACAGCCCTACGCCCGTCTGAGCGATGGACGGCAACGGCATCCGCGGCCGCGAGGGGGTCACGACAGGAACCTCGTTCCGGGGGAGCCAGCTCTGCATGTGCTCGAGGAACGGATCGCAGGTCAGCAGGGCGCACTTCACCTCCTGCGGCGCCAGGGGGCGGCTGAGAACAAGGTCGGCTCCCGCTTCCCGGGCAGCGGCGGCTACGCTGGCGTGGGCAATGGCGATGGTGAAGGCCGCCTGATTGGCTTTCAATTCGCGTGTGGTCTTGAGCAGAAAGGCAGCTTCCAGCCCTTCGTGCCAGTCCGAAACCACGACCTCATAGCCGCGACTGGTGATCTTTTCTACCGCGGTGAAAATTTCCGCACAGGTTTCCACCTCAAATTCGAGCTCGTGGAGGGCCTGCGTCAGGGCCTGAGCGGTCTTCTCGTCGGAGGAAAACAAGAGAGAATGTGGCCACATAACCACAATGAGGTTAATGCCCGGCGGAGGGGCTCACAAGTTACGAAGTGGCCGAATTTGCTTTGCCGGAGGCCAGGTAACAGCGCGGCTGATTACCTGACCCAGTGGACGTATATC
>CAYOZX010000191.1:0-7281 GCA_964408515.1 uncultured Acidobacteriaceae bacterium | reverse complement strand
ACCCCAGGAGAACGCCTAAAAATGCAAGACCCCGTACGTCGTCTGAAACCCTCAAGGTTTGGTAGGCCGGCTTCGCTGAGCCCGCTTCTCGCGCTGCTGATCGGTTTTCTTTGTCTTCCCGTGGCGGGCCAGAGGTTGACTGATTTCGAGATTCCCGTGCCGATGGTCCAGGCGCGTGCAGAGAGCGCAGCAGGCCTTCCGAAGAATCAAGATCCCACCCGAATTCCCACCCCGCTGGTGTTGCCTGACGCCAGCGGCTACTCATCGACGGTTTCGACCGCGGGTTTCATTGACCTTACGAACCCCTTCTTTCAGACCCTTGGTATCAACGGCCGCACCTGCTCCAGTTGCCACACGCCCTCGGACGGATGGAGTGTTACTCCACCCAGCCTGGCGCAACGGTTTCTGGCAAGCGGCGGCAGCGATCCCATTTTCCTTGCCTTTGACGGCGCCAACTGTCCCAGCGCGGACGTCTCCACGCTGGCGGCGCGGGCATCTTCGTTCAGCCTGCTGCTGCAGAAAGGGCTGATCCGTATGCCCTTTGGAACGCCCGGCAATGCGGAGTTCTCCATCGTGAGCATCGACGATCCGCAATCTTGTCCGGAAACCACGGCGGCCACGCCAGCCATGTTCCGGCGGCCGCTGCCGGCCACCAATCTGGCCTTCATCACCAACGTGATGTGGGACGGGCGCCGCAGCCTGCCCGGGCAAACGCTCACTCAGAGCTTGCGGGATCAGGCCTCGGGTGCGTCCACCCTACACCAGCAAGCGACCCTGCCGCCCTCTTCCGCGCAGCTCGACGCCATCGTGGCCCTGGAGACGGGTTTCTACACGGCGCAAGAGCGGGACAACGCCGCGGGCCGGCTCACCGCGAGGGGCGCGACAGGCGGAGCGCAGTATCTCTCATTGCAGCCGTTTTTTGCCGGGATCAATGATCCCGACGATGTCGCAAACTTCAATCCCAACGTCTTTACCCTGTACCAGCCGTGGGGAGGACTGCGAGGCAAGGATCGCACGACGGCGGCGAGGCTCTCGATCGCCCGCGGTGAGGCGCTGTTCAACACCCTGACCTTCACAGTGACCGACGTCGCCGGACTCAATGATCAGCCGGGGAAGAGTTCGGTGACCATGACCTGCTCAAATTGCCACAACGCCCCGAACGTGGGCACGCACTCCACTTCCCAGCTGCTCAATATCGGCATTGCCGACTTTCCCGCGCGGCCGGGACTGGATATTAGCGGGCTGCCCGTCTACACCGTGCAGTGCAACACGGTGAGCCCGCCGACGTCGGTGCAGACGACGGACATTGGAGTGGCCCTCACTTCGGGAAAATGCGAGGACGTGAGCAAGATCAAGACCCCGGGCCTGCGCGGACTGGCCGCGCGCGCTCCCTACTTCCACAACGGTTCGGCCGCCACCCTGGCCGACGTGGTGAACTTCTACAATCAGCGCTTCAACCTGATGCTGACCGCACAGCAGAAAGCTGATCTGGTGGCGTTCCTCGGGTCGCTGTAAGACTGGGGCGAAGACCGGCGCGGCGAGACCGGCTTCGCCTTCAGCCCCTAATCTCCGAAGGAAATACCGATGGCGCGGGCGGTTTGTACCAGCTGGCCGTGAGGGTCGACGGTCTTGATTTGGCCGATCGCCTGGGCAATATCGACGGCCTCGATGCGGGTGTTGCGCAGGCATACCATTTTGCCGAATCCGCCCTGAGCAATCAGATCGACCGCTGCGACCCCGAAGCGCGTGGCCAGAATGCGATCGAACGGGGTGGGCGAGCCGCCGCGCTGGATGTGGCCCAGCACGCTGACCCGCACTTCCTTGTTGGCACTGGCGGCAATGGCATTGCCAATCACATTTCCGACCGTGCCGGCCCGGCGGTTGTCCTTGAAGGCAAGAGGAGACTTGACGCCTTCGGCCACCACCACAATGGTGAAACGCTTGCCATAGCTCTCGCGCTCCTTGACGAACCGGCAGACGTTCTCGATGGTGAAGGGAATCTCGGGGATGAGAATGACGTGGGCGCCGCCGGCCAGCCCGGCCTCCAGGGCGATCCAGCCGGCATCGCGGCCCATGACTTCCACGACCATGATGCGGTGATGGGACTCGCCGGTCGTGTGGATCTTGTCCACCGCGTCGGTGGCGGTTGCCAGTGCGGTGTCGAAACCGAAGGTGACATCTGTGGCGCAAAGATCGTTGTCGATGGTTTTGGGCACGCCCACAATCGGCATTCCCTTGCGAAAGAGCTCCAGCGCAATGGTCTGCGAGCCATCGCCGCCGATGCTGATGATCCCATCGATGCCCAGCTTGCGGGCGTTGGCGATGACCGAGTCCGAAATGTCGCGGACGACTTCCCTGCTATTTTCGATGGTGCAGTACCGGAACGGATTACCGCGGTTGGTGGTGCCCAGGATGGTGCCGCCGCGCGGCAGGATGCCGCTTACGTCCTTGAGCGTCAGTTCGTAGGACTTTTCCGGCCAGATCAGGCCGTCGAAGCCATCGGGAATGCCGATAACTTTCCACCGGTATTTAAGAACCGCACACTTGACAGCGGCGCGAATCACCGCATTCAAGCCGGGTGCGTCGCCGCCTCCGGTGCAAATGCCGATGCAACGGACCTGGTTCATTGCACGTTGATGATCAAGGTATTGCTGTTGACGCCGTCCAGGGTGGCAAGGATGTGAGCCACCTGACCGGAGGCGGTGGAGCTGGCCGTGGCGCTGCCGCTCCCCTGGCTCAGGCTGATCGCCGGGGTATTGTCGTTGCTCCACGTCACTTGGCTGGTGACGTCCTGCTGCGTGCTGCTCCCGGAGTAAGTGCCCATCGCGGTCAGGATAAATGTGGTCCCAGCCGCGGGGTTGGTGGTCGAAGTGGTCAGGGTAATGGAAAGCAGTGGTCCGGTGTTGACCGTGATCGTGGAGCTGCCGGTGATGGCGCCCGAGGTGGCTGTGATGGTGGCGGTGCCGGGAGGATTGGCGAGCGAGGAGGCGGCGGTCACCTTACCACCGGCGCTGACCGTGGCCACGGCGGCGTTGGAGGTTGTCCAGTCCACGCTGCCGGTCAAATCCTTGGTGCCGTTATCGCTGTACGTGCCGGTTGCTGTGAGCTGCTGGGTCTGCGACAAGATCAGCGACTTGGACGACGGCGAGACTGCGATCGAACTCAGCGTAGGATTGACGAAAAACCCGCGGCAGGAAGCCGCCAGGGCCAGCATCGAAAGCATCGCAAACACAGCGAATAGACGACCTTTGCGACTCAAATCCAGCATCTTCAACGATCCCGTCGGACAGAATTCGGCCTGCGTCTTTCGCGAACCCGGCGCTGAGG
This sequence comes from uncultured Acidobacteriaceae bacterium, assembly GCA_964408515.1. Taxonomy (GTDB): domain Bacteria; phylum Acidobacteriota; class Terriglobia; order Terriglobales; family Acidobacteriaceae; genus CAYOZX01. The sequence continues at coordinate 3,954 of CAYOZX010000191.1, read as the reverse complement.
GCATCCGCCCCATCAGCAGCGGCGCCGGAAAGGCACCCGCTCTGGACTCCGCAGGAAGGCCTGGCTCGCATGCATCCGCAATCTGTGGCGTATCAGAATTGTAGCAGACAACGTTCAGCCTCACGCCGCAGCGATGTACTTCCTGCATACACAAAGGTTCTAGGCAGACGCCTGCGTTATTCTGAGGCCCCGAGACCGCTGCTCGCCGCGAATGCGATCTCGCATCCAAGAGACTGATGAACCGGCAACTTTTGACTTTTGTAGCTTCGATCCTACTGTTCGGTCTCCTGTGCGCTGCCACAGCTTCGCAGACTGTTCGTGAGCGAAATCCAGCCCCGCCAGACACGGCGTCAAGTCATGCCTTGCCAGCGCCGAGACCTTGTGCCGCCTGAATCCGGGCGCATATGGAATTCCTCGCCTCCGACGCCTTGCGCGGCCGCGGCAGCGATCGCCGCGACGAGCTCGTCGCCGCGACCTACGTGGCCGCACAACTGCGCGCGTACGGGATCGCGCCCGCCGGCGATAACCACGGCTACGTTCAACGAGCAATCCTGCAACGGCCGAAGCTGACTGCTCCGCTTGTGCTCAAGCTGCGCAGGGGAGCCAACGATTCCGAGACCATAACCTGGACTTACGGCCGGGAATTTATCTGCCGCAGCCTCTCGCGGGCAAACTTTTCCGGCCCGCTGCGGGTGGTGAATGTCGATGAGGAGGATCCGCAGATACCGTACTCCGTAGTTCTGATTCTCGGAACTGACAGCCGCTTGTTGCGGGAGAAAGCATCCAGCGTAAAGTCAGCCGGAGCGCTGGCCGTGATCACCGTCGCCAGCGAGGAACGCGCTAACCACTTCTCCGAAAAAGCGCTGACATTGCCGCGCCTGGCTCCGAAGATTGGAGACAAGACGGCAGACGGCTTGGGCCAGGAAATTACGTGGCTGGAGATCAGTCCGCAGGCTGCCAAACAGCTCAAGGCCATGCCGGAAAATACCGTCGTCAGTCTGTCCGGCCCGACGAGCACCGAACCCGAGTACACCTGGAACGCGGTGGGGATTTTGCGGGGCCGAGACCCAAAGCTGGGCCGGTCTGCGGTGCTGCTTTCCGCCCATCTCGATCACCTGGGAATAGGGAAAGCTATAGACGGCGACGAGATTTACAACGGCGCCGACGACGATGCCTCAGGTGTTACCGCGGTGCTGGAGCTGGCGCGGGCGCTTGGCACAGGACCTCATCCCAGGAGAACCGTGATCTTCGCGCTTTTTGGGAGCGAAGAGCGGGGCGGCCTGGGGTCGGCCTATTTTCGCGAGCATCCTCCAGTGCCGCTGAGGCAAATCGCGGCCAATGTGGAATTTGAAATGCTCGGGCGCGCCGATCCGGCAGTGAAGCCGGATACGCTGTGGATGACCGGCTGGGAGCGCACGAACCTGGGGCCGGCGCTGGCGGCGCAAGGCGCTCGGCTGGTGGGCGATCCCCACCCGAAACAGGACTTTTTTGCCCGTTCCGATAACTATGTGCTGGCCAAGAAGGGAGTCGTCGCCCAGACCATCTCCAGTTACGGCCTGCATGGCGACTACCACCAGCCCAGCGACGACATTCAGCACATCGACTTCCGGCACATGGATGACGCCATCGGGTCGCTCATCGGGCCGGTACGCTGGTTGGTGAATTCTCCCTTCACGCCGCAGTGGAGAAAGGGGGGAAGGCCTTAGGGTTATCCAAGGACCCGACCTGCCCATTTTGCGGATTAAGCCCCGCAAAACACCTGTCCCGCCCTCGAGACTATGACAGAGGTAACTTGACCGTTTTTTCAATCGAAAGATAATCGTTTTCTGGGGGTGCGCTGTGTATAGCCGCACACTGATCGCAGACTGGACGTCCGCCCAGTGGCTTTGGTGGATTACCCTGTACCTTGGATTGGGCCTGGCAGTGCCCTGGGTTCTGACGCGTATCTGGGCGCATCAACACCAGTTGAAGGTTCAGTCGAATGCCAAGCAACTGTTTCGGCGGGGAGAGTTGGGCCTCGTCAGCCTGATTCTGGCTATCTCGGTGATCTGGGACCTCCAAAAGTCACACTACTCGGCCCTGACCATAGCGGTAGGTTCCATTCTTCTGGCCCTGGGTGGAATCATGGCGGTGGCGGTGTGGATCGAGTCGCACTGCCGGCAATCCTCTGGCATGTATGACGATCCGCAAAGAGCGTGGAGTGACTCACTCAGTCTGGCATTTTTCGTATTCAGCCTGGCGCTGGGCGCGGAAATTCTGCTGGACCGATTCGCGAAGGTGGTACACCTATGAGCGCTTCGGCCCCGGCCTTGGCTCGAGTGCCAAAGCCCACTGTCAAGATGCGGCTGGGGGATGCTGCCAAAGCGGCCGCTTGCGTATCTCTCCTGTTTAGCCTGCTGCTGCTGGTTTTCCCGGCGGACTTCGCGGACGTGATAGTGGAGGGCTGGTTCAACGGCCGCCCTACCGCGGGCATGCTGCTATTCGCATTGCTGTTCAACTGCGAGCTATACACGCGGATTGCCCGCCGCCGATCCGCCAAGACCGACCCGCTGGGCTTCCTGGCCATTGGCTTGGGAACAGCACTCACGGTGATGGGCTTTGGCCTGTTTCTTCCCGCCGCCGTTCTGTTAACCCAGTGGAGGGCACAAGTCAAGGTTCACGAAGAGGTTCTCGCCCTCGCCCATTTCGCCGTGGTCGCCGCGGTCTTTATTCCCTTCCTGATCATTCGGTTTACCCAAGACCCCAAGAAGAAATGAAGGCCGAAGGCTGGGTGGTTCTACTGTGCGGTCTAGCCGTGACAGGATTAGTGGGATGGTGTTTCTATAGGATCAATGCCGTTGTATGCAATACAAGCCTTTTCGGCTGCAATGAGTGGCGCGGCAAGCGACTGGTTCTGGTTGTAAGGGATTACCTCACAAAATTTCATGCAGTGCTCGGCATCGAATACGTCGCGGTAGGTTGCGCGTCCATAATACACCAAGACGCGGTGTCCCCCTCTAAATTCCTGAAAGGTTGTGTCGTTAATCGAGATTGGGAAGCCTTTGTAATTCATGCGGACCGAAATAGGTGGTTGGGACATGCCTGGGAAGAGCACTGGAATACTAAGAGTGCCGGAGTGGTATTTCAGCGAGAGATCAAGTGCCTCCTTGTCGCTCACAGAAGAGAGGGATATTACAGCATTAACGTTCAGAACTGGAGTTTTGCCGAGGTTTTCAGCTTTCGTGGGGATATTAATAAAGCTATTTGGAGCAAAAACCGGAGCAGCTACCATCCCAATTGCCAGCCATCCACGCTCGTCAAGTCTGAACGAAGTCTTAGCCTGCTTAACACTGTCGCTAGCAGCATCTCCAGCTTCCGCAATTTTCGGGGTCTGTTTCACGATCTCATCGTAGGTGATGTGCGCCCAGTGAGCATAAATGGCGGCAGCTATGAAAGCGCCAGTAGTAGCAGCGAACATAAGCCAAGTGCCGACCGTCATCCAAACTTGCTGCCTATGTGCACGACGATCGCGGCTTTGTTGATCTCGCCGTACTGCTTCTGGTACCTGCAATTCGGAGCGAACTACGATAGGTGGTGGGGTCTGATTACGCTCGCTCTCGCGGTGTGCTTCGTTGTCATTGTGTATAGCGGCTACGCTGTTGCGGAGTTGTTCTAGGTGCTCACGAATTTTCCTCAATTCGCCAAGCACCGCGTTAAACTGTCTAGGAGTGATGTCCATGCCCGAATACAGAGAAGGCCCCGAAGCGAAAGCCCCAGCCAATTTTCCACGGGCTCCTGGCGGCGACTGCTGCGAACGAGCGTCATGGGCGCGAGCATTAACGCCGACAGTAGCGTCATGGCGAAGCCCGAGATCGTCGCGCGCTGCAGCTGTTCCTTGAACGATTCTTCGTGAGCTGTCGGCTGCACCTGGTCCGCTGGCACTTCTTGTTCAACGGCATCCGTCGTCGTCGTTGC
>CAYOZX010000190.1:0-7313 GCA_964408515.1 uncultured Acidobacteriaceae bacterium | reverse complement strand
GCCACCAAGGACATGCTGGCCATGCTGGAGCCGATCATCATCGGGCTGCTGGGCGTCATGATCGGCGGCATCGTCATTTCGCTCTACATGCCGCTGTTCTCGATGATCGCCAAGCTGGCCGGGTAGGACATCAAGAACTGGGCGGGAGGCCGCCACCGGCACAAACCGGTCGCGGCTTCCTCCCACGCCGGAACATCGCTTCATCTTTCCGGTGAGATCGCACAGACGGTGGGCCTTGCCCCCGGGCGGGCGCGAAATTCGGGATTCAAGATCGCATGCAATCCATGTTTGATGAACGGCTTTGGCTGGCTTGGCTGGTCAAAGTCCGCATCGTGATTCTGACCTCCCTGCTGGGCGTCGAGCTGGCCATTTTCCGGCTCACCCCGAACAACAATCTGCCCCTGCGTCTGTTCATCACCATCGTTCTCCTCTGGTACACCATCTCTTTGTTTTACCTTCTCCTGCTCTCGTTCTGGCGGGAGCGCCGGGTTCAATCGCTGCTTCAGGTGATTACCGACCTTGTGATGGTGACCATGGTCGTGTACGCGACCGGCGGCGTCGACAGCTCTCTGAACTTCCTTTATCCGCTGGTCATTATCGTGGCCTGCATTCTGCTGCCCAGAACCTGGGCCTACCTGACTGCAGCCCTGGCATTCATCCTTTATGGCACGGTCCTGGAACTCACCTACTACGGGGTGATTCCTTCGTATTCGACCACGCATCCCGGCCTGGAGGCGCTGCAGGCCGTCATCTTCGTCAATCTCTTCGGCTACGTCGCCGTCGCCTACCTGGCGGGATTGCTGGCGGACAAGCTGCGCCAAGTCGATGTCAAGCTGAAGGACACCCGGGGCGCACTGGAAGACCTTCAGGCCCTGCACGAAAATATCATCCAGTCCATCAGCGGCGGGCTGATCACCACCGGGCTCGACGGCTTCATCACCCTGGTCAATACCGCCGCCGTGAAGCTGTTTGAACAGGGGGAGAACGATCTCGTGGGACAGCCGGTGGCGGGGTTGTTTCTCGATCCCCTGCCCGGTGTGGAAGCGGATCGCGCCCACGCCGAAGTGCGCCTTGTGACCACCGGCGGCTTCTGCAAGACGCTGCGGGTCACCGCCACCGCCCTTTCCGTTCCCGGCCGCGGGGCGATCGGCTATGTCTATACCTTCGATGATTTGACTGAAATCCGCCGCCTGGAGCGGGATCTGCGCATCCAGGATCGCCTGGCCGCGGTCGGGCGGCTGGCCGCCGCCATTGCCCATGAGATTCGCAATCCCCTGACCTCGATTGCCGGCTCGGTCAGCATGCTTTCCGCCATCTCCGGGCTGAGCGAAGAGCACCGCCAGTTGCTGCAGATCGTGACCCGCGAATCGGAGCGGCTGAACGGAATCATCACCGACTTCCTCGCCTACTCGAGGGGCAAGCAGTACCACTTCGCCGCCGTCGACCTGGTGCCACTGCTGGAAGACACTCTGACCTTGCTGCAGCACCGTCTGGTGGCGGAGAACTCCGGCATCCGCATCCAGCGCGACTACAGCCCATCTCGCGCCCTGACCGTGGCCGACGGTGACAAGATCAAGCAGGTATTCTGGAATTTTTGCGAGAACGCAGTCCGCGCCATGCGCACCGGAGGCGTGCTGACCATTTCCCTGGAGCAGGCCGGTGATGATTGGCAGATCAACTTCGCCGATACCGGGCCCGGCATGAGCCGCCAGTTGGTAGAAAAGATTTTCGAGCCCTTTCAGACCCAATTCGAAGGCGGCACCGGCCTGGGATTGGCCATTGTCTATCAGATCGTCCAGGCGCACGAGGGCAAAGTCTGGGCGCGCTCCCGGCTGGGCGAGGGCAGTGTGTTCGTCCTGCGCCTGCGGCGGCTGGCCACGGCCCAGGATGTGCCGGGAGAGGTGGCGCGCAAGCCCCTCGCCCTGATGCAGGAGCCCAAGGACATTGCGGCGGCAGCCGGGATCCGAGGTGGAACGCGTGGGTAACATTCTGGTTTGGGACGACGAGCGTTGCAGTTGCGAGATGCTCGACATAGCCCTGCGCCGCGAGGGCCACAAAGTGGAGACGGTAAATTCCGGAGAAAACGCGAAGAAGAAGTTGGACAGCGCGCTCTATGATGTCGTGGTGACCGATATCAAGATGCCGAATACCGACGGCATCGAGGTGCTGCGCTACGCCCACCAGGTTTCGCCCGACTCGGCCGTTATCCTCATCACCGCCGTGGATGACTACGAAGCCGCGGTGCAGGCGGTCAAGGCCGGGGGCGCCACCGACTACATCCGCAAGTCTCCCGGGCTGGTCGACGAGATCAAGCTCGCCATCAACCGCGCCCTGGAGAAGATGAACCTGAGCCGGCAGAACTTTGCCTTCAAGCGTGATGCCGCGACGCGCAACTCCCTGGGCAACATCGTCGGCGCCAGTCCGGCGATGGAGAAACTGAAGCAGACCATCCGCACGGTGGCGTCCACCCAGAGCACCATTCTCATTTATGGAGAGAGCGGAACCGGCAAGGAACTAGTGGCTCGCGCCGTGCATGTGTGCTCGCCGCGCGCCGCCGAGCCCTTCGTTTCCATCAACTGTGGCGCCTTCCCGGAAACCCTCCTGGAGAGCGAGCTGTTCGGCTACGTAAAGGGTGCATTTACCGGCGCCACCCAGAACAAGCGGGGGTTGTTCGAAGTCGCTGACCAGGGAACCATCTTCCTCGATGAAATCAGTGAGATGACCCTGACCATGCAGGTCAAGCTGCTGCGTGTCCTGCAGGAACGCAGCGTGCGCCCGGTGGGAGGAACCACCGAAATCCCCATTGACGTGCGGGTCATCGCCGCCACCAATCGGGACCTCGACAGGCTGGTGGCGGAAAACTCCTTCCGCGAAGATCTTTACTACCGGCTCAGCGTGATCCCCGTGTCCGTGCCCCCTCTGCGAGACCGCCGCGAGGACATTCCCTTGCTCGTCAACCACTTCCTCAAGAAATACGCGCCGGCGGCGGGCAAGAGCATCCTGCGGGTCCATGACGGCTCGCTCGCGGCCCTTTGCGGCTACGACTGGCCGGGGAACGTGCGCCAGCTGGAGAACACCATCGAGCGGGCGGTGGCGCTCGAGAGCGGCGAGGAGCTGCATGCGGAGCTGCCCGCCGAGCGCTCCAAGGCCAGGGCGGCCGCGGCCGGCGTGGGCTTCGGCGGGATTGCGGGGCCGGTCGGCCAGAGTTCAGTGCTGCCCGAAGGCATCGACATGGAGAAGTACGTAGCCGACATCGAACGTTCGCTGCTCCTCGCCGCCCTGTCCCAGTCCAACGGAGTGCAGACCCGCGCGGCGGATGTTCTGAAGATCTCCTACCGCTCCTTCCGCCATCTGGTGAAGAAGTACGACCTGTAGTTGAGGGCTATTTCTTCTTCAACTGCTGTTTCCAGCCCAGAATTCGGGCCGTATTGGCCTCAGCCTCCGCCTCCGGGATCATGCCCTTCTTCTGAAACAGCACCGACAGGCTGGTATGGGCCAGGACGTCATCGGGATCGATCTCCGCGATGCGCTTGGCCACCGCGATGGCTTCGTCGAGACGGTTCAGATTCTGCAGCGTCCGAGCCATGCCGTGCATGGCCTCGGTGAAGAGCGGATCGGCCGCCAGCGACTGTTGATACTCCAGCAAGGCCGCTTCCTGGTTCCCCTCCGCGACCAGATCTAGCGCCGCGTAATAGTGATCTTCGGCCTTCTGGCGGGATTTCTGCTCCGGCATAAAACCTGTGACTTCAGCGAGAGTCGGATTTTAGCAGGTGGCGCTGAGCCCCGGGAACTTGGACCTGACCACTGGTTTCCGCGTCAGACCGCCCACGCGCGCTATACTCTCAGCCATGCGCCACATGCTCCGCTTTCTCTGGAATGCCACTCGCGGCCACCGGCTCACCCCATGGCGCAGTCCGTATCTGTTGTGGCGCGTGGAGACCTATTGCGGCGTCAAAATGCAGCAGATCGGCTTCCTGGAGTTCTGGGAGTTCATGTGGCGGGAGCACAGCCACTTGTGGCGCTTCCTGAAGTGGACTGCGGAAATTGACCGCTACGTGCACCCGAAGGTGAAGCCCTCCTAGTGCGCCAGCGATGGTCTGTCGTCTCCATGGGCGGGGACAGCCAGGCTGGCGAGCCCCGCCCCTAGATCCGATTTCCTGCGGCCGCTGCACCCTCCAGCGCCAGCAAGACCTCGCTGCCCTTTCCGGCGCCCGCAATCTTCGCTGCCGACGCCCGGTCAGCGGCAATCTCCAGATATCCCATGCTGCCCAGGATGCCGAATACCTCGCCGGGCGTGCCCTCTGAATAACTGGAATGCATCTGGGTGACTTCCTGCTTGCCAACGCGAATCTTGAACCGGGCCGATTCCGCAGCGAAGAGCCGCGGCGCATCCTGTGGAGTGATATTGGTCACGAGATTGCCGAACCGGTCCACCTTCAGGACCACGCCGCTCAAGGTGTTGCCGTCCACCGGTTTGGGCTTGGGAGCGTGGAAGCGAACGAAATCGGTGATCTCCTCCCCGAACTTCATCGGATCCACGCCCTTGGCCAGGTAGGCGGCCACCGGGGCGAAAATGTCGCGTCCATGGAAGGTGTTGCTGACCGGCTGCAGATAGTAGTGTTCCGCCGTCACGTGCCGGATATGCAGCCGCTGCTCCCGGGCGTAAACCAGGGAGAGCACGCCATTGTCCGGGGCGACAAAGTGATGCCGTTCGCTGGTTACAAGAATCGGCCGTCGCGCGCTCCCGACCCCCGGGTCTATTACGACCAGGTGTACCGTCCCGGCCGGGAAATACGCATAGGACTGGGCGATGGTAAGCGCCCCGTCCAGGACGTCGAAAGCCTGTACGGAGTGAGAGATATCCACGATCTCCACGTCGGGGGCGATTTCCAGGATCACGCCCTTGATGGTGCCTACAAAGTGGTCACTGAGGCCGAAGTCGGTGGTCAGTGTAATGATCGGACGCTGCGCCAAGATGCCCTCATTTGCCGGACGCACCTCCGCCGGCCGGAGTTTTTCCGCAGAGCCACGGTAACGTGCGTATCGATTAGCGTCAAGGCACCGAGGTCACCGAGGATTTCCCGTTGCCAATTGACCGTGTGGAATTCTCAGACCGATCATCCCTGGCTGCGGGCCAATCGAGAGGGCAATGGGCAGTGGGAAATCATGCGTGCAGCGCGCGGACCTAAACCGGAACAACTTTGTGCGGTCCCGGCCGATAATACGTGCGAAGCGAATCCACCTGAGCGCCGGACGCAAAGCCGTGAAGGTGATCCGGATCGCAAGCTCTCGGCAAACGGATCCTCTCGCCTTCCGCGCCATGTTCAAGGTTCTCTCCGGCGTCTTGCGTCCGGCAAGGTCTCTTGCTGCGGCGCAAGCGAATGCTTGCGGGATTCGCAGAGGGAAGCTGTGTCGACATGAGAGTCGGTGCTACGGGCTCGGCGCCCGGGGGATGGAGCGGCCAGGAAGGTGATGTTGCGACCACGGCTGTCGGGAGCGGCGAAAGCACGCTGACGCAGGTGGCGGCGCGACTTGGAATTGCCCCGGACGACCTGCAGACGGCTAACCCGCAAATCACCAATCCCAATGCCCTGACTCCAGGCCTCGAGATTCGGATTCCTCCGCCCACGACGGGCGATGCCTCAGCGGGCAGCGCCGCGGGCGAAGCTGCGGGCGGTGGCGCCGGATCGGTGGCTTCCAAACGCATGGAGAGGGACCTGGACTCGGCAGCCATGCGAGGCATGCTTTCCTCGGCTTGGGCGGGCAGTCCAATCCCTGCTGATAGTAGCCACGCATATGGAGGCGTTGGAGGTATCGCCCAGGAGCCTCCGGTCGTTGGACCTCCCGGCAGCGAAGGATACTCCTCCGCGGTCAAGCAGGAGCTCACTGACCGATTGCGGACGGTCTACCAGAGTCCGCAATTCCAGAGCCTCAACCCGGCGGAAAAGGACACCGTCCTCAAGACACTCGCCTCAAATCCTCCCCTTACCCAGGAGAGACTGGCGAAGACGCTCGATCTGCTGGGATCGTTGAAGGATCTTTCGGCGGGCGACCGCAAGCTTGCCTTGGACGGGTTCAGGGCGACGCATGCCGATCCCGCCTACGCCACAAGTCTCAAGAGCCTCATCGATGACCCCAAGTTCAAGGCCCTGACCGATGCCCAGAAGACCGCCGTGCTCAGCCAGGCCAAGAACTATCCCGACGCCCGCACGGTGGGCAACCTCGACCGGATGCTGCATAAAGACTGGTTCACGGCGCAGACTTTTGGCGACCAACAGCGTTCGCTCAAGACGATTGCGCGTTTCTCCCACAATGCGCAGGGAGACCGGGCCATCATCGACAACACACTCGATAAATTTCTTGGGGAGAAATCGGACTACAAGCTCATATGGAAGACGTACCCGCCGGGCAGCGGAAATACCTACGGACAGGGCGGCGACAAGACCTTGTATCTCAACCAGGGCATGATCGCAACCGGCAATGACCCCATCGATGAAAAAGACGATAATGCCAGACGCCTTTCACTGAACACGGTCGCTCACGAGGTCAATCACAATCTGAACAATGACAAGGTGGAGGACAACTTCAAGTATTTCAACGCGGAATACCGCGGCTGGTACGTGGGTTTCCAGGCCGAGCATGGACGGCCGCCCACCAATCAAGAAGCGCTGGATCGTATCCGTGATCTGTTTGATCCTGACGGGTATGGCCCCACCACCTCGGCTGCCCTGGCCAAGCCCGACGAAGCCCGGAAGATCTTTGACTTTTTGCAGGCCGTGACCGGGTTGAAAGTGGATGCGACTAACGTGCAGCACGTGGTTTTTCATACGGACCCGGAGAAGGACTGGAAGACGTTGAGCGTCTCGCCTGCGCCGGTGCCGGTGGGGAACAGTGACAATCACTAGCTGCTCCGTGTCGATGCTGCTGTTGTGGGCGCTGGCAGGATTGAGCTCAGGTGCAGGAGCCAGGGAAGGAACCACGATGGATGAAAGGGTTCGACAAAAGATTGCCGAAGCAGCCGCCGAGGAGAATGGCTGGAAGGCCGACGAAGTGCGGGTAGACGAGGTCGAGCGGCTGCGACGCCCGGCATGCGCCTTTTACGCGGCGCGGCACAAAGTACAGCCGCTCTCCTATGTGCGCAACTTTGCCCTGCTCGGTGGGCAGCAGATCATGGGCGTGGGAGATGCGAAGAGGGTGGCGAAGATTCTGGATACCTGCTCGGGCGATGCTCCCGCAGACTGGTGGGCAGAGATTGTCACCCGCTTCCACCCGGACCTGGGCGGAGGCATCGTGCTGCACGCCGAAAATACCAG
>CAYOZX010000189.1:5259-7387 GCA_964408515.1 uncultured Acidobacteriaceae bacterium | reverse complement strand
GATCCACACCGAGGTAGGACATTGCTGCGTAGGGGCCAAGGTCAACGGGCGCATGGTGCCCCTGCGTTTTCGGCTGCACAGCGGTGACATCGTGGAAATCCTGACCCAGCCCGGGCACAAGCCCAGCCGGGACTGGCTGGCCATCGTCAAATCCTCCCGCGCCCGCAACAAGATCAAGCACTGGCTCAACGTGCATCAGCGGGAGCGCGCCATCGAAATCGGGCGCAAGCTGATCGAGAAGGAAGCGCGCAAGTACCGCGTCTCGCTGAAGGACATCAAGGACGAAGAGTTGCAGAAGATCGCCGCGGACTACGGCGTAGGCCGGCCCGACGATCTCCTGGCCGGGATCGGTTACGGCAAGTTCTCGGCCCGCCAGATACTGGGCAAACTTTCGCCGGCGGCCGGCGAACCCGCTGCCGAGACCGAGCCCGAAAAACCCGGCGGCCTGGCCAGCGTCGTGCGGCGCGTCTTCGGCGGCGACCAGAACAACAACGCCATCCGGGTCCGGGGACAGGGCGACCTGCTGGTTTACCGCGCGCGCTGCTGCAATCCTATTCGGGGCGAGTCCATCGTGGGTTACGTGACTCGCGGCAAAGGAGTCGCGGTCCACGCCCTGAACTGCCCCAACGTCATGAACCTGATGTACGAACCGGAGCGCCGCATCGACGTGGAGTGGGCGCAGGAGGACGGAACGCCCAGCGCCTATCCCGTCAAGCTCACGGTGTTCTGCGACGACCGCTATGGCATGCTGAAGCAGATCACGGCCGTCATCAGCGACACCCAAACCAACATCCGCAACATCGAGGCCCGCACCAACAACGGCCAGGCCAACGTGGACATCGTGCTGGACATCGCCGACCTGAAGCACCTGGAAAACATCGTCAACGGCGTACGCAAGATTCCCGGTGTGCACGACGTGCAGCGGCTGCAGAAAATCTGAGAAAGCAGCTCATGACGTCCAAGTCATGTGGGGCGGACACTCTTGTCCGCCATGGGGTGTTCTACCCCGGACGGTTTGGCCGACCTCAAAGAGGCTGAGAACTGCGAACGAAAGACTGGCGACTGGTTTCAACTCATTCAGGAATGTCACCCTCACCCTATAGCCACCGGGAGTTGACCGTGTCACTATGAATCTGCGTTAATTCTCGACGTTATTCCAGTTGCAACGGTGGTTCTGCACTTTCTCCGGAGGCTCCATGCGCGAAGTGATCTCCACCCAAGATGGTCCGCAGGCGATTGGACCCTATTCCCAAGCCATCCGGGCCGGCGGATTCGTGTTCGTTTCCGGCCAGGTGGCCATCGATCCCGCCAGCCAGCAGGTGATCAGCGGAGACGTGGCGGCGCAGACCGAGCGCGTCCTTAAGAATCTGTCGGCTATTCTGACCGCGGCCGGGAGCGGATTAAGAAACGTAGTCCGCTCGACCGTGTTCCTCAAGAACATGAGCGACTTTGCCGCCATGAATGAAGTCTACGGGCGATTTTTCCATGCCGCGCCGCCGGCGCGCTCGACGGTCGAGGTGGCTCGCCTGCCCAAGGACGTGCTGGTGGAGATCGATGTGATCGCGCTGGCGTAGGGCGCGGAAGGTGTGGTTGCTCCGAACCGACCTTATCCCTAGGCGACGCGGCTGGCTACGAGCCTCGCCTGCATTTACAATCCGTTGTCCGCATTTCTTGCAGCCGCAGGGAGACCAAGGTTGATCTCACGCTACACCCGCCCCGAGATGGGCCGCATCTGGAGCGAGGAGAACCGCTTCCGCACCTGGCTGGCGGTGGAGGTGGCCGCCACCGACACCCTGGCGGAGGCCGGTATGGTGCCCACGGAGGCGGCGCGCGCCATCCGCGAGCGGGCAGATTTCAATCTCGGCCGCATCGCCGAGATCGAAGCCGAAGTCCGCCACGACGTGATCGCCTTTACCACCGCGGTGGCCGAAATCGTGGGTCCGCACGCGCGCTGGTTCCACTATGGACTGACTTCCAACGATGTGGTGGACACCGCGCAGGCCCTCCTGGTCACCCAGGCCTCCACCATCATTGCCGCCGGTCTGGAAAGGCTCGCCGCTGTGCTCGAGCGCCGTGCCTGGGAATTCAAAGACACACCCATGATCGGACGCACGCACGGCATCCACGC
>CAYOZX010000189.1:0-5159 GCA_964408515.1 uncultured Acidobacteriaceae bacterium | reverse complement strand
GCCTATCTGGCGACGCTGGCGGTGATCGCCAGCAGCCTGGACAAGATCGCCACCGAGCTGCGCCACCTGCAGCGCACCGAAGTCCGCGAGGTCGAGGAATTTTTCAACCAGAAGCAGAAGGGTTCCTCCGCCATGCCCCACAAACGCAATCCGGTCACCCTGGAGCAGATCAGCGGTCTGGCCCGCGTGGTGCGTTCCAATGCCCAGGCTGGCTTGGAGAACGTCCCCCTGTGGCACGAACGCGACATCTCACACTCGTCCGTGGAGCGCGTGATTCTACCGGACTCCACCGTTCTGGTGGATTATCTGCTGGACAAGACCACTCAGGTGCTGGATACCATGCTGGTCTATCCCAAGCGCATGCTGGCGAACCTGGAGAGCACGCACGGCCTGGTGTTCAGCGGGCAGCTTCTGCTCGACCTGGTGGAGCACGGAGTTTCTCGAGAGGATGCGTACCGCGTGGTGCAGAGCCGCGCCACACGGGCGTGGAGGGATGGGCTGAATTTTCGCGAGCTCGTGTTGAAAGACAAGACCATCGCCCGCCGCGTCCCCCGCCGGCAGATCGAGCGGGCCTTTGATCTGAAACGCCAGCTCAGAAATATTGACCAAGTTTTCGCGCGCGTCTTCGGCAACCCGGCGGGCGGCGCGAAGCGCAGGAGAAAATCCGCGACGCGCTAGGCTGGTTTTCGCATCCTGCCCTTCGATCTTCGCCGAATGACAAACCTCAAGTGCGCTTGGCCAACGCTCCATCCACCGAGAACGCACCCGGGCCGACAAACGCCAGCGTCATGCAGGCGGCCAGGAGGATGAAGGGATGCTCGATGCCCATCGGGCCGAAGAATCCATTCTTGAGGTGCACCATGAGGATGGCCACGATCATGTCGAAGCCATTGAGCGCTGCCGCCCAGCGGGTGAGGAATCCAGCAATCAGGGCAATTCCTCCCAGCAATTCCACCAGCGCAACAATGGCGCTGGTCACAGCAGGTAAGGGAATTCCCATGCCGGTAAATGCCCCCGCCACCCCATGAAAGCCGAAGACGAAAACCTTCTGCGCGCCATGGGCGAAAAACACAATACCCGTTACCACTCGCAACACCGTTAGCCCCCAATGCTGACTCGATCCGTTGCTCATAGTTCCTCCAGAACCGTGGCTTCCAACGAGTAACTCACCACTTGATAAAAAAGCGTTCAGGGGGCGGCAAGCACACGACCCTCCCGCAAATGAAGGCCTGTAAGGTTATACCTTCTCGACCGGCGTTATCACGAATATGTTGCGCAAAAAAATTAGCCGGCCTTCTCCCGCGCCAACTCCAATAGCTTGATCAGGGTGCGCAGCGGCCCTGCCCCCAGATGCTGCAGCATCTCGCGATTGAACTCTGCGACCGGGCGGTCCAGCCTGCTGAGTAACTCCGCGCCCGCCGGCGCGATGCGGGTGATGATCACTCGCCGGTCGCGCCCCTCGCGGCTCCGCTTTACCAGGCCGCGGCGCTCCAGCCGGTCCACCAGGCGCGTGATATCCGGATCGTGGTTGATCATGCGCTCGGCCATTTCGCCGCAGCTGCGACCCGCGTCCCCAGCGCCGCGCAGGATGCGCAGGGCGTTGTATTGCGTGGGCGAGACCCCATAGGGCTTGAGCAGCTCGCTGAAACGCCATTGCAGGCGGTCTGCCGTGCGCTGCAGCGCCACCAGAGCCTCGTCCTCCACGCTGGCAAAAGGCTTGGTCTGCTGGATTTCGGCCTGAATCGACTTGCCCATACGGCGGATATAATCGTTATAACGATATTTGTCAAGGGGAGCATCTCGCCGGCCGGTCGGCCCCGGCATCCTTTCTGCGGCCGGCAAGCATCGAACTATTTAACTAACCGGTTAATCAAAAGGAGCACTTATAAAGATGAAGATGAAAACGTCTCTCCGCATTCTGATGTTGGCTTTCAGCCTCGGCGCCACGAGCGCCGCCCTGGCGGCCCAGACGGCCGTAACCCGTTTCGATAGCGATATCCAGAACCGCGTGACCCAGCAACTGGCCAAGAAGCCCGGCTTTCAGCGCGTGCAGGCTTCGACCGAGGACGGCATTGTGACCCTCAGGGGCGCAGTCGACCTCTACCAGCAGAAGCTGGACGCGGCCAACAAAGTACGCAAGATGGATAAGGTGCAGGGCGTGCGCAACCTGATCGAAGTCCGCTCGACCGCGCCCGACGCACAACTTGAGGCCCAGCTGGAGCGGAAGCTGCACTATGACCGGGTTGGCTATGACAACATGTTCAACTTCGTCAGCATCTCCGTGAAGGACGGCGTGGCCACGCTGGGCGGCGAAACTCGCATCGACACAGGTCGCGACTCGGCCCTGGCGCTGGCAAACCGTACGCCCGGCGTGAAGGACGTCGTGAACGACATCAAGGTGGCGCCGGTGTCGAACTTCGACGATCGCATTCGTTTCAGCGCCATGCGCGCCATTTACCATGACTCAGTTCTGGGGCGCTACGCCAGCGATCCCGCCAAGCCGATTCGCATCGTGGTGGACAATGGCAAGCTGGCTCTTTATGGAACGGTCGAGAACACGATGGACAAGAATATTGCCGGCATCCGCGCCAGCCAGGTACCGGGCGTATTCAGAGTGGAGAACCATCTGGAAGTGGCCCAGGGCTCGTAATGACGGCAGGGTAGTAACTGGCGCGGGCAGTCTCCCCGCGCCTTGGGATCGGAGGCAAGGCACGGCTTCGGCCGTGCCTTTTTTCTTGGGTAGAGGAGACCTACTCACCAGCCAGGGCAGTCCGGCAGCTTCACAGCCGATTAATCAGAGACGCCACATACCCCGCCCCAAATCCGTTGTCGATATTGACTACGCTCACGTTCGATGCGCACGAATTCATCATCCCCAGCAGCGCCGCCAGGCCCTTGAAGGCGGCGCCGTAGCCCACGCTGGTGGGCACCGCGATCACCGGCACACCCACGAGTCCGCCCACCACGCTAGGCAGGGCGCCCTCCATGCCCGCGCAGACGATCACAACACGCGCGCGCGCCAGCGCCGAACGGTTCGCCAGCAGGCGGTGGATCCCGGCCACGCCCACGTCGTAGAGATGCTCGACGTCGTTGCCCATCATCTCCGCCGTGACCACCGCTTCTTCTGCCACGGGAATGTCGCTGGTTCCGGCGGAAACCACCGCAATGATTCCCTTGCCATATTTCTTCGCATCACGCTCGAGCACGATGGCGCGCGCCAGTGCCCGAAACTCTGCCCGGGGGACTTTCCTTTTCACCGCGGCGAACTGGGTTTCCGTAGCCCGCGTGGCCAGGATGTTCCCGCCATGTTTCGCCAGGCGGGAGAAGATATTCGTCATCTGCAACGGCGTCTTGCCCTCTCCGAGCACGACTTCGGGCATGCCCGCGCGCAGCGCGCGATGGTGATCCACCTTGGCGAATCCCAGGTCCTCAAAGGGAAGATGGCGCAGGCGGCTGACGGCCTGGTCGGGAGAGATCTTTCCCCGGCGGACCTGCAGGAAAAGTTTGCGGATGGAATCGGCGTTCAACGTGCCCCCGGGTTGAGCCAGCTTCAAGGCTTCCAGCGCACTCCTAGTCTACAAGTGATAGTGATCTGGTGCAGGTCTCAAACCAGACTTTCACCGCAGGCGTCGCCGCCCGCCTGGGTTTGCGTGATCCGTTTCACCTCACCGAAGCCGGCCGCTTCTTCCCGTTGGCGCGGACTTTGGCGGCGATCTCACGATAGATTTCTTTGGCCCTGCCCGGTTCATCCAGATGGGTGAGAAACAGGCGCCGCAGCAGAGTTCGCGAAACCCGGCCCTTGAGATAGGCCTCATACACGGCATTCCCCAGCATGTAGCCCAGCAACTGGGAGCTGGACTCAATCTTCTTGCGGTCGGTGTCCGGCGACTCGGGAATGATTTCTCCACCCTCGGCCTCTTCCGCCATGGGACGTGGCGGATAGAGTACGCGCGAGCCGAAGTATCCCAGCGCGGACTCGATCACGCGGGCATAGAAATGGTTCGCATTTCCCGCCAGGGGTGCGGTTTCCTGTCCGACCAAAGGCAATCCGCGGCAGGCGTGATGTACAAACCGCGCCGCCTCCTCCGCTGCATACATCATCTTGAATTCGCGCACATAGAAGGCGTTTACCGGGGCCAGGTACACGCTGCCGTGGTGCTCCACGTGGCGGACCATGCTTTCGGTCTCTTCCTCCGAGGCGGAATGCCGCGCCAGCAGCCGGCGGAGGCGGGCGTCCGAAGCCTGCCCGTAGACTTCGGGCAGCATGTCCACCAGAAACTTGGGCTGGGTGCCGTTGTGCGACGCGTAACGGTCGATCTCCAGGAAACGCAGCAGGCTGTCGATCAGGTTGTAGACCGTCGGCGCCAGGTCCGGACCCTCCTCTTCGCTTCGCCCCCAGCGGCTCAAGTGCAGGCGGTAGCTCTCGTACTTCTCCAGGGGCGTCGAGTTGAAGATGCAGACGACCTCCTGGTTCACGCGGACCGCGGGCACGTGCGCAAGCTGCTCGCCGGCGGCGCGCCAGTAGAGAGGATCGACATTCTGCAGGACGCTGAGCACCCGCTCTTCGGGCAAGGCGGCGCGCAGGAGACGCGGCAGGTGTCCGGGGGCCAGATGTGATTCCCCGAAAAGGACCATGATGGCCGCCTGCGGATGTCGCTGCCGAATCTCGGCGATCTTGTGAACCGCGTGGCGGTCGCGGGCGCCGATCTTGCGCAAGTCCTCCCGGGGCATGCAGTCCAGGCCATACACCGCGTAGGCATGTTCGCGGGCGGCCAGCAGCAGTTCGTAGAAAGGATCCCAGTCGTATCCCCAGTCCAGGTCGAAGCGGATGCGCTGGCGCAACTCATCCGCGTCAATCTCGCGCCGCCACCATTCCTCGAGAATGTGCTGGTCGCGGGAGAAAATGGTCTCTACGCCCAACACCACGGGGCGATCTCCGGGCTGGGCGCGCTGCTCCAGAAGGGCGGCGGCGCTGCGCTGCGCCGCGGGCAAGGCATGATAGTCGCCGATCAGAACGCAATCGGCGCCCGCCACCGCCGCGTTCAGCTGATCGGCGTCAATCACCTCTTCATAAACACGGAACGCCTGGCTGAAGTCGCGGAGATATTTGCGGCGGCCGTTGGGATCGTTGACCCGAATCTCGCGCTCCACTCCCGCCA
>CAYOZX010000188.1:0-7442 GCA_964408515.1 uncultured Acidobacteriaceae bacterium | reverse complement strand
GGATTAGTTGAAGGGCCAGGAAAAGGGGCAGGACAAAGAACAATGCCATGCCCCCCAGAATCAGCGGAACGAGGTGGTCCTTGGGATTCTTCAGCCAGCCGACGGCGAAGGCAAAAGCCGCCGGAATTCCCGCCAGGATGGTCAATCCGACGCCGAACGCCAGGAACAGGACGATCTGCCACACGAAATATCGCCGCCCGGCTCCTTGGCGGCGGCTCCATCCCGCACGGATGTGGCATTCCTTGGCGACTACGCTGTCAAACAGCACGAACCGCATCACGCTATTGAGGTAGAGCAATACGACCGTGAGAACCATGCCCGCGACAATCAGCAAGGCGATCATCGATACGTAGAGCATGGGATTGGTGGCGGACAGTCCCACGTCGACGAACCGCTGGGAATGAGTGGTATGCGAAGGCAACTGAAAGCTGCCGGGGTTGCAGCCCCCGCCGCCCGAGCTCATTTCCCCGGCCAGCAATCCGACCAGCCCCAACTTGGCCCACTGGCTGGCGCGAAACGGCTTCAGGAGTTGCTGCTTGGCGTGCTGGAACGCCGGCTGAATCGCATCTAGGGCGGAAATCGGCAATGGCACCTCGGCTTGGCGACCAGTCGCAAGGTACTGCGAAGCGTCACCGGGGTCAATGGGATTTTTGCCGGATTGCAGATTCGATCATGCTGACTTCGATGGCGCTGCCGGCGCACTCTTAAACCGGAGAACCGCAATCTGAAATCCGAATTCCGTGTTTCTCACTCATAGCGCAGCGCCTCTACCGGGTCGAGCTTCGAAGCGCGCAGCGCCGGAACCAAGCCGCTGACCACGCCCACGGCCAGGAGAACGAACGTGGATAGGAGTACGGTCACCAGGGAGATCTTAAGGTGGATATCCGCCTTGCCGGAGTCGTCTTCAAACAGCGGACCCATGAGAGGCACGGTTCCCACCACAGCGGCAACGCAATACGACAGCAGGACACCCACGGCTCCTCCCAGCAGCATGATGAGCAGGGTTTCAGCGAGGAACTGCAGCTTGATATGCCGCTTGCGAGCGCCTAGCGCCCGGCGCAGGCCAATCTCGCGGATACGTTCGTCGACGGACACCAGCATGATGTTCATGACGCCCACCCCGCCGATGCCGAGGGTGAGCGTCCCGATGAATGTCAGCAGTACCTGCAGCCCGATGGTTAGCCCGTCGATGACCGGGCGGAATTCCTCGCGGCCGAACATCTGGATGGCTTTCTGGTCGGTGGGCGAGAACTGCTGCCGGCTCGCCACGGCAGCCAGCACCTGGGCCATGGCGCGCTTCTCAAACTGGGGAGCGATCGGTTCAAACACCAGCACCGCGCCATAGCGGTGGCTCCACAAATCGCCGAAGGTGGAGTAGGGAATCCAGGACGACTCGTCGTCACTCGAGAAATAGTTGCTGAGCTGGATTTTGCGCGCCATAACGCCGACCACCTGAAAGGGCACGCCGGTCACTAACACGGTTTCGCCCACGGCGGGGCGGCCGCTAAACAACTGCTCACGTAGCCGGGCGCCGAGGAAGATCACGCGCCGGCGCTCCAATTCGTCCAGAGGATTGAGCCAGCGTCCTTCTGCGGGGACCTCGTTGCGCATGTCGCCGTACTCCGGGCAGACGCCTCGCACGGGAGCAGTTCCTGACATGCGATCACCATAGGAAATTCCGGGGCGCCGCACGGTTTCGAGGCACACATGTTTGACCAGAGGTGCGGTCTCCTTGATCAGCTCTACATCTTCTTTTTCGAAAACCACTTTCTTGCCGGCGCGCTGGCCTCCGGGCTGCTCGCTGGTCTGCTGCGGCCAGCAGATCACGGCGCCTTTCCCAAACGCGTTGAAGCCGTTGACCAGGACCGCCCGGAAGCCGTTGCCATAGGCGATCAGCAGCGTAACCGTGGCGATTCCCCAGACGATTCCGAGCATCGTCAGCGCGCTGCGGGTCCGGTTGCGCTTCAGCGCGACCCAGGCTTCGTAAATGATTTCGGTCAGCATGAAAATCAGGTGTCAGGTGGCGGGTCAAGCTCTCAGCTCTCAGTAGAATGCATTTCCGTCCCCACTGAGAATCGAGAACTGAGAGCTGGTTTCCTATCCTCCTGCCTCATATCGCAATGCCTCAATCGGATCGATCGATGCTGCGCATCTTGCCGGGTAGAGTGCCGACAGCACGGCGATCATTCCCAGCAGGGTGCACGCGAGCAGCCCTGTGCTCCACGTGGCGAGCAGTCCGGCGAAGAAGTCCGGCATGGGCAAAAGGTTCACCAACGCGCAGAGTCCGTACGCGACGCCCAGTCCAATGGCTCCGCTGAGCGCCGCGATCAGCAGCGCCTCAAAGAAGAACTGACGCAGAATTTCGGCTCCGCGCGCTCCCAGGGCTTTGCGGACGCCGATCTCCCGCGTGCGTTCCCGCACCGCGACCAGCATCACGTTCATCACTCCCAGGCCGCCAAGAACCAGCGTCACCAGGCCCACCGCGCCCAGGAAATATTTCATGCCGTTCGTCATGGTCTCAAACGCCTTGGCTTCCTGCACCGTGTCCCAGATGGGGCAGGCTTCCTTGTCGTTGGGATCGAAATTGTGCAGGTGGCCGAGCGCCCGCCGGATCTGATATTTGCACACATCATGCTGATCGACAGAGCGCGGCGTCACGATGAACTGATCGACATCATGTGCCGTGGAAGGCGGCTTGGCCGGGAAATCGCGCTGCATGGTCGAAAACGGAATGAAGACTTTATTCACATCCCAGCCGTCATAGCTGGAGTCCTGTTTCTTTTTCTGCATGACGCCGATGACGGTGTAGGGAAAGTCGTTGAGATGAATGGTCTGGCCGACGGCGCCGCCTGCGGGGAAGAGTTGCTTGGCAGCATCGGTGCCGAGAAAAGCCACGCGCCGTGCTTCGTGCACGTCACTTTCGTTGTAGAAACGGCCTTCGCCAGGAATCAGCGTGCGTACCCAGCCGAATTCGGGGAACGACCCGGTGACCAGAAAGGCGGCATTGTTGTAGGCGCTGTGCGTGCGGACGGTGTCCTCCTCCAGCTCGGGCAGAATGTATTCGCACTCGGTCGCGGTGTCCCGAAGATACGGTATGTCCTCGTCGCTCCAGCGCACCGACCGACCGGCCCGTTGACCGCCCGCCTGCAGGCTGGTCTTCGCGTGGAAGACCATCATCACGTCCTTGCCGAGCGTTTCGGCGACTTTTGCTTGTCCAACGCGCAGGCCCTCACCGGCGGCCACCATCAGCACGATGGAAACAATGCCCCAGGCGATGCCGAACATGGTCAAAAATGTCCGCAGTTTATGCGCCCACAAGGTGCGCAGAACGTCGCGGATGAGGTCGCCGAGGATCATAGACGAATCGCAGTTTGGACGCGCGGTCGGCCCGAAGGTAAGCCGACCAAGCCAGCCCCACGGCAACATACGTATCCAACCCTGATTTTGTTCACTGCAGGTGTGGGGCGGACACTCCTGTCCGCCCGCTTTTGACTTTTTGCTCTGCGCACACCATCCGAAGTTGTATAGCGCGGGGTGGAACTCGCCGCTCCAACCCTGATTTTGTTCACTGCAGATGTGGGGCGGACGCTCCTGTCCGCCCGCTTTTGACTTTTTGCTCCGCAAACACCATCCCAGGTGGGATAGCACGGGTGGAACTCTACGCGGCACCCCGGGGCGGACAAGAATGGCCGCCCCCCACAGCTTTGACTTTCGTGGTCTGCGTTAAGGGATGAGAGCTTCCGCCCGCCGGCGGCTGGAACTCGATTGCTCCAGCCAGGCGTCAACCTCCCGTAACGCCAGGGCGCACTGCTGCCGGTGCCGCTCCTGGCGCTCGCGAACTCGACTCTGCAGCGGAGGCAGGAGATCGAATGTGATGTTGGCGGGCTGGAAATTGGCAGCATCGGCGTGGGTGACGTAATACGCCAGGGAGCCGAATGCCGTGGAGCGCGGGGGAACCAAAGGATTCGATCCCCTTGCCAGGGCGGCCGCATGCATGCCCGCCATCAGCCCGGTGGCGATCGACTCAACGTATCCCTCCACGCCGCAGATTTGTCCGGCGAAGAGGATCAAGGGATGGCTTCTCATCTGCAACGATGCCGACAAAAGGGCCGGCGAATTGATGTAGGTGTTGCGGTGAATCTGCCCATAGCGCAGGAAGCGCGCATTCTCTAGTCCTGGAATCAGACGAAGAATCTGCGCCTGGTCGCCGAACTTCAGGTGATTCTGGAATCCCACCAGATTGTAGGAATCCGCCCGCAGGTTCTCCTGCCGCAGCTGGACCACGGCATAGGGCATGCGTCCGCTGCGCGGATCTTTCAATCCCACCGGTTTCATGGGACCGAAGCGCAGGGTGTCACGGCCGCGGCGCGCAATTTCCTCAATGGGCAGACAGCCCTCGAAATAATTCAGCCGCTCCCAGTCGCGTTGCTCCGCCGCTTCGCCGGCGAGCAGGGCGTCACAGAACCGGTCGTACTCCTCCCGCGACATAGGGCAGTTGATGTAGTCCGCGGCGCCCTTGTCATAGCGTGCCGCCCTGTACACCTTCGACATATCGATGGAATCGGCTTCGACAATGGGGCTGATCGAGTCGTAGAAAAATAGGCGGGTGGAATCAGTGAGGCGCGCAATCTCCTCGGAGAGCTTGTCCGAGGTCAGAGGACCGGTGGCCACGATGGTAAGCTCGCCTTGCTGAATCTGCGTGATCTCTTCGCGCCGCACGGTGATCAGCGGCTCGGCGGAGATGGCCGCTGTCACCGCGGCTGCGAACCGAGCGCGGTCTACGGAGAGGGCATGTCCGGCCGGAACCGCGGTCTGGCGGGCGATTTCGAGCAGTAGAGAACCGGCGCGCCGCATTTCCTCCTTCAGCAGCCAGGGAGCGCTGTTCTCGCTGTCGGATTTCAGTGAGTTCGAGCATACCAGCTCGGCGAAATGGGACGTCTGGTGTGCCGGCGTCGAGCCCACCGGACGCATCTCGCACAATTCCACCGGCACCCCGCGGCGGGCGCACTGCCAGGCGGCTTCCGCACCCGCCAGTCCGCCGCCAATGACCCGCACCGCGGCGCTCATCGGACGCTCCCGGCCAGATCCTCCAGCGCTGCACCCCTCAGACAAACGGTTTTCCAGTCGTCGTAGAACTCCGCGCCGAGTTTCTTGTAGAAATTGATGGCCGGAGTGTTCCAGTCCAGCACTTCCCAGCGCACACCAAAGCACCCTTCCTCCCGCGCAGCGGCCGCGACGCGGGCGAGCAGGGCCTTGCCGATCCCCTTGCCGCGATAGGCGTCCCGAACATAGACATCCTCTAAGAAAATTGCGGGACGGCCCTCGAAGGTCGAATAATAGTCGAAGAAGAGGGCATAGCCGGCCATCCCGCCCTCCCATTCCGCCATGAGCAGACGAAAGCGGGGCCGCTCACCGAAGCCATCGTGGAGCAGTCTTTCCTGCGTGGCATGAACCGGCAGCCGCTCGAAGGCGGCAAACTCAACAATCATCGCGTGCAACGCGGGCACGTCGCTGGGCCGGGCTGGACGGATCGACAGCATGGGGCAGGTTTCTCCAGACTCTGAAATCTATCATCTAAAATCGTCAGTCTGGAATCTCCAGTCGGGAGACCTCCAGTCTCACAGAATGGTTCTCTCGTTCCCCACCCTCCGCGTCACGCGCTCACGGTCGAGATACTCCAGGAGGGGAATCGCGTACTTGCGGCTGACTCCAGTGAGATCCTTGAAACGCGTCACGTCAATCGTCGCCGAGGTCGCCTTTTCCGCCGCCATTCGCCGCC
The DNA here is from genome assembly GCA_964408515.1 of uncultured Acidobacteriaceae bacterium. GTDB lineage: Bacteria > Acidobacteriota > Terriglobia > Terriglobales > Acidobacteriaceae > CAYOZX01. The sequence goes on along the minus strand of CAYOZX010000188.1, from coordinate 1,663 downwards.
GCAGGTCCTGCAGAGCATCACGATGAAACACCAGTTCATCGGAAATCTTGACCAGCACTTTGTCCCGTAACAGCAGGGTCACGATCTTCTGCGCCCGTAACTTGTCGACCTTCAGTCCGGCCAGGACATCTTTCAGCGCCGGCACCTTCAGTCCAGATGAGGAGAACGCATCTTCGATGATCTTCTTGGATTCGGCCTCTTCATCCTTCATGACGACGCCGTGCCCCGTCCGGCGGACGAATTCGCCCGCAACCTCAATCTGCCCGGTGCGGACGGCCTCCTCGAGCAGCCAGTTGAAGGTTTCGGGATGGAGATCACACAGGCCGCCGCGCAACTCTTCCTTGCTCATCCCTGGAACCAGGGGATTCCGGCTGTGGAAGGCGTCGACAGTAGAAAGCAGGGACGCCCGTGCCTTGTCCAGGGCTCGGTTCGCAATCAGCGTGCGATGGACGCAGGAAATCTCCGGAATTTCCGCCGCCAGCGATTCGATCTCTGCGCTTCGCCAACCTGTGCGCGCGATCGCCTCCGCCAGGGTCAGACCCTGCTCTCCGCGAGCCTCCACGCGCGCGCGCAGCGCCACGGACCGGAACTGAGTCTGCAGTTGTGCGAGGAAATGGGTATGGCTGCCGGCGTCCTTGACCCTCGCCGGAGGCGCATTTTCCAGGACGACGCCCCCGCCGAGGGTCACAACCGGGGACAACTGCCGCAGGATGAAGCGGTCTCCCGGCAGCAGCAGGGTGGGCTCCGCCAGACGCAACTGCGCCAGGGCGGTTTCTCCGGGCGCCACCGATTTCCGCTGATACAGCGCCACGGTGGCGATGGTCTCCGTCGTGTAAGCATGCAGGTGCACGCGGCCGCGATCTTTCACCTCCCGGGCTGAAGGCAGAAGTGTCAGTGCCACGTCCACGCGCGCAGTGGCGTGGAAGGTCGCGGGTGGCGCGAGGACTGCGCCCCTGGAAAGGTCTTGGGTCGAGATGCCCGCCAGGTTCAAAGCGGTGCGCTGGCCGGCGGCGGCCTCTGCCGCCAGCTGGCCATGAATCTGCACTCCTCGCACTCGCACTCGCCGACGCGCGGGGAAAGCCTCGAGTTCGTCTTCTTTGTGAATCGTCCCCGAAACCAGCGTTCCCGTCACCACTGCTCCGAAGCCTTTGATGGTGAAGACGCGGTCCACGGGCAGGCGGGCCAGCGCAGTGGAATCCCGGGCGGGCGCTTGGACGGCGACTCTCGCCAGGGCCTGGCGTAAGTCGTCAAGACCCGCCCCGGTGACTGAACTCACGGCCACCACTGGCGACTGCGCCGGATCCAGGAAAGAATGGCGCAGGAAGTCCTCGACTTCCAACCGCACCACATCCAGAGTTTCCCCGTCTACCAGGTCGGATTTCGTCAGCACCGTGACGCCACGCGGCACGGCCAGCAGGCGGCAGATTTCAAAGTGCTCGCGCGTCTGCGGCTTGATGGACTCATCCGCCGCAATCACCAGCAGGACCAGATCAATCCCGCCCACGCCCGCCAGCATGTTACGCACAAATCGCTCGTGGCCGGGCACGTCCACAAAGCCCAGACGCAGGATTTCACCGCCGGGAACAGGCAATTCCAGGTGAGCGAAGCCAATGTCGATGGTGATGCCGCGCCGCTTCTCTTCCTCCAGACGGTCGGTGTCGAT
>CAYOZX010000187.1:0-7470 GCA_964408515.1 uncultured Acidobacteriaceae bacterium | reverse complement strand
GCGTCAGAGGGGGGGTATCGTGTGATGTTGTGCGGCAGGTTGGGTGCTTGTAGACACTGTTTCTCGGAGATAGTTCGCCCCACTGGAGGTGGAAGAAACGTCCGTCTCTTCGTGAGTCTTACCGGTGAGCGCAGGGCGGACATGAGCGTTCGCCAAACACTACACACCACACAATTTAGTGCGCCACGGTCACGACTTCCGCTGTCCGCTCCTGCTGGGCCCCGGCCAGCGCCGGCGCTACATCGGCAAAGGCCGCCAGGTGTTTGTCGATATCGGCCTCGCTGTGCTGCACTGAGATCGTCCACTGCTCATCCCACCAGTACGGCTGCGCCATCACGCCGCGATTCACCATGCCGAACCAGTAGTGGCGCCACAGGTCGACGTCGATCCCCTCCCAGTCGCGGTAGTTGCGAATCTCTTTGGGATAAAGCATCAGGGCGCCGTTTGCGCCCGCGCTGGCCACATAGGCCTGCAGGCCGGATTTCGCTACAATCCGGCGATAGCCATCGGTCAGCTTTTTACTGAGCCTGTCAACGTGCGCGTAGTTGTCGCGGGTCAGGACTTCACGGAAGGTCGCCAGTCCTGCGGCCATCGAAACCGGATTCGTGTTGTAAGTGCCGCCATGGAAGACCTTGTGCTGCGAAATCAGGTCCATGACGGCCTTGGACGCACCGAAAGCGGCCAGCGGCAGTCCGCCCCCAATCGATTTGGCGAGGCAGATCATGTCGGGCTTCACGCCAAAGTATTCGGACGCGCCGCCCCAGCCAAGTTTGGCGCCTGTTTTTACCTCATCGAAGATCAGCAATGCGCCATTTCGGGTGGCGAGGTCACGCAGGCCCTGCAGGAAGCCGGCTTGCGGCAGACAAAGCCCCACATTCATCAGGATGGGCTCGAGGATGATGGCAGCAACTTCTCCCGGATTCTGTTGGAAGCGCAGCTCTACGCTGGCCAGATCGTTAAAGGTCGCAACCAGAACGTTGGCGACCGCGGTCTTGGGCACGCCCAGCCCGCCTGGCACGGAAGTGGGCGCCTTGATTTCGCCGTAGTCGGGCGCGTGAGGTTTTACGCTCACCAGGGCACTGTCATGTAATCCGTGGTAGGCGCCTTCAAACTTTATGATCTTGTCCCGGCCGGTAGCGGCGCGGGCTAGCCGGACGGCATGCATGGTGGCTTCGGTGCCGCTGTTGCCGAAGCGGCACATCTCCACCGGGAAGCGGCTGCAGATTTCCTCGGCCAGCTCCCACTCCATGTCATGCGGCATGCCGAACATGGTGCCTGTGGTCAGGCGTCTTTCCACCGCCTTCATCACTGCGGGGTGACAATGGCCGGCCATCAAGGCGCCGAAACACAGGTTGTGGTCGATGTATTCATTGCCATCGAGGTCACGAAACCTGCTGCCCTGCGCTTCCTTCACAAAGATCGGATAGGGATCATAAGCGCGGTAGTTGCTCGCCACTCCCAGGGGAATGCGCTTCAGGTTCTTCTTGTGAGCTTCGGCGGATTTGGGTGTGCGGCGCTCGAAGGTTTCGAGCTCTCTCTGCAGCGCGGGGTACATCGGAGTCTCCAGAAGGTCTCAAGCCGCCGTGCCGACGGCCATTAGAGTGCGCCCGAACAGCAGGACGTCCGAGCTTTACACTAAAAGTATAGCTTTAGAGCTACCTGCATAAGCCGCGGGTCGCCCACACGTTTCACGCGGCCAAAGTCCGAGCCGTCCGTGCTGTTGCCATCCGGATTGAAGAATTTCGTGTGATTGGCCAGGTTAAAGATGTCCCAGCGGAACTCGAGCCGAGTCCGCTCGTTGATCGCAGTGCTCTTCTGCACTGAGAGATCCCAGTTATTGAGACCGGGACCGCAACAAATCGTGCGCGGCGCTGTGCCATAGCGTCCAAACAGCGACGGTTGGAAGCAGTTGAATACGGCCCCGCTGGAACACAGCGGCTGCGAGTCGTCCGAGGCATTTTCCGTGAAGCTGTTGGGATCGAAGCTGTAATTATTCGGATTGCTGCGGGGATCCAGCTTGTGGAACGGCGCCAGCTGATCGGGGACGCCGGCCGAGGAAAAGTCAATGCTGCTGGTCAACTCATTATCAGCATCCGACAGCAGGTGAATCGGGAATCCTGCCTGGAATTGAGTGATGCCGGATACCGCCCAGCCATTAAACAACTTGCCGGCGAGGCCGGAATGTTTGGGAATGGGCAATTCATAGTAATAGCTGAGGACAAAGCGATGGCGCGCATCGAAGAGCGACAGGCTCCGGGAGCGGCGGACGTCAAACGGATTGAGGATGTCTTCGAAGCTGGACGCCAAGTCGATCGATTTGCTGAACGTATACGCAGCCTGCAGCTGAAGACCGCCGGAGAAGCGCTTCTCCAGGTTGACCTGCAGCGAGTTATAGCTGGAATTGGCAATCGTGTCCTGGGCGAAGATGTTGGAGAAGACCTCAATCTGGTCCGGCGGGCAGTTGGTGCCATCGAGCTGGCAATTAGGCGACGAATAGGGCCGGATACCCACGAAGTTGATGGTGCTGCCGTCAAGGGGAAGGGTACCGCCGCCCGGCAGATGGAAAGCGGAAATCGGGTTGGTCGGATCGCTTGCCACACTCGGATCCAGCGTTACCGAGAACTGATTGTCTTCCGCCAGCTGATTGCAGCTCGCCAGGGCGCCGAAGGAGCTGACATTGTTGGGATCATGGCTGGCCAGAGCGTTGATGTCCAAACAGGTTCGAGGAGTTCCGCGGTTCAAGTCTCGTGTGGCCAATAGCCGATGTCCCTGAGATCCGACATAACCCACCTGGAGGACGAGGTTCCTGGCTAATTCCCGCTGAATGGTGAGGTTGTATTGCGCCGAATATTGCGACCTCATATGGGGTTGGAACTCGCCGAATAGGAGGGCGGGGCGAAATAGCGACCAATCCACCGGCTGTCCCCGGGGAGGATTCTGGATGCCGTTGAAGGGGTTTGGATAGGCGAACCCGCCCGACTGCGGATAGAAGGGCGTGTTGAACATGGTTTCGACCAGGAAGACGCTGCCCCCGAATGGAGGCTCGGCGCTGAACTGCTCCAGAACCAGTTGCTCAATCGGGTTATAGAACAAGCCCCATCCCGCGCGAATGCTGGTCTTTCCCGAAGAACCTGGACTCCAGGCAATACCAATTCGCGGCGCAAAAGCCTTGTAGTACGTCTGCGTCAGGCCTGCGGGCACACCCTTGTCACCTGGAAACACGATGCCCGTGGGAAAGACGGTGTTGCAATCCGTCTCCCCAAACAAAAGCAGCTGGCCGTAGGGCGAAATCTGGCAGGGGTAAACAGAAGTTACCTGGCCGGGCCGGAAGGTCTGAACCCGCTTACCGATGTCGGTAAGCGGAGTGTTCAGCTCCCAGCGCAGACCATAGTTCAAGGTCAGGTTGGGGCGAATCTTCCAGCTGTCCTGCCCGAACAGATACACGGAGGTGGTACGCACATTTTCGGTGTTGGCGGCTCCCTGCTGATAGATGTCGGGGAGTCCCAGGAGGTAGTTGGGATAGAGGTCGGTAAAGCCGGTGTCGTTGGTGCCACCACCATTGAAGTTGTAGTAGCCATTCACCTCAAAAAACAGGTTCTGATCGAAACGCATGCGGCGGAGGTCTCCGCCGAACTTCATGGTGTGACTGCCCTTTACCTTGGTGATGTTGTCGGACCACTGGAAGGAGTTTCCCACTTGCGGGATTTCGCCTTCGAAGTTGTTACCAATGGTGAAGCCCCCGGCGATGGTAACGTCCGGAACGCCCTCGCGTCCAAGCCCCAGGCCGGGAGTAATGCCGATCTTGCTGGCAAAGGGCGTCTGCGCTATCGGATTATTGGCGGGATCATTCACTGCATCGGCATCGGAAAGGCCCGTGAAACAAAAAGGCGTGGCGGCGGCCGACTCGCAAGAGTCGGTCACGTTATTGGTGTTTTGTGAGTGGTTGAAGGTCCGCTGCGCCTCGCGCATATAGGCAAAGCGGAGCTCGTTGACCAGGTTGTTGCTGATCGTCCAGGTATGGCTCAGGTTCCACTGCTGGAAGCGCTGCTTGGTACTGGCGCCGAAGCCGGGAACATTCGCGCCCGCGGCCTGGAAATTGTTAAAAGGATTAAAGTTGGATTCGTCTTGGAAGTAGTAGTAGGCGCTGAAGTTCTGCCGGTCATTAATGTGGTGGTCAAAGCGGAACGTGGCCTGATCGCGCCGGTCGTGCCCGGTGAGCACCGCCTGGAAGAAGCCGTTGGGCCGGTTCGCCGCGGGAACGAAACGCAATAAGTCCACGGCGACCGGATCCTGGCAGGAGGCTGGGATCACATTTCCGGGAAAGACATCTGCGAAGGCCACGCCCTCCGCGGGGGAGGTCCCACCTGCCGCCGCGATATCTGCTGCGCACTGGCCACTGGCACGTGAATTGAGCACGTCGGCCACGCCCTGATTGCCGATCACCCCGGTGAAAGCCGACCCTTCGGAAAAATCGCCTGCGCGTTCCAGGGCGTCCGGTACCGCCACGACATCGCCCGAGGCTCCCTGGCTGCGTCGAAGCCCCTCGTAGGAGGCGAAAAAGAAGGTTCTGTCTCTTTTGATCGGTCCGCCGAAAGTTCCGCCAAACTGATTCATGACAAAAGCCGGCTTACTGGTGTCAAAGTATCCGCGGGCGTTCAGTACCTTATTGCGCAGAAAGTCATACACGTTGCCGTGAAACTGGTTGGTGCCGGACTTGGTGACGACATTGACTACGGAACCGGAGTTGCGGCCATATTCCGCGTCGAAGGTGTTGGTGAGAATGCGAAACTCCTCCACGCTGTCGGGATTGGGCTGGACGGTAGGCAGGTTGGCGAACATGTCGTTGGCGTCGCCGCCGTTGACGCTAAAGTTGTTGGCACGGCCCCGGCCACCGTTCACCGACACACTCCCGACATCACTGCCACCGTAGTAAAGATCGGCTCCGACCTGCGACGACACGCCCGGCTGCAGGGAGAGGAATTGGTAGGTGTCGCGCTGGTTCAACGGCAGTTGCACGATGGCGCGGTCGTTTACAACCGTGCCCAGCTGTGTGCTGGTCGTATCCACCAGTGGCGCTTCCGAAGTAACCTCCACCACTTCCTTGGCTTCCCCGAGCTGCATAATCATGTTCAGGGTTACGACTTGGTTGATTTCCAGCAGAATGCCACGGCGTATGTTCTTCTTGAAACCTGACAGATCGAATTCGGCCCGGTAGGTGCCCACCGGAACTTCCACAAATACGTAGTCTCCGTTCTCGTTGGTCTGGGTAGCACGGCTCACGCTGGTCGCCTCGTTCACCAGAGCTACGCTGACGTTACCCAGCACGGCTCCGCTGGGATCGGCCACCCGGCCGAGAATTCTGCCGCCGGTGCTCTGGGCCAGTACCAGGGTGGAAACGGCGAGACAAAACGAAACCGCCAGAGCGAGGGCAGTCCGGCGCACTGTCGTTGAGGACATGGGAGACCTCCGAGGGTTAGGGACGCGACTTGTCAACCTGAAAACCTTGCTTGCGCGCAAGGCGAACCTTGCTATAATCGCGTAAGGTTAGTGGGACTCTCGGGACACTGTCAAGCAAAAAATAACGTTCCCCATTATCCGCAAAACGCTGGGAGAGACCGGGCTTGGGCATGAAGGCGGACGAGACAAAAGCCTACTTGAAAATTGGGGATGTGGCGCGCCGGGTGGGAGTCTCCCCTTCGGTCATCCGCTCCTGGGAAAGCCTCGGTCTTACCCGTCCGCGGCGCACGGCCAGCAAATACAGGCTGTATTCGACCGAAGACGTGAAACTGCTCAAGCGCGCACGCTTCCTGCGCCGGGTGCGCGGCCTGAATGCTCCCGCCATCGTGCAGATGCTGAAGCGGGAAGGCCTGGTGCGCCCCACCCCCAATGGCGCCGGCGCCATCGGTCCACGCCTTCGCCAGCTGCGTATCCGGCGCCGCCTCTCCCTGGCGCAGGTTTCGCGGGCGGTGGGAATCTCTCTCGGGTTCTTGAGCGCGCTGGAGCGCTCGCACATGAGCGCCTCGGTGGCCACGCTGCGCAAACTGGCGCGCTATTACAAGACCAACATCCTGGACTTCTTTGACGCAGCCGAATCCAGCAGTCCGCGGGTGACGCCGGACAAGCGCAAGGTGCTCGAAGCCGGTCCGGGCGTTCGCATGGAGTTGCTGGCCTGGGGCAACACGGTGATGGAGCCGCACCTGTTTCGCATCGCGCCGCAAGCCGGCAGCGGCGAATCTTACGCGCACGAGGGCGAGGAATTCCTGTACATTCTGCAAGGAGAACTGGAGATTTCCCTGCAGGAACATCAGTACCGCCTGCGGCCGGGCGACAGCTTCTACTTTGAAAGCGCCACGCCACACCGCTGGAAGAATCCAGGCCGTGGCGAGACCTGGGTCCTGTGGGTCAACACCCCTCCGACCTTTTAGGGGCGGCTTGCGGACGGAGTCGACGTAAGGATCCAAGGGGAGGTGAGGAATGATTCGGCGTCTTGCCATTCTGCTCGTTCTGGGCGCCGCCATTCTTGGGCTCGGTTCCTGCCGCAAGAAGACGCCTTCCCTGAACCTGCTGGTATGGGAAGGCTATGCTGACCCTTCGTTCGTGCGCGCCTTTGAAGAGCAGTTTCACTGCAAGGTGTCAGCGACCTATATGGGATCGAGCGACGAACTGGTTTCCAAACTGCGAGGCGGCAGCGCCGGGAACTATGACGTCATCTCTCCCTCGAGTGACGTCGCCACTTCCATCGCCAAAGCGGGCCTGGCCTTGCCGCTCGATCTCGCACAAATTCCCGCCTACAGCCGCCTGTCCCCGCAGCTGACTTCCCTCCCTCTGGTACGAATCCAGGGACAGGTCTATGGCGTGCCTTTCATGTGGGGGCCCGATCCGCTGATTTACGACACCTCCGTTTTCGCGGAGCCGCCGGCGAGTTGGACCGTGCTCTGGGACCCGCAGTATCGGGGCAAGATTTCCGTCTGGGATGACCTGTCGACCATGTACATGGCGGCCCAGGTTCTGGGCTATGACAAACCCGATCCTTCCCAGCTCTACAACCTGAGCGATGCGCAGCTGGAGGCGGTGAAAAAGAAGGTTCTGGAGTTGAAACCGAATGTTCGCAAGTTGTGGTCGACTGCGGGCGAACTGACCAACCTGTTCCAGAATCATGAAGTCGTCGCCGCCATGGGCTGGCCGTTGATGACCAATCAGTTGCGTAAGATCAACTTTCCGGCAGGAGAGACCATCCCCAAGGAAAACACTACCGGGTGGATCGATCACCTCATGATCACGGCCGGCAGCGAAAACAAGGAACTGGCGTACAAGTTTCTGCAGTACATGGTCGAAGCGCAGACGCAAAAAAAGGTCACAGAAGTTACCGGTTACACTCCGGCAAATCCGGGGGCGGCGCAGTACATGACCCCCCAGGAGATCAGGAGCCTGCACCTCGACGAAGTAGACGAATATCAGAAGCGGCTTTAC
>CAYOZX010000186.1:0-7481 GCA_964408515.1 uncultured Acidobacteriaceae bacterium | reverse complement strand
GGAAAACCGTGAACCGCCGTGGGCGGAATTGGTTACGTGACGTGGGATCCGGTGGCGACCGAGGCGGCGAGCCTGTCGGAAGGGAACAGCGTGTTCGATACGGTGGAGCGCTGGAAGGTCAAAGAAGGGGAGTCGCAGTTCAGGGTCCAGGCGACTCTCACGGGCGAAGGTAGGCGGTCGTTCGTCCGATGTAACGGCCAGTCCGGAAGCCTGAAGCAGTACGAGCAGATGGGACGGGTGTATCTGGCAGAATCCGAGTGCGGTTTTCATCCTCTGGGGCAGACTGTTCCCGTATTTCTGAGTGGCGAGTTTGAGGGACTTGATCAAGCGCCGGTGAATCAAGCGCCGGTGAATATCTCCTACTTGCCGGGGCACAGGAAGGAAGCTGAGGTCTATGCGGAGGCGGCACAGACCGTCAGGCCCTTTGTGGCGGAGTGGTTTGGTCCCGCGAAGGGACCACCGGAGGCCCGGGCCGAGGTCGTGGAACTGAGCGATCCACAAGCTGCGCCGTTCGAAACCGGCGGCATGCTCCTGACGCCTCTGACCACAGATGCGGCGCTAGACCGGCTGACTGCGGTCCACCAGCTCGCGCATGCGGCCTTTCCTTCGCCGCGGCCCTGGATTTACGAGGGCCTGGCGCACTTCGCGCAGGCGCTTTACGAAGAAAATGAGCGCGGCCGGCAGGCGGCTCTGGATTTCATGGGCCTGCACCGGACCGCAGTCGCCGAGGCGGAGAGGGCGCGCGAGAAATCGGCCGGAGGCGACCCGCTGATCAGCGCCACCGTGGAGGAGTTCTACCGCAGCAAAGCAATGTTCGTGTGGTGGATGTTACGGGATATGGTCGGTGACAATAGCCTGAAAGCGGCACTGGCTGCATATCGGGCGGATGCGGACAAGGCTCCTGACTATGTGCGGCAACTACTCGAAAGCCAGAGCCATCGCGATCTTGGCTGGTTTTTTGACGATTGGGTCAGTCACGACCGGGGATTGCCTGACTTTCGCGTCGAATCCGTCTATGAGCGGCAGGCGCAGCCTGGCGCATGGATCGTAACTGTAACCGTGGAGAATCTGGGAAATGCTGGCGCTGAGGTTCCCGTGACCCTGGAAGCCGAAAAGGGCGACGTGGCGCAACGGCTGGAGGTGCGAGCCCGGTCCAAGGCAACCATCCGGCTGGCGTCGGCGTCCCCTCCGCTCAAGGTGGTGGTCAACGACGGCAGCGTGCCGGAGAGCGAGATGAGCAATAATTCTCATGAGATGAAGGCTCCCGCTCGAGCGAACTGATCTGCGAGTGCAGTGCAATGCAACTTCTAAGGAGGGTTTCTGGCTTACATACAGTTTCTCGGCGCGGCGGGGACGGTGACCGGGTCGAAGCACCTCATCAACACGGGCACGGGAACCGACGGCAACTCAGGATTTCAGGTGCTCATCGACTGCGGCATGTTTCAGGGGCAGAAGGAGTGGCGCGAGCGCAACTGGCAGCCCACGCCGATCCCGGCCCAAGGCATCGACGCGGTGGTGCTGACTCATGCTCACCTGGACCACTGCGGCTGGATTCCGCGCCTGGTGCGCGAGGGCTTTCGCGGGCCGATCTACGCGACGCCTTCGACCATCGATCTGTGCGGCATCATTCTGCCCGATTCCGGTCACCTGCAGGAAGAAGACGCCAACTTCTACAACCGGCACAAGAAATCGAAGCACGATCCCGCCCTCCCGCTGTACACGCTGGAGGAAGCGGAGGCATCGCTGCAGTACTTCCGCCCTGTGCCGTTCGAGGAGACGGTGCAGCTGGCTCCGGGAATGTCGTTCCGCTTTGTGAGTGCGGCGCATATCTTGGGGTCCTCCATGGTGGAGATCGTGCTGCAGGCCGACGGCCAGGCGAGACGCCTGCTGTTCACCGGAGACATCGGACGGGTACGGGACCACGACGTTGCTCCGGGGAAGGTGGTGCGTTCCGGCCCGACCGAGGGTGAAACAGCTGATCTGCTGGTGATGGAATCCACTTACGGCAACCGGCAGCACCCCACGAACGATCCCCGGCCAGAGCTGGCCGCGCTGATTCGCCAGACGGCCCAACGCGGCGGCAGTGTGGTAGTGCCGGCGTTTGCGGTGGAACGCACGCAAAAATTCCTATTCATGGTCAAAGAGCTGATGGAATCGGGACAGATACCCCGCATACCCGTCTACTGCGACAGCCCGATGGCGATCAAGGCGGTGGAAATCTTCCTCAAGCATCAGGATGAGTGCACACAAGAAACCTGTCAGTTGATCCGCCAATACGGTTCCCCGCTGCAGTGGGCGGGATTCACCTTTGCCTCCACCGCAGAAGAGTCAAAGAAAATCAACGATGTGAAGCTTCCAGTGATCATCGTCTCTTCGAGCGGCATGGTGACCGGCGGACGGATTCAGCACCACTTGATGCAACGTCTGCCCGACCCGAAGAATACGGTGATCTTTATCGGATTTCAGGCCCCGGGCACGCGGGGAGCAATCATCAAGAGTGGCGCGCCGGAGGTGCGCATCTTTGGCGAGAATGTACCTATCCGGGCGCAGATCGCCGCCTTTGAACAGTTCAGCGACCACGCCGATCCGCCGGAGCTGCTGGAGTGGCTGCGGACCTTTACGCGCCAGCCCGCGGTCACCTATCTCGTGCATGGCGAACCGGCAGCGTCTTCGCAGCTGCGCGACATCATGACAAAAGAACTGAGCTGGAACGTGCAGATCGCGCAATGGATGGAGAGGGTGAACGTGGAGTGAAATGAAGGATGGAATCAACAGGAGGTACCCCGTGACCGAGGCTGAACTGAAGAGACATCTGGAGGCAGCAGAGAAGAGCCCGAAGCAGATTGCGGCGGCGGTGTCTGGACTTCCCGACAAGACCCTGCGCTACCGGCCAGGACCCGACAAGTGGTGCATTCTGGAAGTGCTCGGCCACCTCGCCGACATTGAAGTCGTATACGGCTATCGTCTGCGGCAGATGCTGGCGGACAAGAAGCCGGTGATTGCACCCATCGATCAGAACGATTGGGCGCGGAATCTGGGCGCCATGGAGACGCCGCCAGCGGAGATGATCGCGCTCTACGGCCTGAACCGCCACGCCAACCTGAGGCTGCTGCAGCGGCTGACGCCGGCTGACCTGGACAAGTCAGCCCACCATCCCGAAATGGACAAACCGTTCACCGTGGCCAATCTGGTGGAACGAATGGGGACGCACGGCGCCGGCCACTTGCAGCAGATTGAGAAACTGAAGAAGGAATCGAAGTGAGCGGCCGGGACGAGCCCGCGAGAGCCTGCTAGACCTGTTGCTGTGTAAAGCGAACGAGGGCGTCGAGCTTCTGCGCCGCCGCGCCCGAGTCGAGGGCCCGCTCGGCGAGCGGGAGCGCGTCTCGAAGCTGTCCGGCTTTGCCCGCGACTACCAGTGCGGCGGCCGCGTTCAACAGAACCACATCACGGCGTGCGGATTTCGCGCCTGCCAGAACCTCACGGATCAAGCCGGCGTTCTCAACCGCATCGCCGCCGGCCAACGCGGCCAGAGCGGCGCGCTTCATGCCAAACTCCTCCGGCGTAACTTCGTAGCTGCGCACCATTCCTTGCCCCACCTCGGCAATCCGCGTCGGCCCGGTGACAGTGATCTCGTCCAGGCCGTCGAGGCCGTGCACCACCAGGGCACGCCGCAATCCCAACATACTCAGAGCTTCTGCCAGCTTCTCCACCAGCTCGAGCGAATACACGCCCACGACCTGCGCTGAGGCGCGCGCCGGGTTGGTGAGTGGCCCAAGAAGGTTGAAGACGGTCCGCACGCGAAGCTCGCGCCGGGCGGCCTGGACATGCTTCATGGCGGAGTGCATCGCGGGCGCGAACAAGAACGCCATGCCGACCTGCTGCAGGCAGGCGGCCAGGCGGTCGGGCGGAAGACTGATGTTGACCTCGAGAGCTTCCATCACATCGGCGGAGCCACATCGCGAACTGATGCTGCGGTTGCCATGTTTCGCTACACGCACGCCGGCGCCTGCCACCACAAAGGCGCTCGCCGTTGAAATGTTGAAGGTGCCGCTGGCGTCGCCCCCGGTGCCGCAGGTGTCCACCAGGGCTTCAGATCCGGTGCCGCTGACGTCGGCCTCGGCACTCTCGGGCAAGGGCGCGGCGGCGGCGCGAATGGCTTCCGCAAATCCGACGATCTCTTCCACCGATTCGCCCTTCATGCGGAGCGCCACCAGCAGAGCGGCGATTTGGGCGTCGGTGCACCTTCCGCCCAACACTTCCGCCATCACCGCCCGAGCGTCTTCTCGGGACAACGATTCACGACGGTCAGCCAGGCGATGCAACGCTTCGTGGATCATAGGGCGGCGGCTTTGATCCTGCGGCGGGTGCGCATCAACGGGTCCCCAGCACGCTGACCTGATTGAGGCAAGGCTCACCAGAATGATGATCGAGGCGAACGTCGCGGAATCCGGCATCTTTCATGAGAGCGGCGACTCTACTTCTTTTCCTGAATGGAAAGCAGTTCGATCTCAAAGATCAAAGTGGCGTTGGGGCCGATGTCGGGTCCGGCGCCGTGCTCGGCATAAGCCAGTTCAGAGGGAATGAAGAGCTGCCACTTCGACCCCACAGGCATGAGAGGAAGAGCCTCACTCCATCCCTTGATGACGCCGCTGACCGTAAATGTCGCCGGCTGGCCGCGCTTGTAGGAGCTGTCGAACTCTGTGCCGTTGATAAGCGTGCCACGATAATTGCAGACCACTGAATCGCTGGCTGTCGGCTTTGGCCCCGTTCCCGGCGTCAGGATCTTGTACTGCAGTCCATCCGGTAAGGTAACGACGCCTTCCTTGCTCTTGTTCGCGGCGAGAAACGCCGTGCCTTCCTGGCGGTTGGCCTCGCCGGCCGCCCGCATTTTTTCCTGCGCTTTCTGACGCAGATCGTTCTGCGCCTCGGTGAGAGTGGCGCGCGCCTCGTCCTCGGTCAGCAGAGTTTTCCCGCCGGCCAGTGAATCCCGCAGGCCGCGCGCCAGGAGGGCCGGGTCAACGGCTACACCCTGCTTGTGGAGAGTTGCACCCAGGTTCATGCCAAGCGAGTAACTGAATTTGTCCTGTTGTGTCTTGAGGGCGGGCGCGGGCTGGGGCTTTACTGCCGCAGCCGCGTGGCCAGACGACGCTGCAGCCTTTCTGGCCTTCGGCTGCGCCGCGACCGGGTTGTTGGTTGACGGGGACGGTGAAGTCTGCGCCAGACCGGGCAGGAGCAGAGGAACAAGCACGAGCACGGTGGTGACAATGGGTTTGAACATGAGGACTATTGTCACATTGCCTGAGTGACTGGGCAAACCGATGCCGGGCCAACTCTCGGGCGAGAGTCGCCAAGGCGCAGAGCCGGGGCCCGGCAGGGCAGCGATCGTATGGTTGAGCCTGGCCGCAGCGGTCACGGCTGGGGGTTTGCCAGGGCCTTGGAACGGTCCATCACCCACTGCGGAAAGACGGGTGTGTTAGTGGCAGGATGGCCGCGAGTCACAGCCCAGTGGTCCAGCCAACTACTGCCCTCCTCGCCCACGAACTCGTCAGGCAGGCCATAAGCCTGATCGCTCAAAGCCTCCTGCAAGGTGATGAACTGATAGCCGCGCTTGCGCAGCAGGTCGAGCAGATCGCCGATGTGATCCGCTTCCAGCCAATTTCCGTGCAGAAGAAGAATTTGCTTGGGCTCATAGCCGATCAGGTCACGGGAGAATTTCTCCCAGTAGTCGAACACCGCCGTGTTGTAATCCAGGTAGGACCGCAGCAGCTGTTGCTCCAGGGACGTATCGCCACGCTTGTGGGCGTCGTCGTAGACGCCGCCGTACATCCAGTCCCATGCATCCACGGTGACCGGAGCGACGCGATATCCGCGCTCGACCAGAAAGGCTTCCGCCTGCCGACGAGTCTGCAGATCGCGCCCGGTGTCGAGATAGGGATGCCGCAGGTAGCGCAGCTTTTTGCCCTGAGTTTCCATTAACATGCGGGTAACGGTCTCGCCGCGGATTACGTCCTCCTCCCACTCCTTCAGGCCGACACGGTTTAGGGAAGTGTGAGCAAAAGTATGGTTACCGAGCTCGAATCCATACTCGACCCACAGACCCAGAGCCTTGATGCGCTCATCCACTTCCCCTGATCGGTAGAGCTTCTTTTCGTTGACAAACCCAACGGCGGGGACTTTCTGGTCGCGCAGGACTGTCAGAAGTTTGGTGGTCATGGCGGTGATCTCGGCAGCCGTCATCTGCCCGGCGTTGCCCGCGGGGAGGTCGTCGACCGTGATCGCGATTTCGCGATGGGGCGCCTGCGCAAGCAGTGGGAGGGCAAGCGCTGTTACCAGAAGCGCTGGGATAATCCTTCGTCGGGTGGGATTCATCTGAGATCTCCGGAACCGTTGGGTAAGGGTGTGCGCGAAATTGTTATATCACCGATTGAAAGGGCAAGACTGCTGTGGCCATGCGATGGTTTGCCGAAGAGCTCGATCCTTCTATAAAATCAACCCCTCTGCTGCCCACGTTGCTAAGCCGGAAGGAAGATCCTGCCGATAGATCGAAACAGGCATCACTATGAAAATTCATGAGTACCAGGCCAAGGGGGTTTTGAAGAAATATGGAGTGGCGGTGCCGCGCGGCGAAATGGCCGAGAGCCGCGAAGAAGCCGAGGCGGCGGCGAAAAACCTCTTTGGCAGCGGCGCCACCGGAGTCGTAGTGAAAGCCCAGATTCATGCCGGAGGCCGTGGTAAAGGAGGCGGGGTAAAGATCGCGAGCTCGGTGGACGAAGCGGGCGAGATCGCGGCCAGGATGCTGGGTATGAAGCTGGTGACCCACCAGACCGGGCCCGAGGGGCGCATTGTTCGCCGCCTGCTGATTGAAGAGACCTTGCCCATCGAGAAGGAACTTTACCTGGGAGTGCTGGTCGACCGGGCGGAAGGCAAGCCCGTGTTCATGGCGTCAGCGGCCGGGGGCATGGACATCGAGCAGGTGGCTGCGGAGAATCCCGAGGCCATTCTAAAGCAGCACATTGACCCCGGCATGGGCCTGGAGCCGTTTCAGGCCCGCAAGATCGCATTCTCCCTGGGGCTGAACGCGCGGCAAATCCATCCCGCGGTGCAGTTTCTCACCGGGCTGTACCGGGCGTTTCTCGAAACCGACGCTTCGTTGGTGGAAATCAATCCTTTTATTAGTTGCACCGACGGCCGCCTGTTCGCGCTTGACGCCAAGATCACCTTCGACGACAACGCGATGTTCCGCCACCCCGACCTGCGGGAGCTGCGCGACATTACGGAGGAGGATCCGCTCGAGGTCGAGGCTTCCAAATACAGCCTGAACTACATCAAGCTGGATGGAAATGTGGGCTGCATGGTCAACGGCGCCGGACTCGCCATGGCCACCATGGATATCATCAAGTACGCGGGCGGCATGCCGGCCAATTTCCTCGACGTCGGCGGCGGGGCGAACGCCGAGCAGGTCACCCACGCTTTCGAGATTC
>CAYOZX010000185.1:5851-7498 GCA_964408515.1 uncultured Acidobacteriaceae bacterium | reverse complement strand
TCCTTCGCGAACTTCGCGGTTCAAGACTTCCCAAAGAAACCCGTAACGGCTAAGCACGCCAAGGACTCGCTAAGATCGCGACGAACCGGCCTTTCATGCCGAATGTTGCCAAGCTGCCGGTATGCCCGCGCCAGGGCTTTGATTTACAATCCCTTGCGCCGAATGCCTCCGGGCCATCCCACAACCAGCCCATGAATCAACGCCTCACAAGGAACTGAATGAAAACCACATATGTCCTCGAATATTCGGAAGCCCGGAAGGTCATCGACCTGATCATGGAGAAAGCTTTGGCCATGAAAAAGCCAGGAGTCATTGCCGTAGCCGACTCGCACGGCGAGCTGATCGCTCTCGCGCGCATGGACGGTGCTCCGGTTTCTTCCATTCGCATTGCGGCCAACAAGGCCTGGACCGCTGCCCGGGAACGCAAGTCCACCAAGGATGTCGGCGCCAAGGTTCGCCATCCCGAAAAGGGCCACGATATCGCCTATTACGGCGATCCCAAGTATGTGGGTTGGGGCGGAGGAATCCCGGTCTGGAAAGACGGCCAGGTGGTGGGTGCAGTCGCCGTAAGCGGCCTTCCCGAGAGTGACGACATCACGCTGGCCACTCTGGGCGCCGGACTCCTGGAAGGACAGTGAGCATGGCGAACACGACCGTTACGTTCGGCGAAATCATGCTTCGGCTGGCCCCGCCGGGTTTCGAGCGAATCTTGCAGACTCCGCAATTTGTGGCCACCTTCGGCGGCGGCGAGGCCAACGTGGCGGTCGCCCTGGCGCAGTTGGGCCTGCCGGCAGCCTTCGTGACCGTTCTCCCGGAGAAAAATCCCGTTGGCGACGCGGTGGTCGCGGAATTGCGCCGCTTCGGAGTGGACGCATCCCGTATCGTGCGCGGCAAGGGCCGTATGGGGGTGTACTATGTCGAGGCCGGTGCCAATCAGCGCCCCTCCAAGGTCGTCTACGATCGCGAGCGCAGCGCGATTGCGCTTGCCAAGGCCGGCGACATCAACTGGGATGAAGCCTTTAGGGATGCCGGCTGGTTCCACGTAACCGGGATTACTCCTGCCATCAGCGCTTCCGCCGCTGACTTGGCCCTGGAAGGGGCTAAGGCCGCTCGGGCAAAGGGAATTTCCGTCTCCTGCGACCTGAACTACCGCAAGAATCTTTGGAAATGGGGCAAAACCGCGGTTGAGGTGATGCGCGAACTGGCGAAGCACATTGACATTGCCATCGCCAACGAAGAAGACGTGCAGATGGCGCTGGGCATCGAAGCCGAAGTCGATGTCCACTCAGGAAAGCTCGATCGCGCCCAATATGAACAGTTGACAGCCGAAGTCCTGACCGAGTATGCGAATCTCAAGGCCATTGCCATCACGTTGCGGGAATCTCACAGCGCCTCGCACAACGGCTGGTCCGCGTGCCTTAACGACCGCAAGTCTTTCGCTCTCAGCCGCTACTATGACATCACCCATATCGTGGACCGGGTGGGCGCAGGCGATTCTTTCGCCGCGGGGCTGATTTACGGTTTCCAGACTCTTCCAACCCACCAGGAAGCACTGGAGTTCGCGGTCGCGCTGAGCTGCCTGAAGCATTCGCTGCCTGGAGACTTCAGCCGCACCAGCGTCGAGGAGGTCAATGCCCTGCTCAAGGG
>CAYOZX010000185.1:0-5751 GCA_964408515.1 uncultured Acidobacteriaceae bacterium | reverse complement strand
GTGTGCATCACCGCGTTGAGTTCGGTGATGGGGCCATTCAGATAAAGAGCCGAATCAATGGAATGGGAAAGCAGATCACCCGCAGCGCCCATGCCGGCTTCTGCTTTGCGGTATCTCCAAGTGTCTGTTTTGCTGGGATCATTGCCCGACTGGTTGAGGTATAGAGCCCGGTAATGAAAGATCCGGCCCAGGCGGCCCTGCTCGATCAGTCGTTTGGCCAAGGCCACAGCCGGAATCCGGCGGTAGTTGAACCAGACGAGGGTCGGGACTCGGCGGAGCTCTTTGGCCATGGCCTCTGCCTCGGGCAGGGACGTGGCCAGGGGTTTTTCGCACAGTACAATCTTCCCCGCCTTGGCAGCGGCCATGGCAATAGGGGCGTGCAGGGCGTTAGGAACCGCAATATCAACCACATCGATATCCGGCCGGGACACGACGGCCTGCCAATCGGTTGCGGTTTCACTCCATCCCCATTGCGCCGCAGCAGCTTCCAGCTTGGGCGGATTGCGTCCGCAGACCACCTTCAGGTTGAGCTCATGGGGAGTGTTGAAAAAGTGCCCCACCTGGCGAAAAGCATTGGAATGGGCCTTGGCGATAAAGCCAGTGCCAATCATGGCCAGGTTGAGTCTGGACTTCGGCATCTGCTGGAACCCGCGTGCGATAAGGTGCGAGGTCCAGCGAAGTGTAACACCGCAAAGATTCATCCTTCAGGGACTCGAGGGCATCCAACCAGCCACGGGCGCATCCCGCCCAGAGCAAGCGAACCGACATCCACGAAAGGAAACAGCGCTCATGTCCGTAAGCGAACTGCTACTTCCTGAGTTTGACGCTGAAATGAAAAAGACCCGCACCACGCTGGAGCGGATTCCCGTCGACAGGCCGGAGTACTCTCCTCATCCCAAGTCCATGCCTCTGGGCAAGCTGGCTCCACATGTCGCCCAGCTCGCGGGCTTTGGAATCAGCGTATTGACCACGCCGGGCCTGGATTTTGCCAAGGGCAGCCACAAGCCTCTGCCCCTGGAGTCCAGAGAGCAGCTGATCAAGGCATTTGACGAGGGCGCAGCCAAGGCACGAGAGGCGCTGGCGGCCGTGGTGGATGATGCCTGGCAGCAGAACTGGAAACTTTCCTTCCAGGGCAAGACCATCTTTGAAGGGCCTCGCTTTCTGGCCTACCGCCAAATGTATCTCAACCACCTGGTGCATCATCGGGCTCAGTTAGGAGTGTATCTGCGCTTGAACGAGAAACCGGTGCCGGCAACCTATGGCCCTTCGGCGGACGACACACTGGGGTTCTAAGCTCAGAAACGCCTCTAACGCGAAGCTGGGAGCAGTCGCGTGGGGCGCAACGACCGGGCAGCACAAACATCCGCAAGACGCGACTGGTGGTCAAAAGACAATAGAAGGCCCCATTCTCCACCCGATGCAAGCGAAGAATGGGGCGTCTCGGCCAGGTGATATGTTCCCCGGGCTGGACCTTGCGACAGTTAGTCGTGCCAGACGATCGACGACTTGGGAGCGCTGACATGCTCTTTGCGCAGCATGCGAGCTGTGTCGCCCAGCGGCACTTTCTGGGCGGGCTTGTGTACTTCCCAGAGCGGGCGGGTTCCGTGTCCCTGGTTGCTGCCCGAGCCGATCAACAGGTTCTGCTCGTGTCCCATGGACTGCGGGGCGGCATGTCCGACGTGGCTGTTAAATTCATAGATCACCGGCTCGCTGTTGAGTCCTGCGCCTGCGCCCGCTGAGGCCTGCGCCAACGCGGCTCCGGCGAGGCAAAGGAAACACAGCCCTACGATTGCGGTTTTCATCGACGTTGTTCTCCACTCTGGAGGAGACGACGAATCAAGCAGCGGGGAGCCTGCCCTGCCGTCCTCCGGCGTGTTCTAACTCCGCCGGTCGTAGGAGCACGCCTCTTACCAAAGCGCCCATGCCTCTATATGGGCTTGCAGCAGGCGGTTACGCAGTTACTTTGCAATTGTTTGCGCACTTGCAGAAGGGATGGGCAATGAGGGACACCCGCCCGCCGGGGGATCCGGAGACTTTCGGCCAGGGCGCGAGTCCTGGGCTCTACGATTCCTCGTCCGTGCCGCCCAACTGCTGGGCCAGGTAGCGTTCGTAGCCGACTTCCTTGATCAGGTGAAGCTGGGCCTCCAGCCAATCGACATGACTCTCCTCATCCTTGAGAAGCTCGACAAACAGGTCGCGCGATCCGTTGTCTTCTTCCTCCGTCGCGACCAGGACGGCGCGGTTGTACTGTTTCACCGCCGACAACTCGAGGGCCAGGTCGCTCTCCAGCATGCCCTTCACCGTGCCGCCCACGGTGAGTTGGAGGGGCTGCATGGTGGGAGAGCCGTCCAGAAACAGGATTCTCTCGACCAGCGACTCCGCATGCTTCATTTCGCCGATGGACTGCTTCTTAATGTATTGCGAGAGCTGATGATAGCCCCAGTTTTCGCACATCTCGGCGTGCAGGAAATACTGGTTGATGGCGGTCAGCTCCTCGCGCAGTGCCTTGTTCAGTTCCGATACGACTCTGGCGTTTCCCTTCATGGCGCCCTGAGTATGCCAAAAAGCGCCGGGCCGGGCAAATCAGTCGACGGTACACGATCCATCTGGCGGCCTTCGCCGTCCGGGATCCTGCCTGATGCGTCGCTTGGGGTTATCCATCGTGATCGCCGGGCTGTGCGGAGAATGTTATGTTGAGAATCCCTTCTGCGTCTGCGCACATTTCTGATCCATAACCGCGACATTCATGGTGAAATCGAGCCATTCAACCCCGCCCCAAGAATCAGGAGGACCCACATGAGATTTGCTCATCTCTTGCTTTTCGGAGCGATGATGCTGCTCGTATCCACCCCGGCTCAATCGGAGGACGTGCCCACGGACATAGCCGGCAGCGTCGCCGCCACGTTGCAGATGACGGAAGGTGAATTTCTGGCCGTCGCCGAGGCCATGCCGGAGGACAAATATGCTTTCGCTCCCACCGCGGGAAACTTTGAGGGCGTCCGTTCTTTCGGCGAGCAGGTGAAGCACGTCGCCTGTGCCCACTACGCCTTCTTCAACGAAATTGAAGGGAAGACTCCGCCTGAGCATTGCGAAAAGGGTGGACCCGCCCCGGCGAAAACAAAAGCCGAACTGCTGCGCTACCTTCGGGACGCGTTTGACTACGGGAACCGTGTTCTGAAGACCATCGACGCGAAGAACGCACTGCAGCGGGTGGATGGCCGCTATGGCGGTCCCAGCACGCGCCTGGGCATAGCCGTCCTCGCGGTGTGGCACATCGCCGATCACTACGGCCAGTTCGTGGGCTATCTGCGAATGAATGGGATCGTGCCCCCGCCCACGCAGAAATATGGGCTGAAAGTGCGCTAGAAGGAAACCAGCCGCGTTATGATCACAGTTCATGCTGGAGGGGGGTCCGATGCGTTTTCTCTCTCATTTCTGGCTCTTGCTGGTCGCAGCCGCGCTTGTGGGATGTACGTCCGGCAGGAGCAGGGAAGCCGAATCGGGAGGCGGCGCCAGCCCGGCCTCCACGCCACTGCCATACACAGTCGCGGATTTTTACAAGAACACGGACTTTGGCGGCGCCTCTTGGTCTGCGGACAAGACCAGGATTCTGGTGTCCTCCAACCGCTCCGGTATCTGGAACGCCTACGCGATACCCGCCACTGGCGGCGCGCCCCAGCCCCTGACGCAATCGACCACGGACTCGATCTTTGCCGAGTCCTACTTCCCGCACGACGACAGGATTCTTTATTCCAGCGACCAGGGCGGGAACGAACTCAGCCATATCTACGTGCGCAATCCTGACGGTTCCACGCAGGACCTTACGCCGGGAACCAAGTTGAAGGCCATCTTTAAGGGCTGGGCAGGGGACGACCGGAGCTTCTTCATCTCGACCAACGAGCGCGACCCGAAGTATTTCGATCTCTACGAAATCGCGACCGACGGCTATAAACGGACGCTGTTCTATAAGAACAGCGCGGGGTTTGATCTGGGGCCGGTATCGCGCGACAAGCGCTATATGGCTCTGGTCAAACGGCGCACTACCTCCGACGCGGACATCTTCCTCCGCGATCGCTCGGGCAACACAATCAAGAAGATCACTGAGCACAAGGGCAGCGTCAACAATTTCCCGGCCGATTTTTCCCCCGATGGCTCCCACTTGCTCTTTGTGTCGGATAGCGGAGGCGAATTCTCCTCCCTGCGCCGTCACGACCTGACCACTGGCGCCCAGTCGGTGCTGTATGAAACCAAGTGGGATGTGAACTACGCGAGCTATTCCAAGGGCGGACGGTATCTGACCGTCTACGTCAACGAAGATGCCCATGCTCAGGTGCGCATTCTGCAGGCGGCGACGTTCGCGCCGGTTGCGCTCACAGGAATGCCGGAAGGACTAGTGCGTGGAGTCAGCATCGCGCCGGACGACTCCGCTTTCGCGTTTTATGCCAGTGACGGCAGCGTTCCTGAAGACCTTTATGCCGGGAGCTTCGGGCTGGCGCCCCACCGCCTCACCAATGCCCTGAATCCGGCGATCCGGCGAGAGGACCTGGTGGTACCCACGATTGTCCGATTCAAGTCCTATGACGGGCTGGAGATTCCCGGACTACTGTATAGGCCTAAGCAGGCGTCTGCGGCAATAAAGGCGGCGGCCCTGGTGAACGTGCACGGCGGCCCCGGAGGCCAGTCGCAAGTCGGGTACAGCCCGCTTAAGCAGGCGCTGGTCAATCATGGTTATGTGGTGTTCGACATCAACAACCGCGGCAGTTCGGGTTACGGCAAAACGTTTTTTGCCATGGACGACCGCAAGCACGGCGAAGCAGACCTGGGCGACGTGGTGGCTTGCCGCGAAATGCTGAAGGATACCGGCTACGTCGACGGCAATCGCATCGGCATCATCGGAGGCAGTTATGGGGGCTACATGACTCTGGCCGCTCTCACCCTGCAGCCCGACGCTTTCAAGGCAGGCGTCGACCTGTTTGGGATCTCGAACTGGGTGCGTACGCTGTCCAACACGCCGCCGTGGTGGGGCGCATTCCGCCAAGCCCTGTTCGCCGAAATGGGCGATCCCAAGACTGATGGCGAGCGGCTGCGGCGAATTTCACCCCTGTTCCACGCCGACCGCATCAAAGTTCCGCTGATGGTTCTGCAGGGGGCAAATGATCCCAGGGTGCTGAAAGTGGAGTCCGACGACATCGTGGCCGCGGCCAAGAAGAATGGCGTGCCCGTGGAATACATGGTCTTTCCGGATGAGGGTCACGGCTTTGTGAAGAAGGAAAACGAGATCAAAGGCTACACAGCGGTGCTCGCCTTCCTGGATCAATACCTCAAGGGCACACCCGTGCCAGCCGCAGTCGGGCACTAAGTTGGGCGACGGCAGCCTCACGCTGCCCGGCTCGTGGGGCCTGCGGCGTGTACTTGAAAACTTTTCAAGATCGGTAGGCCAGTGCTTGTTTCGTTCCTCAGGAATCGAGGCGCAGGAAAAGCCGCACCCGCGCCAGTTCGGCGTCAAGCTCGCGCCGGAATGCGGCATCGCGCGGTGGGGCCTGGACGTAGCCAAAATCTGTCCCGAGCTCACCCTTCTTCACAATGAGGTTGCCCCAGCCAATCACCCGATCGCGCCAGAGCAGGGGCAAGGCGTAATAGCCGAGTTTGCGCTTGCTGGCAGGGGTGTAGGCTTCGAAGCGGTACACCCATCCCCACAGCAGTTCGAAGCGGGCACGGTCCCAGACGATGGGATCAAAGGGTGTAAGCAGG
>CAYOZX010000184.1:0-7515 GCA_964408515.1 uncultured Acidobacteriaceae bacterium | reverse complement strand
GGCTGGTCAGCGCCGTCCTGGTTCGCTCTGGAGATGCGTTCGAGGTAAAGAGCGCCCCAACTCTCGCGGACGGTTTCGCATTGCTGAAGCAGTTCCACCCCGAGATCATTCTCGTGGACTTGAATCTCCCCGACAGCGCCGGATACGAAACGTTTCCGCGTCTACAAGCGAAAGCTGACGGAGTCCCCATCATCGTGCTCACCGGCCTGGATGATGACAACACCGCCATCCAGGCCGTAAAAGACGGCGCACAGGATTACCTGGTCAAGAACCTCATTCAGCCCAAGCTCGTCGCGCGGGCGATAAATATGGCCTTGGAGCGCTTGAGCCACCAACCGGCACGCGACGGGTTGGCGCTGGCGAAGCCGGGGACGGTGATCGGTTTCATCGGCAGTAAGGGAGGGGTTGGAACATCTACGACGGCGGTGAACGTGGCCGCCACCTTAGTGCAGGGCGGCTCGGACACCGTAGTAATTGAGCTTCAGTCTGGTCCAGGAACTTTGTCGCTTTACCTGCAGAGCGAGCCGGCAAATGGCATACACGCGCTATTGGAGAAAACGGCGGACAAGATCACTGCATCGGACTTCGAACGGCACCTTGTGGAAGTTGTGCGGGGGTTGCGTCTCCTGGGTCCGGTGGGTTCGCCGGGCGTTCAGCCTCCAATCGGGGGCGAGCACGCGCAGGCCATTATCGCGGCCGCCAGGCGGGTGTCCCCTTATGTCGTGTTGGATCTGCCGGCGCGCATCGACGAAGGGGTCGTCGCGGCCCTGATGCTTTGTGATTGCACGGCATTGATCGTCGACCGGGAGCCGGCGGCGATAAACTGCGGCGTCGCCATGCTGTATCAGATCGAGTCGGTAATCTCACCCACCCTGGGTGTCCAGCGAGTCGTCGTTGACCGTACGGTGTTGGATAACACTTTGCCAATGGCGGATATTCAGCACTTGCTTAAAGCGCAGCCGCCCGTGGTGGTCCCGCAGGCCGCCTCCGCCATCGCCCGTTCGCATTGGGTGAAGACGCCGTTGATGTTTCTGCATCCAGACGAGATTTTCAGGCTCGCGCACGTTGAGTTGACCCAACGCCTTCTCGCCCTCTGTGAGCGATCCAGCGCCTCTATGGCAAGCCATGAGTTACCTCTAAACCGCGAATCCCATTGGAACGTAACTCCAGAAACCACTTACGGCTGACGCAGGTGATCGGCGCGCGGTACTAGCCTGATCGCGCTGGAGCTCAATCGCCCGAGATCTCGACCCGGCCCAGATATTCTGCAACCGGTTCCCGAGGAACGTCGTGCGGAACGCGGATCGGGATCTTCGTTGCCTTCGGTTCCAATTCATCATCGTTCTGCGCAATCGGCGATTCCCGCGTGAGGATTTATCGGGAAGAGTATTTGTTTGCAGTCTCGCGGGCCATGCTGCTTACCGGGATCTGCCCGGAATTAGCCAGCCTTTCCGCCAACGCGGTAATGCTGTCCGCCACCAGACTTTCGGAAGCAAAGGCCACCAGCGGAGTGCGTGCGTTCTGCGCGGCGCGACACACATCCGGCGCCGGCGGAATCACCCCCAAGATCGGGAGTCCCAGTTGAATTTCGATTTCGGCGATGGAGTCGGACGAGTTCACCGGCGCACGACTCACAAGGATCGCGCCGATCTGCGGTGCAACGTTCCACGATTCGATCGGCCTGCAGCATCATTTTCGCTGCGTGAAGGCAGATGGGATCCCTCTCGATCACCAGCGCCAGGAGGCTCGACGCCTGGATGACCGCTCGGTTGGCTTCCGATAATACGGGAGGCAGATCGACCACAACGAAGTCGGCCCGCTCCGCTAACAGGGCAAGGATGGCTTTCGCGTGAGCCTGCCCAAGTTCCGGGCAAGGTTCCACCGTTTGCGGGCCGAATAAAAGGTTCAGCCCCGGAATGGTCCGGCAGGGCCACAAGCTGGATGCCGCTTGCGTTTCCGCCAACTCAGCCGGTTTCACATTCAGCAAACCTGTGATATTTCGCGTCCGGCTCTGCGGCCCAAAAAACGGCGATAGTGTTCCGAGCGTTGACCGAAGTTCCGCCACGATGGCTTTGTTTCGCCGCGCCAGAACACAGCCCACATTCAACGCCAGGGTCGTGGTGCCGACTCCGCCCTTTGCTCCCAACAGCGTGATCGTCGCCCCGGCCTTTCGCCCCGACGCTGTCTCCACAGGGGTGGATTCGAGGGAGCGGCGGTGCCTCTCGAGAACGGATTGCACGACGCGTTCCAGATCGGTAGCGCATCGGTCTCTTATCATGTAATCGGCGGCGCCTGCGCGCACGGCGCTCAAGGCCAGGCTTTCCTCCTCCGCGCGGCATAATACGACAATCGGTACGCCCGGAGCCCCGGCGTGCAGCCGGCGAAAATGGCTCAGTCCGTCGTCCCCATCGCCGCGCGGCTTTGAGAGATTCAGCAGAACCACGCTCACACCGCCGCCCGCAATGCGGGCGATGCCGGTAGCCACGCTTCCGACACACTGCAATCTGGACCAGCCCGCCCGATGAGCCAGGGCCTCCCGAATCGGCTCGACACCTGCCGGGTCGTCTTCAATCAGCAGCACCAATACGTTCGTATTCAGGGTCTCGGTCATGATGGTTCAATCGAGCGGCTTGCTGGCGGCCGCGTCGCTCTTGCGAAGCTTTTCGGCCATCGCAAACAGTGGCCGGAATGTCCGTCTGGCCTTCTTCTCCGGGAGTCCAGCCACGTTCCGCGCCAGCGCGGCGATTTGCTGGCGTATCCCGCTGTCTTCGCGCGGCAGTTTCCGGAGAACGCAAGCCTTATGCAACTCTTCGGTGTCACGGGGCAGTCTCGCAAACACTTGAACGCCGAAAACCTGATTCAGCTGTCTTCCGGACAAAGCCTGCGTCTCTTCAATTTCGTTGACGATCAGGCGAAGCCGGTCGCCTTCGACCCCCGCTCTCACTAATGCGTCGATGCCGCGCTTGGCTTTGTAGAGCGCGGGAATACCGATGGTGGTGACCACGAACAGCTGATTTACGAGGTCCAACATGCCGGCGGAAATGCCGTTCAGCCGTCCCAGGTCGAGGACTGTCCAGTCGTACATCGGCCGGACCAGAGTCAGCACCTGGCGGATCTGGGCCACCTGTAAATCAACGCTGCCCAGGAGGCCCGGTGAAGGGAGGACATGCAGGTCATCGCCAGCGTTCGTCACCAACTGTTCCCAGGACACATGGTCTAAGTCATGAACGAAGCCGACAGCATCCAGGAGCGAGTATTGGGCGTTGGTGTTCATTAGAAATGAAACCAGGCCGGCATGAACATCCAGATCCGCCAGCAGAACTTTTTGGGAGGTTTGACGGCGCAACTCCGCCGCCAGGCTGCAAGCCACGGTGGTAGTGCCGACTCCCCCTTTTGCGCCTATGACGCCAATGACCTTAGGTTGACCTGACGATGCTTCCGTAGTGTTCCTGGCGGATTGTTTGTGTCTTACCAGGGCGTACCGCACAGCGCGAACGAGCAGCTCGCGGTTGCATGCGCTTTTGACGAGGTAATCCTCAGCGCCTTCTTGTATCATCTGCAACGCGAGCATCTCGCTGTCGCCGGCGCTCAGAATAATCACCAGGATATCGGGAGCATGAGCCCTGATCCCGGCGAACGTTGCCAATCCGTCGCTGTCCGGGAGCCCCAGATCGAGAAGAATCACATCCATGCCACCCTGTGTCAGGCGTTTGAGGCCTGCGGCCAGCGAGTCTGTCCAGTTCAGGCCAAATGCGATTTCTCCACCGGGGGAGAGCCACGCCTGCACCAGTTCGGCGTACCCAGGACTATCTTCAATTAGCAGAACCTTTAAGGTTTTTCCTTGCATTTGCGCTCTCGGCTCGTTTTTGACGGTCAGCTGACTCTTCCTTAGTGCTCAGATGCGTACATAATCCGCATTGTTCTGATCGGCGGGATACTCGAAGAGCTTTTCCTTCCCATCAGCCTCTCTTCCCGTCAGCCTCTGGTGGCGATGGAATAGACGGTTCTTCGCGCTCGGGCGTCGCCCTGATGCCACCCACGGGCTGGCCGATGACGCCCGCGTCGTTTTACAATAGGCGCACCCGTCCCCGATGCCCCAGGATGACTTAATTGCCAGGCTGGCACGCCAGATTGATGCCGCCAAGAAAAACGACCACTTTTCCGCGGATGCCGATCACGTCGCTGCGCTACGCCGTCGCGGTGCCTGCGAACTACATTCAATTTGCGCCGAGTTCGTCTCCTCGGTAAACACCAGGCTTTCACGGGCAGCCCTCGACCTATCGCCATCTGTGTATGCCGCGGATATGTTCAGGGAACCTGGCGTGAATCTTATTCGGATCGGCTCCCAGGGGCGTGAGATGCAGATCACCTTCGAAGCCACCCCGCAATTGGTTTCGACCTTGAAGTTCCTGATCCCTTACCTCCTGGAAGGCGAAGTTCGCGCTTACAACCAGAAAATGCTCGAAAGGTTCGAGATCAAAAGCCAGGCACTGTTTTTCTGCCTGGAGGAAGAGACAGCCAAATGGCGCTTCTTTGACTGGCGAACCAGGCGAACTGGCCCGCTCGGCCCCGAACTGCTGGTGGACCTGATGGGACACCTGTTCTAACGGATCGGGCCGGGCTGCCCATAGCGGTACACTTCGGAAGGGTCTCTATCATGTATTGTCCGCTGTGCCAGGTTGAATATCGCGAAGGCTTCACGGAGTGCTCCGACTGCCACGTTCCCCTCTTAGCCGGAACACCTCTGCCCGAGCGAGCCAGCAACTTCGACCCTGCTCTAGACCTCGTCGTGGTGCTCGAGACAAACGACCGCATCAAGGTTGCCATGGCGAGAGGTTTGCTGGAGGACGCGGGAATTCCCTTCTTTATTCTGGGCCAAATCGCCACTCTGGTTCAGGATGTGGATGCGTTTCTCCATAAGTGGGTCCAGCTACAAGTGCCGCGCGACCGCGAGGCGGAAGCGAGGGAACTTCTGCAACCGCTCCTCGAACCGGAAGACAGCCCTCAAGGCACCTGACTTCGTCTAGGCAGGAAGCGCCGCCAGTGCTAGAATTGACCACTCTCACCGGCCTCGGGGGCCAGGGGTGGCGATATTGGACAAAGAAGCGGACCGGCTGCCAATCGCGGAGATTCTGCGACGGCTGAATTCGGATGCCGCTCCCCAGGCCTGGGCGGATTTCCTCGAGGTCTATTCCGGACTCCTGTTCCAGGTGGTCCGGCTGATGGAGGCCGACCCGGACGATGCCGCCGGCTGCTTCGTCTTTGTTTGCGAGCAGCTGAGCCGAAACCGGTTCCACCGGCTGCGCAAATTCCGCCTGGGTGGGCCGGCGAGTTTTCCGACCTGGATGCGGGCGGTGACGCGGCGGCTGTGCGTGGACTGGTACCGCAGCCAGTCGGGCCGTGCACACATATTCGACTCGATTGCCGGGTTAAGCGCGTTAGACCGAGATGTGTTTCGCTTCGTGCACCAGAACGGCCCGTCGCTCGACGAAGCTTTTGTTGGACTTTACCCCCGCATCCAAGGGCCTAACCCCGAAACAGCTCGCCGGCGAGCCCACGCAAACCCACGGACCCTCCCGCCACGCCAACGGTGGCTGCTCAGTACGCGGAAACGGCAGTTCGAGCCACTCGAAGCCGCATTGCTGGATGAAAGCCATGTGTCGCTCGATCGCCTTAAGGATCCGGCATCCGGCCCGGAAGCCATTGCGGCCGAACGGCAACGGCGCGCCGGCCTGGCCCGCGCACTCGCCCGCCTGCCCACCGCCGACCGGTTCCTCCTCCGCTTGCGTTTCGAACAGGACCTGACTCTGGACCAGGTGGCGCGGCTGGCCGGGCTCCCCGATCCGCAGACGGCCGACCGCCGGCTCCGGAAGATCCTCGACGTTCTGCGGCAGCAAATCGGAAAAATGGGAACCCCATCCGTGTAGGCAAATCAGAGGGTAATGGCGATGCAGGAATGGATCGCGCGCCGCACGTGGCGCTGTCCCGATGAGACGCAACTGGCCGCTTTTGTGGACGGGGGGTTGGCCCCGCCCGAGGGCGCCAGAGTGGCGGCGCACGCCGCCGGATGCGACTACTGTGCCGGCCAGATCGGCGCTCTGGCGCGAATAGCGGAAGCCGCGCCTCCTACCGAGGTTCCGCCGGCCCTGGTGGCGAGGGCTCGCGCGCTCGCGCCGCTCAGCGCGGCTCCGCTGGGGTGGCGCTGGGGTATGGCAGCGGCGGCTGCGACGTGTTTGGCGTTGATTCTGACTTTCTCGGTACGTCCCCCGTTGCCGGCTTGCCATTCCCGCATCGAAACGGTCCCAAAGGGTCACGATTCCACCGCAGCTCCGGAATTGCTATATCCCCGTGAAGGCGCGGTGGTAGTACGCCAGGGGCTGGTATTTCGGTGGCGGCCGGTCGAACGGAGCCTGTATTACGACATCCGGATCCTGAGCGCGGACGGAGACTTGCTCTGGAATGCGCGCATTAACGCTACCGAGGCGCAGATACCGGAGAGCATCCGGCTGGCGCCCGGTCGAAAGTACTATGCCTCGCTCGACGCCTGGCTACAGGAGGGCAAATCGGTCAAGTGCCCGGTGGTCGGGTTTAAAGTAAGGGACCAGTGATCTTCCGGGCGGCCCTCATCCTCGGGTCGATGGCGGCAACATGGGCGGCGCAGGGGGCGCAGCCGTCCCCCGCCGATGAACTGCTGGCGCACGCACGGGAAGCCTTTTTCCAGCAAGGCGCGCGCACCGTACTGCCGGACTTCGAGCGCGCACTGGCGCTTTATCGAAAAGCCGGGAACCGGCGGGGGGAAGCCATCGCGCTGGGCTACATCGGTTATTCGTATTACGACCTGGGTGATTTTCCGAAGGCGCTGGCGCATCTGCAGCAGGCTCTGAAGATGAAGCGGGCGCTCGGTGACCGGCAGGAGGAAGGCAAGACGCTGGGGCACCTCGGGCTGGTCTATTGGGAAATGGGGAATTACAATCAGGCGATCCGCGAGCACACGCAGTGCCTGGCCATCGCCCGCCAGATTCGCGATCAGCGGATGGAAGGCTCCGCGCTAAACAATCTGGGCCTGGTGCACGATGAGCTGGGCGATTACCAGCACTCTCTACAGGAGTACCGGCAGGCGCTGGTTCTGCACCAGTCCACGGGTTTTGTACGGGGGCAAACCGACACCCTGGGAAACGTTGGCGGCGTGTATCCGCTGCTGGGCAGCCACCGGACAGCGCTGCCCAATTCACAGCACGCCTTGGCGCCCGACGAGCCACAGACTCCGCGGCCGAGCGCCGACGAGCCGCGCCTGACCCTGACCTTGTTGGCGCTTCTCGCTCGGTTTTTGATCGAAACCGACCTGCTGATCTGGCAGTTTTATTCCGCGCGCATCGAGACCGATCGTCTCATCGGGTTGAGCCAACAGTTGATCGCCGTCTTGCGAATTCAGGAGAGCCTGCTTACCTTTCACCAGCGGCTGGATGACCTGGCGCAGTCGAGGGACACCGCTCTGCTCACCGCCGCGGCGGAGCC
>CAYOZX010000183.1:0-7607 GCA_964408515.1 uncultured Acidobacteriaceae bacterium | reverse complement strand
ACCACCCTGGTTGAAGACTTCCTTGGCGACCTGGCTGCGACCGGCCGACTGTGCGCGCTGGCGCGCGGACGCTGTTCAGAGCGCCTGGCCGGCACCGAGGCCTACTTGCCATTTCTGGAAGCTCTGGAGTGCATGCTCCACGGCGAAATGGGCGAGGCAACGGCATTAGCGATGAAGGCGACCGCCCCGAATTGGTACGCGCAGATCACGTCGCTGGCCGAGGAAGACTCGGCCCTCAACTCCGCGATCGCCGAGTCTAAAGCAGCCTCCCAGGAACGCCTGAAGCGCGAGCTAAGTGCCTTTCTACAGGAGGTGTCGCACCTTCGGCCGTTGGTTCTGTTCTTCGATGATCTGCACTGGGCGGACGCCTCGACCGTCGATCTACTTGCCTACCTCAGCGGCAGGTGTGCGGGGATGCGAGCCCTGTTGGTGTTAACCTATCGACCGACCGACCTGGCGCTGGGCAAGCACGCGTTTGGACCGGTCAAGCTCGACTTGCAGGCGCGCGGCGTTTGTCGCGAGCTGGCCCTGGAGTTCTTAAGCCGAGCGGATCTCGATCGCTATTTCGCGCTCGAATTCCCCCAGCATTCTTTCCCGGAGGAATTTGTGGCCCTCGTTCACGCCCGGACGGAGGGCAGCCCGCTGTTCATGGCCGACCTCCTGCGCTACCTGCGCGACCGGCGGGTGCTGACGCAGGAGCAGGGCCGCTGGCGGTTGGGGCAATCAGTGCCGGACCTCCGGCGCGATCTGCCCGAATCGGTCCGCGGCATGATCCAGCGGAAGGTCGATCAGCTCGGCGCAGACGACCGCCGCCTGCTCGTGGCGGCCAGTGTGCAGGGCTACGAGTTCGATTCCGCGGTCGTGGCCCGGGCGGTCGAGCGGGATGCGGCGGAGGTGGAGGAGCGGCTGGACGAGCTGGACCGCGTCCATGCCTTCGTGCGGGTCGTCCGGGAGCAGGAGTTCCCCAATCGGACGCTGACGCTGGGGTACCGCTTCGTCCACGTGCTCTATCAGAATGCCCTGTACGCGTCGCTGGGGCCGACGCGGCGCGCGTCGCTCAGCGCGGCGGTGGCGCAGTCGCTGCTGGGGTATTACGGGGAGAAGAGTGGGAGCGTGGCCGCCGAATTGGCCTTGCTCCTGGAGGCGGCACGGGACTTCTCGCGGGCCGCGGACTATTTCCTGGTGGCGGCTCAGAACGCTGCCCACATCTGCGCCAATCAGGAGGCCGTAGCGCTTGCGCGCCGGGGACTCGACCTGCTCGCGCCATTGCCGGACACCCCCGAGCGTGCCTGCAAAGAACTTCCCCTGCAACTCACCTTGGGCACCGCCTACATCGCGTCACGCGGCTATGCGGCGCCCGAGGTCAGCCCCGTCTTCCGGCGGGCGCGGGCGCTGTGCGAGCGCGTCGGCAAACCGCCCCAGCTCTTCGCGCTCATGCTGGGGATCTGGGAGTGGCACGGCGTACGCAGTGAACTGCGGCTGTGCATGGACCTGGCCGCCGAGGGGATGGACTTTGCCCGCCGGCTCAACGACCCCGGCATGCTGATGGAAGCATTGTTTATGTCGGGCTCGAACCTGCTCTACCGTGGGGATTTCGCCGCCGCCCGCGACTGCTTCGCGACGGCGGTGGTCGAGTACGACGACCGCGAGCGCACCCGGAACTGGGCCGCCCACGCCGGCCACGATGCCGGCGTCACCTGCCGCTCCAACCTGGCGGTGTGCCTGTGGCACCTGGGCTATCCGGACCAGGCCTTGCAGGCCAACCGCGAAGTGGTTGAGCTGGCCCGCCAGATCGGCCACCCGTTCAGCCTGGCCTACGCCCTGCACTACACGGGGTGGCTGTGCCAGAATTGCCGGCTCGGGGCCGAGGTCCAGGCGGCCGCCAAGGAAGAGTTTAGGATCGCAACCGAACAGGGTTTTGCCCTGTGGTACGCGACGGGCACGTTCTACCGGGGTGCCGGGTTAGTCCAGCGAGGGAAGCCGGAGGAAGGGCTGCCGCTCCTCGTGAAGGGCCTCGACGGCTTCCGGGCCAGCGGCGCCGAGCTAACCCTGCCGTTCCAGCTCAGCACTCTGGGCGAAGCCTACACGCAGGCCGGCCGGTTCAAGGACGCATGCCGGGCACTGGACGAGGGGCTGGCCCTCGCAGAAAAGCACGATGAGCACTGCCAAGAGGCCGAGCTGCACCGCCTCAAGGGCGAGCTGTTGCTGGCCGAGGCGCCCGACCAGGCCTCGGATGCCGAGGACTGCTTCCGCCAGGCCATCGAGACGGCCCGCCGACAGCAGAGCCGGGCGTGGGAGCTGCGGGCCACAATGAGCCTCGCCCGGCTCTGGCAACGACAGGGCCGCCGCGACGAGGCACGCGCCGCGCTGGCCGCCGTCTACGGCACTTTCACGGAAGGCTTCACGACGCCGGACCTCGTGGACGCCGCCGCGCAACTGAATGGTCTGGCCTGACCCCCGACGCGCTACGCGGACGGGATAGGTTGCGTGAGACGAGCGGTCGTTCCGTTTGTGGACATGCGCGGGCCTACCTCGTCGCCCGCGCCCCTGGCGCCCCATCCGATCACCGACCTGACGCAACCAAGGCCCCTGTCTCAGTGCGAATGTGTTGTTGCAGAGCCAGGATGTCGTTCGGCGCATAATGTCGAAGGCTGGGGCGAACGATTGGCAAGCCGTTCAATGCGTCGTGATTCCTGAAGACTGCTTACTCGGAAGATGGGGTCGATGCCTAGTCATGGCGGGCATGCAAAGCCTAACACTCATCGACGAAAAGGGTCTGTGGTTTGAGGGAACAGACGGGACAAGCGATTATGTTTCAGCAAAGGTGGATCGGCAACGTCTAGAGACCCTGTAACGAAGAGTAATCAAACGTTGGGTGAGATACGATCTTTGCTTCAGGCGAGCTATCCTAATCTGGCTCCTCTTATTCCGCAGTGAGCGGCTTTTTCCAGGGCGCCCCGGTGTGTGAGCGAAGGCCTTTTTCGCCTCCACCGCACCCCTTTTTTCGAGAACCTCCGCCGGGAGGGTCTCTGTCACCTGAAGCAATTCCACCTGAGCGCCGGGGACCTGCCTTGCACCCTCCGCCACGGCTTCCGCCAAACGGTAAACATGCCCGTATAGGCTGTAGAAAATGACTTGCACCTTCACTCCCATGTCTGACTCCTTTCGTGATTGGCCCGTGGGGCACATTGATTTGGACTCTAAGGCAATCAGGATATCCGAGAAACCGCGATACTGACCGCAAATCTCTCTCACGCTAGACAGAACGCTCGATTACCTGCTGCTCACCTGCAATCAGAGCAAGGTTGGCCATGTTCAAGAAGAGGCCATGTTCCACTACTCCAATGATGGAGTCGATCTCAGCCGCGATCCCTTCCGGGTTCTCGATAAGAAGGGCGGAGCAGTCCAGAATGAGATTTCCTTCGTCTGTGATGTACCGTGTTCCATCCCGATTCACTCGAACAGTTGGTGTGAAGCCAAGCCCTCGAAGTGAATCCCTTACCAATGGGGCGGCCATAGGAATCACTTCGACAGGCAACGGAAAGCGACCAAGCTTCTCGACCTGTTTCGACTCGTCGGCTACTATAACGAACCGCTTCGACGCGCTGGCGACAATCTTTTCGCGTAGAAGTTTGCCGCCCCCTCCCTTGATGAGTGCGAGCTTTGGCGCGATTTCGTCGGCCCCATCGACCGTGAGGTCAAGGCTTTGACACTCTTCAAAATTGACGAAGGATATTCCATAGCTGCGCCCCAGGCGTTCACTATCGTCTGAACTTGCTATAGCGCGAATATCTAACCCTTGGTCACGCACTCGTTCACCAAGAAGCTTGATCCAAAGAGTCGCGGTTGATCCAGAGCCTAACCCAACCGTCATTCCGGATTCAACTAGCTCCAGCGCACGTTGAGCGGCACGCAGCTTCAAGCCTGCACGGTCGTCAGTATTCCTATTTGTCGCCACGGCTAGTACCTCAAGCAGATATTGTTAGTTGTCATCGTTGCCTCCTTGATTCGTGCGAAATCTCAGGCGGTCGAAGGGGCCTGTGGTCAACGTCACAGCCGCTGCGGCTCCCCGCCATCCGACGTGGGTGATCAGGGGCCTGCACTCAGGTGGCCGCAGTGCGTCATGGGGGTGGTGCGAGTTTACACTCCTACTGGTCTGGCTTTCCGGGCGTCAAACCACCCCGCAGCAGCCTTTGGCCGCTGCTTCCCCTCCTTAGCCAAGGAGGGGAGCCCAATTTCCGAGCTTCGCGACAGAAACGGACTAGTTAGACCGTCGTGCGAATCCTAACGAGAATTTTGAATGTGGGAGGCTGCCTCCGACATTCAGGCCTCCCATCGAGTGTGTTGTGCGCTCGACGAGCTGATGCACTATGCTGAACAGCACACTGACCGACAACCCGCACATGAGCACGCCCATGATACTTCCACCGGTCCCAAAGTTCGCCGCATCTGCGGCGGGATGACATCACCATAGCCGACGGTCGTATAACTTGTTGTCGAGAAGTAAAAGGCATATTCCCAAAGTGGGAAACAACGGCAGCGATAAAATGCCGCCCATAGCAGAATCTGCACAAAGTTTAAGGCAAGAATCGCCGTTGTGAAATGCACCATGAGCATCGCGGAATGCGACGGCTGGAACTTATCGCTGTTGCGACTTAACGTAGTTCTCGCCCAGCTGATGAGTACGGCCATCCCTGCGCTCTGCAAACAAAGTGTAAGTGTTATAAGAATGGCTGCTGCACTGGCTTGGCGAATTAATATCACCTCATCGCTGCCCCGGTGCGCCGTTAGTAGCCACGTCCGAGCGCGGTTCCAGGCTGGCTGTGTTGGAAGCCGCTTGCGATGTCAGGAGTTTCTGGATCGCGTGGTCCATCGCTTGACTCATTGCGGCCACAACTGCGGGTACAGTTCGCTTCTCGACCCCAGCGATCTCGGAAGCGGCATCGGCCCAGACTGTTTTACCGGAACGTAGCTCTATCATCTGCGCGGAAAGCGCAACCTCCACCTTGACTACGCCGTCGTAATCTACCTCCTCAAGCTTCTCCAGGCGTCCGCTAAAGATGAGATCCACATCCGAGCGCCCGTCATAGATCTTCGTCTCGGCGAATCTGCCGCTCGCGCGCAGACGCTCCACAATTGCGTTGGTGAGGAACTCGCGCGGGTCAACTGCCCAGCGATGATACTCATAGAACCCGACCTTTTCTGGCGAAGCGCGGTAAACAATGGCCCCTTGCCGGACGTAAGCCGGCGATCGGAACTCCCGCACCGCAACGGATGGCCTAGTGCCTCCCGCAGGCGGCGGATCCACTGCCGGTGCTAGATGAAGTGTGTAATAGGCTGGATACTTGACCTTACCCATGCAGCCGATGAGGGCCATCGAAGTTGTGAGTGTGATAAGCATTACAGTCAGACGCGTTCTCATATTCTGCTTCTCCCTATTCCGGAACTTTGCGGTCCTGGGGTTGTTTGATACGAATGAGGCTCCACGGCCGTTGCTTCAGCGAGTCCGTTAACTGGTCCAGGTTGTCGGTTGCCATTCGCAGGTTTTCTATCGTGTCCTCGATCTTATAATCGTTCGCTCGTACCACCACCTGCAGGCCCGCCAACAGGCTCCGGGCCTCGTTCAAGGTATTCTGAAGTTCAGCCAGATCCTTGCGCATTGGCTCGCGGAGATCAGCGACCGTGGCATTCACATTCTGAATTGTGCCATCGGCATGATCGATCAAGGGACTGGCTTTGGCGATCGTTGCATCAGCATGCTGAGTCAGCGCCAATAATTGATCCGCAATGTGATCGATCTTCGGGCGCTCGTCGGCCAGGAGTCCGCTCGCCTGCTGCAATAGCGTTTGAATCCGACTCTGGTTAGCGGGGCCCGTGATGGAGTTCAAATTGGCGAGGAGTTTTCGCGCGTCGGTACTGATGCCGCCAAGTTCTCCCTGTACCTGCAGGATCAGGCCGTTTGCGTTGTCCGCGACGGTGGCCATCTTGCCGGCGATCTCAGCCAAGCTGGCCGCCTCCT
Source organism: uncultured Acidobacteriaceae bacterium (assembly GCA_964408515.1). Classification (GTDB taxonomy): domain Bacteria; phylum Acidobacteriota; class Terriglobia; order Terriglobales; family Acidobacteriaceae; genus CAYOZX01. The sequence continues at coordinate 1,588 of CAYOZX010000183.1, read as the reverse complement.
CGGACGGGATCGATGTGCCGGGCGGGAGGCGGGGGGCCGTGTTACTGCCGGTGCTAACCGCCAGCGAAGGTTCGCTCATGACGCTCACCGAGCCCAGCTTCGCCACGCACTTCTCGTTCACAGGTGTCCCCTGGCTGAGCTCCAACAGAATTTCGATGCGAGTCGGGTCTGATTGCTAGGGCCGCACCTTAGTAACTCTGCCGACGTTGATGCCTCCGAACAGAACGGACGCCCCCGGTTCAAGCCCGCCTGCATAGCGCAGATAGGTCCGATAGGGCACGCTCCCACCCCGAAACTGTGCGGTCATCAGATAGACGAGTGTGGCGGTCAGAATTGAGAGACATGCGAGGACGAATGCTCCGACTTTCGCTTCCGTGGTCACGGGTTTATCTCCTGGGATTGCATATATTTTTCGAAGTAGGCTTCCACCGAGCGGGTTTGCCCAGTGTTGCCGGGTACCCGATCAATGAACTGCCTGATGAGAGGATGTTCACTGGCCTTTATCTCGTCCTTAGTTCCGACTGCGAGAAACGATCCTTTGTACAGCATGGCGATGCGGTCGGCGATGCGGAAGGCGCTCGGCAGTTCATGAGTCACAACGATTACCGTCATCTGGAACGCCCGTTTCAGGAGCAGAATGAGTTCGTCCAGCTCTGCCGCCACAATCGGATCGAGGCCGGCGGACGGTTCATCAAACACCAGGATTTCGGGATCGAGTGCCAGGGCCCGCCCTACCGCCGCCCGCTTCTTCATGCCGCCGGACAGCTCCTGCGGATGAAGCTTTCCGAACTCTGCCAAGCCCACTACAGCCAATTTCATCCAGACCATCAGGCCGATGATCGAGGGAACGAGCGAGGTGTGTTCGCGCAGAGGCAGGGCAACGTTGTCCTCTACCGAGAGAGAGTTGAATAAAGCTGCACTCTGAAATGCGACTCCAATAGATTGCCGAATCAGCTTGAGTTCCCGCTGCGAACAGCGGTTGATGTCAATCCCTTTCACCGAGACGCTGCCCGACCGCGGGTGTTCCAGGCCAATGATGTGCCGCAACAAGGTGCTCTTGCCGGAGCCACTGCCACCCAACAACACCATCGTCTCTCCTGTTCAATGTCCAGGGTCAGCCCGTCTAACACCCGGCGCCCGTCGTACTCGACCACAAGATCGCGAACCGAAATGATCGACATCAGTGGCTCCCGATCAAATAGAAGATGGCAGTGAAGACCACATCGGTGACGATAACCAGAAATGTCGATTTGACCACTGCGGAGGTGGTGGAACGGCCCACGGCGTCGGGCCCTCCGCGGACGCGGAACCCTTCGAGGCAACCCACGTGGACGATGACGGTGGCGAACGCCAGGCTTTTAATGAGCCCGCTGAACACGTCTCGCAATTGGATCGAGGTCAACACGTCGTGCAGATAGAGCCTCAGACTAAGATGGGTGCTGAAGAACATGAAAATCCCACCCGCCAAAATGCCGCAGACGTTGGAGATGATGCTGAGGCAGGGAACGGCTATGAGTGCCGCTAGGGTATTTGGGCCCAACCACAAACCGAACCGTTCAAAACCCAAAACACGGGAATGCGCACACCC
>CAYOZX010000182.1:0-7694 GCA_964408515.1 uncultured Acidobacteriaceae bacterium | reverse complement strand
TCGTCCCGCCCGCCAGCCGCCGCTGAGTGCGTGCGCCGGCCAGGGAGCAGATAGAGCCAGAACCCTTAACCGGCGCGGCTTTTCGGAGTGGCACAAGAGTGCCATTTACACTCTTTCCACCGGCGCGTACCTTGCTGCTTCCGCCCAGTTCTGAGGAAGACACCAAGTCCGCGGAACTTTGTGCCGGAATCTTCCGGTCCCGGCGGGCCAGGCCATGGGGTAGGAGTATCGATGAAGAACAGCAAACGCAACCGGCGCGCCACGCGCCCCTACAGTACCAGCGGTGAACGAGAGGCGCGGCACGAGATCAGGACCTTTCTGAGCGCTTTGGCTTCATATGCGGACCGCTTTGCCTGCGACCCGCATTTGAGCTTCGAGCAACACCTTTTTCGGATTGTATCGGCCAACCCACGGGAAAGTGATGGCGTGCGCCACCGCGGCTAGACGCTCTGCCTCCTGCTCAGGTTCGGCGGACGCCACGCCTGACGACCGCAACCGACAACAGTTCGGCCTTTAGCCCGTGGTCCTGAAGTTGTTTGCGCACCACGCTTCGCACTCGCCCGATGGATGTCTTCTCATCCAGAAAAATCAGCACCGACGGCCCTGCGCCACTCAGCACCGCCCCCAGGACGCCCGAGCTCTTGCCGGTCAGTTTCTGCAACGCCGGTAACAGCGGACAAAGGGGAGCCCGGTAGGGCTGGTGCAGACGGTCTTTGAGGGCGGCCGGGAGCAGGTCGCGTCGCCCTTGCACCACCGCAGACAACAGCAGCATTGAGTTTTGCACGTTGATCACGGCGTCCTGCCGGGAATATTGCTCCGGCAACACCCGCCGTGCCTCCTCGGTGGGAAGCGCGTTGTCCGGAACAGCCAGCAGGAGCGGCCACCTTCCCTTGGGCATGATGGAGGCGATCTGCGCCTCATTCTGATTGCACATCCGGGCGACCGCCAGGCCGCCCATCCAGCAGGCCGCCGCGTTATCCGGATGATGCTCGCGGCGTGCCGCCTCCCCCACGACCCGGCTGTCCGTCCAGCCCAGCTTGCCGAAGTGGACTGCCAGGGCGATGCCTGCCAAACGCGCCGCGGCGGACGAACCGCATCCCTTGCCGATCGGAATCTGATTTTCCATGCGCAAAGCCAGGGGCAAGACCTGCTGGCGCTCCTGTTCCAGAACCTCCCGGTAGGTCGACAGCACAAGGTGATTCTCGATGCGCTGGCAGATGTCCGCGTCCCGGCCGGTTGCGGAAATGCTAAATTCATCAGCCCTTCTGGCGCGCACTTTCAGAAACAGGTTGAAAGCCAGCGCCGCGGCATCGAACGCTGGCCCGAGGTTGGCTGACGTAGCCGGGAGGGAAAGCGTCAGCGAGGTTGGCGCGCGCATTCAGACCGTGCCCCCCTGGCTGCTTCTCTCCGCCTGCTCCAGTATCCTCAGCACGGCATCCACGGTCGCGTCCAGAACGATGGGAGCTCGTCGGCACGCGGCCAATGCGGCGGCGATGCCTGCGGTTTCCTTCTCCGTGGCCAACAGATCTCCACGGTGAAATCTCAAGGTGAAGTCAGGATCCTTGAGCAGGTGGCCGGTCAGGATCAGCACCACGGTCTCGCTCTTTTTCACAAATCGTTGGCGCACCAGCCTCTTCAACCCCGCCAGCGTTACCGCCGACGCGGGCTCGCAACCGACGCCATCAGACCCGATCTCCGCCTTGGCCAGCGCGATTTCAGCTTCGCTCACCTGCTCCACCGTGCCGCCCGTCTCTTCCAGCATGCGCACGGCCTTCTTCCAGGAGGCTGGACTGCCGATGCGAATGGCTGTCGCCATGGTGTCCGCCTGGACTGCAACCAGCTTCGTGCCGCCCGCCTCGCGCATAGTCCGCACCAGCGGATTGGCGCCCTCAGCCTGTACGACGGAAACCCTGGGCACGCGCGAAACAAGACCAAGGTCCCGCATCTCAAGGAACGCTTTTCCCAGCGCGGACGAGTTACCCATGTTTCCACCCGGAACGATCACATGATCGGGCGGCTCCCAGTCAAACCGCTCCAGCAGTTCGATAGCTGCGGTCTTCTGGCCTTCCAGTCGGTAAGGGTTCACCGAATTCAAGAGATACACAGGCATGCGGCGCAGGACTTCATCCAGCACACGCATGCAGCCGTCAAAATCTGTCCGCAGCTGGCAAGTGAGAGCGCCGTAATCCAGGGCCTGCGATAGTTTTCCCCAGGTAATCTGTCCCTCTGGAACCAGGACGAGGCTGCGCATGCCGGCGCGGGCAGCGTAGGCAGCCATGGACGCGGAAGTATTCCCGGTGGAAGCACACGCCACCCAGCGGAAGCCTCCCTGCCGGGCAAAAGAAGCTGCCACGGTCATGCCGGTGTCTTTGAACGAGCCGGTTGGATTCATGCCCTGGTGTTTGGCGTAGAGGTGATCAAGCCCCGCAACGCGTCCGCATCCCGGCAGCTCGTAAACCGGCGTGTTGCCTTCGCGCAAGGTGATAACGTGATGCCAGCCCGGCAGGGACGGAAGTACTTCGCGGAAGCGCCAAACGCCGCTCTGGTCCAGGGGCGTGTCTGAGGTGCGCCGCTGGCGCCACAGGCTCTTGAGGGCGGCCGCGTCCATGCCGGGGACTCGCATGCCGCCTGCGGTCTTCCAGCCTGGGTAAATGACTTCCAGCAGGTCCCCGCAGAGATTGCAGCGCACGTTCTGAGCGCCGTCCTGGCGCACGGCGCCACAACTGATGCAGCGCAATTGAGACGTGCCGGTGTCCAGTTGTGCAGCGGATGCAACGGGATCGATCATTCCGGTATAAGCATAAGGGATATGCAGGCTACTTGCCGCCGCGGAGGTATTTGTCGGTCTTGTTGATCCAGTCGGCGCGTGGCGGATTGAAGACATCAAGGTCCACAGTGTCCGCCAGCGCTTCCGCCTTATGCGGCATGTGCGGAGGAATGGTCAGAACCTCACCGGCGTTCACCACGATCTCCCTGCGATTGATCCAGAACTTCAGCGCGCCTTCCAGAATATATGTGAATTGCTCGTTGTGATGGCTGTGCCAGGGGATGATGCAGCCTTTTTTCATGAGCACCCGCGCCACCATGATGCGGTGGCCAGTCACCATCTGACGCTGCAGCAGCGGGTTTAAGTCCTCAAGCTCCACCGAATTCCATGGGACATGCTTCGGCTCCAGCTTCCGGCCTGTCTGTTTCCCCGCCCGCCGCCCTGCGGACACTTTTTTGCCCGCCTGCCGCGCTCTGCGTTTCGTCCTCGCCATCTTAGTGCACCATCCCCGGATAAATTCGCGCTGCGTTGTCGTGTAGGTAGCCGCGGGCCAACTGAAGAGCTTGCGGCTCAGTCACTTCCCCCTCGGAAACCATTTCCGCCAGGGCGGCCGCCAAGGCACTGCGCGCCGATTGCACCCCTAACCAGTAGCTTTCCTCTGCGCCCAGAACCTGATTGTAGGGAAAGCAGTCGCTGCCGAAGGTGATTTTATCCGGAAAGGTCTCCAGCCACTCTTTGAGCGCGTGCCGGAACTCGGAAGGATACATGACCAGTTCCATCAGCGACGAGTCCAGATAAACGTTCTGCATGGCGGCCAGCCAGATGGCTTGATGCTCGTAAGGATATCCGCCGTGAATCATCACGAACACGGTGCTCGCATAGCGGGGATCCCGCAGAATGTTCTCCAGGTTCATGATGTTGCTTTCAGAAAGGTTGAAGTAGTCGCCGATGCCCACGGCGGAGTGGATGTGCACGGGCAGATGCAGTCTTCCTGCCTCCCGCACCAGGAATCGGAAGATATAGTCCTGGAAGGTCCCGTACTCCTGGTCGCTCGGAGTCCCGCCACCCACAAAGCGCAGGTAGACATCCTCAGCTTGTTCGCGCGTGGGATCGCCGAACTTCGTCGAGCGGAAGTAAGCCACCTCGAACTTCATGGCGATTCCGCCCCGTTTCTGATTGTCTTCCAGCGTGCGGCTGACGAAGGCTAAGTACCCGCTCAGTTCGGAGGGAAGTTTGCTCACATTCTCCTGCTCCATCCAGCGGTGCAGCATCTTCTCCTGCAGAGGAATGTAGACCTCCTGGTCGCGGTTGCGGGCGCGCTGGCGCTGATTCTCGAACGGCCACATGAACGAGTCCGCGAAAAACACCCAGCGGAAACGCTGCGGATCGAGGTAGTCAGCCATCATCGCCCGGTTAGCGACGCCCTGCTCGATGTTCAGCTTGTCAAGAATGCCCGAAAAGTAGGCCTTGCCCTGTGTCTGTTTGAGTTCGCCCTTCTTTTGCACCAGCCACCTGGCATGCTCCGGTGAAAAGTCATTGTAGGGATATCCGAACAGTGTCCTCGCCGCGACCACCAGTTCCGGATTTGTATCCCGCGTGCGCAAGGCTGCGCTTCCCGGGGGGGCGGCCATGGCGTCGACATCAGGATCGTCGGCAAACCCCGGATGGGCGTGATGGTCGAACATGGGAATCTTCTCAATCTGCGGCAGCAGGCGCTGGTAGACCTGTGGCACATCCGCCCCGGGAAGTGGCCGCGCTTGTCCAAAAACCATTGCAGGCATGGCCAACATCGCCAGCGCCAGCCACGCGATCATGCTTGTCGCCACTCTCATGCATTCTCCCGAGTGCCGAACTTCAGGGCGCTCACATCGATCTCTCCGCGCCCGCCGCAGTCCCCTGCCAGGCGGTTGATGCTTGCAGAATCCGCTCTACCGCCTCCTTCAGGACGGCGGTTGAAGATGCAAACGAAAATCGCACGTAGTCGCTGCCCGATGGTCCGAAGGCCGCTCCGGGAATCGCCGCCACGCCGGCCTCTTCCAGCATGATGCGACACAATTCTTCCGCGCTCTGTCCCGTCTCCGAAATGTTCACCCAGGCATAAAATGCCCCCTGCGGCGGCGTGCAACGGAAGCCGGGAACCCGGTTCAGATCGCCTACAAATTGCTCTCTGCGCCGGGCGAACTCACCCACCATTCGCGCGGTTGTGCCCTCACGATCGCGCAGGGCCGCAATGGCGCCGTATTGGCTGAATTCGGCCACACAGGTGTAGGCATTGACCGCCAGCAAGTCCAGTGCGGGAACGATGTGCGGCGGCGCCACCGCATAACCCAGCCGCCAACCCGTCATGGCAAAGCTCTTGGAGAAGCCGTCGATGATTACCGTGCGTTCCTCCATGCCGGGATAGCGCAGCATGGACATGTATGTGCCATCGTAGATGATGCGGGCATAGATTTCGTCGGACAGCACCAGCAAGTCGTGTTCGACCGCCAATTCCGCCAGTCGCCGCTGCACTGCGTCGGTATACACCGTCCCCGTAGGATTGCCGGGGGAATTTGTAATCAGGATCTTGGTGCGGGGTGTGATCCTGGCGGCAATCTCGTCTGGGTCGGGTTGCAGACCCTTGTTCCCGGAGAGCTCGAACGGGACCGGAACTCCACCCAGCCCAAGCGTGATCGAGCTATAAGCAGGGAAGCCTGGATCCGGATACAGTACCTCATCCCCCGGGTCGATCAGCGCCATCATGGCCATGAACAGGGCGATCTTACAGCCCGGCGCGATCACAACCCTCGCACTGGAGACGGGAATGCTGCGCGTTTCCTGTAAATACTCTGCCACCGCCTCTCGCAGCGCCGGAACGCCGATGACCGGAGCATAGCGGTCCTTTCCCTCGTCCATCGCCTGCTTGAGCGCACTGTTAACCGAAGGCCCGGGATGGAAGTCCGGTTCCCCAAGTTCCAGGTGAATGATGGAACGGCCCGCTCTTTCCAAGTCTTTAGCGCGGGCAAAGATGGAGAGCGCTCCCTCTCCGCTCATCACCGACAGGCGCGAGGCCAGGGGGCGCATCAGAGCTTACCTGCCGGAGCGGGGGCGGGGGCGGAAGTGAGTGGAATGCGCAGGGCATCCACGAAACGGGGAAAGAACTCGAACACCGCGGCGGTCGCGATCAATTCCACAATCTGCTGGTCGTTGTAGACATCCTTCAGCCGGGCAAAGAAGGCGTCATCGACTTCACGGGCAGAGCGATGCAATCGATCGGCGCATCGCAGACCGAGCTTCTCAGGCTCCGTGAACGGGCCGCTCTCGAAGTCTCCTTTGACGGCCACGATGTGCTCTTCCCTTGCGCCCTTCTGCTTGGCTGACAGAGCGTGCGCGGTCGCTGCGTACTTCGATCCCAGCAGCACCGACATCCGCGTAGCCACCAGCTCTTTATACCAACCCGGCAATGCGCCGTCGCTCAGGAGAGGTTTCAGCAAAGCGGCAAACCCCAGGGCCAGCGCCGGAGCGTTGGCCACCGTTTTGAACATGTTAGGGACCATGCCCCGCTGCTGAAGCAGTGCATCGTACAAGGCGCCGAGTTCGGGCGGGACCTCGTCCCGCTCGAGCATGGGAATACGGTGCGGGGTCTCGTCCTGCGACACGTCAGAAAGCCCAGCGCAGTGACAACTGGATCAGGCGCGGGGTCCCGACCGTCTGCGTGATTTTTCCGAACGCCGTGGGATCGCCTTCCACGTCCAGCACCGATGGATTGCCGAAATTCGCATGGTTCCAGATGTTGAAGAAATCCGCCGTAAAGCGCAGATTTTGCGCCTCGGTCAGCCGGAATGTTTTGAGCAGCGAGAAGTCCCAGTTCTGCTGGAAGGGACCGCGATAGATATTCCGCCCCAGGTTGCCGAAGGCCGTGGTGCAGGCATTCTGATCCAGCGCGCATCCCGTGGGATCAGCCAGAGGCGCGAAGTCGAAATTGTTGCGATCCACGTAGCCGTCAATGCGCTGATGGATGTCGCCCGTGGTCAGGCCCGCCTTGATCGAACCGCCCGGCGCCAGGCTTCCGCCTAGCGACGACGGCGCCAGTCCGGGAAACAGATAGGCGCTGCCCGCGCCGCTGTCCACAATCGAAAACGGAGATCCCGACTGGAGGATCGTGATGCCGCTGATCGCCCAACCGCTGAGCAGGGCGCGTTTGAAGCCGGTCGTACCCGCAAACAGCGGCAGATCGTAACGGTAGCTCACGGTCAGGCGATGGGTTCGGTCGTAGTCGGACGGCCCGCGCGAAAAACGCAGGTCGCTCTCGTCGTTGAAAGCCGTGTTGAGAGCCGTGTTCCCGCTGGAGGTTGCGTCGGTCGACTTGGAAAAGGTGTAGGCGCCCTGGAAATATCCCGCGCCCCAGCGGCGGGAGAGCGTGGTTTGCAGGGAGTGGTAGTGGGCGTAGGCGTCGTTGGCAAAGATCTGGAACCCGCCCCAGCCGTTCACTCCCTTGAGGTTGGAACGAGCCACGCCGTTCGCGGTGGTGCTCTCCGTGATGAGGAAAGGCGTGCCGTCTTCGGCGGTCACCGTAAGGGGTTGGGCGGCCGTCGCCAGTCGCGCCTGGATGCTGGTGCGCGTCTCCCGCAGGTGAATGGCGTGAGTGCCCACGTATCCGACCTCCAGCACCCACTTTTTCGGCAGTTCGCGCTGGATGGTGAAGTTCCACTGCTGCGTATTGGGCACCACAAAATGCCGGGGCACGGTCAACACGAACAGCAGAGTGGAGGGCACCAAGCCCGGGCTTCCAGAAACGCAGGCGTAGTTGGGAAACTGCGAAGTATCGCCTCCGGGAAAGCCTTGCAGGGCCCCAAGGCACGGCACGAATCCGGGATCGAGAACTCCGCCCGCTGGCAGCGCATTGGGATTGGCGCCATTCGACTGGCAGGGCGGCGGCGCGTTGGGA
>CAYOZX010000181.1:0-7725 GCA_964408515.1 uncultured Acidobacteriaceae bacterium | reverse complement strand
GTGGAATATCCAACTCCGTGCTTTGGAGAGTTGTTGCGGGGGGATGCCGGTGCGGCGCGCACTCCCTCCCGTCCGGTCTTCACTGGAAGAGATACAGTCAGGGGCAGGGTTTCAACGTGTCCGATGGCTTCACCCACAGAAGCTGTCCAGAACGCCACCACCGGAATGCCGCCACCGTAGCCGCCTTTGACGGCTGCTCCCATCAGATTCGGCTGTGAGAAATTGCTCCCCAGTCTTATGACGTCATCCTTCCCCCACTCATAGCTCGAGCCCTGAAAGCTCCACAGGTCATAGGGTGCGGCCTGAGCGTCCGCGTGGCTGGCGCTGAGTGTGTGCCGCTGTTCCGCCACCCGATCGAGGCGAATGTCTGCCGCCCCTGTGTTCCTGTACACGGCACTTGAAAGCAGCAGCGCGGGAAAGTCGTCATAGACCTCGATCTGCAGCGTGCGCTCGACGCCGGAAACAGCGGGGTCAGACGACCGGAACGGAATCTCGACAAGCTTGCCCCGGCCAAGCTTGCCTCTGCTTTCCCGCACTGTGACCCGGGTAAAGTCCGGCGAGAACACGACCTCCCGCCCCCCCAACGTCAAGGAACTGCCTGTGCCCGCTCCAGCCTGGTCGAGGCTGAGCTTCTGCCCTCCCCTCAACAACGACGCCTGAATGTATCCTGAAGGTAGAACCTGGAATTCCGCTGAACTGGTGATCACGACAATCGGACCGTCCTGCTTCACTTCGACTCTGACCTGCGATGCAACCGGGGTAGCGGCTTCAGGCTTGGTCACAGGCCGGCTGCAGCTCAGAGCCAGGGACCCTGCCAATGCAAGCGCACGCCCTGTGCGACTTGAGATCAATAATGCGTTTTTGACCAGCCGTGCTTTCATTTCCGGCCTCCCATCGCTGTGCCCTTGAATCGGCTGAACACTCTTTCCGCGTTGAGGTGATAAATCTTTTCCAGTACAGAATCCGGGAGGTTCAGGCCGGAAATTTCCCAGCGGCCTTGGGCGGGCGCGCCCCAGTAATCAAAGAACTCGTCCGGGGTCTCGAGCCATCGGAAGTGGTTGCGGTACATGGCCTCGGACATTCCATTGTCGGTGCCGAACATGATGCGATCCTGATATTTCAGGAAAAACTCGCGCGTGCGACGGGTCTGGCGTCCCAGTTCCGCTTCCCGCGCTCCGAATTCGACCATCGCGTTCGGGTGTTCATCCATCATGCTTGAGACCCAGTCCAGGTTCTCGGGCCAGCCCATATGCAGGGACACGAATTGCGTCTGGGGATGCCGGGCAAAGACCCGGTTTCGCGCCTCCAGCAACTGCACCAGGGCAGGAAATTGCGGGCCGTAAAAGCTCCAGTCGGGATGTTCGAGCAATTCTTCGTAGCGCTCGTTCTTGCCGTCGGTGGGGAGAAAAAAGGCTTCAGGGTCGCCGGTGTGGATGGAAACCGGAATGCCGAGGCGGCCGCATTCGCTCCATACGGGATCGAGCCTAGGGTCGTCGATGGCAAGCAGCTTCCCTGTTCTCTCCCGCACTCCCAGTCCCAGGTCCTTCAGGAGCTTCAGCCCCCGAGCGCCACGGCTGACGGCATCATCGATCTGGCGCACCATCTGCAGGCCGAAGTCCGGATCGTCAACCTTGCTCCAGTCCAGCTGGGTAAAAACCATAAATCGGCCCGGATACGGCCTCACCATTTCGTCGATTACATGTTGCAGCTTTTCACCCCACAAGCCGGTGAGAATGACCACCGTCTTCACATTGGTCTTGTCCATCACTTCGACCACCCGCCGGGGGTCCATGCGCTCCTCAATGCGGGCGGCGTCGTTGATGTGATTGTGAACATCGATGACGTAGAACTTGGCTTGGGAGACCTCATGGGGCGTAGTGTGCAGCATGGAAACCGGGTGGAAATCCCGCAACAGAAGGGTCTTTTTCTGTTCTGCGTCGGCCGCGGCCTTGTATCCGATCTGCCCGGAACCGGGCGCCGGCTGCTGAGCGGATTGCTGCGCCCGCACGCCTGGACAAGCCAGGGAAAGAACAAGCGGAACCCAAAATGCTGCCCCTTTTTTCATAAGTCCCCTCCGGCTCGCATCTCCGGATAAAACATAACGAAAGGTAAAGTAAGCAATCGTAACCATAGACGGTGGGAGCGAATTTTTCAAGGCAGAGCGTCGGTTTTGGTCTTCTCGAGCCCTCGGTGGTTTCTGCGAATCCGTGCCTGCTATATTTCATGGTTTTCCTATCCCGACATGACGAGCGGGCTGTGCAAAATCGCCGCCAACCGCTGGCGGCTCATCGGCATCTTCATATCCGTCAACAGCCAGCCGAAATCAACAAACAGGGGAATTGGGTATGAGATCGCGCAGAGACAGGGCACTACTCAATCTGCTTTTGGGCACCGGAGCCTATCTGCTGGACTCCTGGCGCCACCGCATGGCCGGAACCGTCGATGACCTCCGCTCGCGGGCGCAAGACACCTATGAAACTGCGGCCGATCGTTTCAGCCGGGCTACAGACGTGATTCGTGGCGAGGACCGCGGTTGGGTCCCTTCTGTGGCCGCGGGCGTTCTGGGACTGGGCGTCGGAATAGGAATCGGCATGTTGCTGGCTCCGGCCAGCGGTGAAGAAACTCGCAACCAGATTGCCGAAAAGGCACGGGACATCCGCGACCGCATCGCCTCCCGCGAGGGAGCGACCGGAACCTACGGGGCCTAGCACAGCAGGCCAGGGTCTGAGGGGGAACCCGGCCGCACAAGAAACCGCGCTGGCGCTATGCCTTGCGCCTGTAGTGGATCGGCCACACGACTGTCCAGCTCTTGCCGCCGTCCTCGGATGCCTCCCAACTCCAGTCGAACTCGTTGGGCGCAATGTTCTTGAAGACCATGCGCTGTTGCACACGCTTGTCACCCGGGTCTTGTGATAAACCTTTAGGCTCTGAACCTCACCGACTACGTCTTTCTCTTCTTCGCCGGAGTGCTGGGCGGAGCCTTGAACTCGGTCGCGGGCGGCGGTAGCTTTGTCGCCTTCCCGGCGCTCCTGTTCGTCGGCGTACCTCCCATCCCCGCCAACGCCACCAACTCGCTCGCTTTATGGATGGGTGTAACCGCCAGTGGCGGCGCCTATCGGGACCGGCTGGATGTGCCCCGCCGTGTGCTTTGGCCATTGCTCGGAAGTGGCTTTGCGGGCAGCGTTGCCGGGGCGTTCCTTCTGCTCAGGACGCCAGCACATACTTTCATGCGCGTGCTGCCTTGGCTGATGCTCGGCGCGACACTGCTGTTCCTGTCCGGAAACCGCCTGGCGCGAGGCCGCGTCTCCAGCGTGGGAGAAGCCGCTCCAACTTCGGCCATCGCGGGCGCGGCGGTGTTCGAGCTGCTGGTGGCCGTCTACGGCGGATACTTCGGCGGCGGCATGGGCATTGTCAATCTGGCGATGCTCGCCGCAGTCGGCATGACCGACATTCATGCCATGAACGCGCTGAAGAGCGTCCTGGGCATCGCGATCAACGGAGTTGCGTCGGCCGTGTTCGTCGCGAGGCGGGCTATCTATTGGCCGCACGCCGCGGCTATGACCGCGGGCGCGCTCGTGGGCGGCTATTTTGGGGCGCACTACGCTCAGAAACTGCCCCAGAGGCAGGTACGCGCCTTCGTGATCTTCGTGGGTTCAGCTATGACCGCATACTTCTTCTGGAAGGCATACGCGTAGGACGGAAAGTTGCAGATTCGAGGATCGCAGATTGAAGAGCTGGAAGATTTCAAGCCCCTGAGTCAGCGAGGGCTCTCCCATCTGCACCTTGGGTTGCTTACCCTGTTCTACGGCAGCGGCTCAGACGTATGTTCGTGCACGATCAACCACTTTCCGGCCTCTTTTTGGAAAATTACGGTCCAGCGCATGGTTGCCAGTTCGTGCTTGCCCGCGGCCGTGACCGCCTCCTCCTTGACGGTACCTGCGACCCAGGTCAGGTTGCCTTCGGTGTGGATCTGCGCGTCGTCGTTTAGCGTCAGCTTCAGGCTCTTGTAGCCCTTCAGCAACTCAGTTACGCCTTTCTCATATTCTGGCCAGCTGGCGTATTTCAAGGGGGCAATATCGAAGAAGGCATAATTGCCCTGATCGTAATATTGCGCCATATCGGCAGGGTGCAGCGAGCTCCACCCATCCAGGACCTTTTGCAGAGAAGCTTTATCGGGCGCGCCCGCGGCGGACTTGCCGGACGCTGCCAACGCGGCGAAACTGACCAGGACGAGGCACAGCAGAACGGTCAAAACACGCTTCGGCATTGGGTTTCCTCCAATTCGGCGTGGAATTGTCGCACACCCGGGGGGAAAGCTCAAAATGCGGGCGGTTGCGATTGACGATTTTCCGCGGCGCAAGCTAAAATAAATGAGTTTGCCTGTACTCGCGGCTCTGTTCTGGAGCCGTCTGCAGTCGTTGCCCAAAAGCGGCGACGCGGAAAGCAGCAAGCACAGCAAAATCAGCACTCCCGGTCGCGGCAGAGAGGCGACGGGCAACATTCTAACGGAGGCATCGGTATGTACGCGGTCATCCGCGCCGGAGGAAAACAGTACCGGGTGGCGCCGGGCGATGTCGTTCGCCTGGAGAGCCAGGGAGCCGGCGCCGACGGCAAAATCGAATTCACCGATGTGCTGGCGGTCTCGCCGGAATCCGGACAAATCGGACGACCCCAGTCCCAGGCTTTGGTGGTGGGCGAGGTGGTGGAACAGGGCCGCGGGGAAAAGATTCTGGTCTTTCACTACAAGCGCAAGAAGCAATACAAAAAGTTGCGCGGCCATCGCCAGCCCTTTACCTCCGTGCGCATTACCGAGATCGCGGTGGACGGACAGAAGTTCACGGCTCCGGAATCGCCCAAGAAAGACCTCTCGCCGAAAAAGGCCAAGCCCGTGGAAATCGCCGAGGTGAAGGCGGCGGCCAAAGTTTCGGCGGCAAAGAAAACTGCAGGAAAGAAGCCGGCGTCCAAAAAGGCCGCTCCAAAGAAGAAAAAGTAAACTGACAACTGGCAACCAGCCACTGAAAACAGGCCTTCGATATGGCTCACAAGAAAGGTTTAGGCAGTTCGCGTAACGGCCGCGACTCAAATTCACAGCGTCTCGGCTTCAAGGCCTTCGGCGGACAGACCGTCCCGGGCGGCACTATCATCGTGCGCCAGCGCGGCACGCGGGTAAAGCCTGGTCTCAACGTCGGACGCGGCAAGGACGATACCCTCTTCGCCAAGATCAGCGGGCGCATCAAGTTCCTGGACAAGGGCTCGATGGGCAAGTTCGTAATGATCGAACCCGTGGAAGCAAAGTAGTTTCGGAGTCAGAGAGCATAGCCGCAGGGACCTTGCCTTGCGGCCCGGAGCCTCGGCGCGAACCGGGGCTTTTTTGTTGCATTTTTCAGGCGCCGGCTGATCATTGTCGGATGTAATCCGGGACCAAATAGCGGCACTGGCTGATTGACCGAAAGTTGCAATCGGGTCGCTCATCGTCATGTTCATCGACGAGGCCAAAATCCGGGTTAAGGCGGGCGACGGCGGCAATGGCTGCGTGGCCTTCCGCCGCGAGAAATTCGTGCCCCGCGGCGGCCCTTCAGGTGGCGATGGCGGCAAGGGCGGCGACGTCCTCATGGAGTCGAGCGAGCGACACAATACTCTCGTGCACTTTCGATTCAACCCCGAATGCAAGGCGGAGCGCGGACGTCATGGCGAAGGCTCCAACCGCACCGGACGCGAAGGCCAATGCGTCACCCTTAAAGTTCCGGTGGGAACCATCCTCTACGATGATGAGACCGGGGAGCGGGTTCACGACTTCTCCCGGGTTGATGATCGCGTCATCGTCGCCCGCGGCGGGCGCGGCGGGCGGGGAAATGCGCGCTTCGCCACTTCCACGCATCAGGCGCCGCGCGAGCACGAGCCTGGGCGTCCCGGCGAAGAGCGCGTCTATCGCCTCGAACTGAAGCTGCTGGCGGACGTTGGGCTGGTGGGATATCCCAACGTGGGCAAGTCCACGCTGATCTCGCGCATCTCCGCCGCCCGGCCCAGGATTGCGGATTATCCCTTCACCACCCTCGAGCCCAATTTGGGGGTGGTCGTTGTTGGGCACCCTCCCCACGAAGACAGCCTGGTGGTGGCCGACATCCCCGGACTCATTGAGGGCGCGCATACCGGCGCCGGGCTGGGTACGCAATTCCTGCGGCACATCGAGCGCACCCGTCTGCTCGTACACCTGGTGGACGTCTCTGACGCCAGTGGCCGTCCCGATCCGCTGAGAGATGTTGAGGTCATCAACGGCGAACTGGCCAGCTTCGGCGCCCATCTGGAAGAGAAGCCGATGATCATGGTGGCCTCCAAGATCGACGTCGCCGACAAGGAGAAACTGGCCCGGCTCAAGCGCTTCTGCAGGAAGGAAGAGCTGGACCTGTTTCCGGTTTCGGCGGTCACCGGCAAGGGGATCGAAGAACTGAAGTACGCGATGGCTGAGAGAGTGGAGGAAGCGAAGCAAGCCGCCGCCAGGGGTTAGCTGTCTGGAGGCGCACTCCTTGACCGGACTTCGGCGCAAGCGTACCCTCGCGTGGGAATTCGCACGCTCACCCTAACAAGCACCAGGAGGCCGGCTATGGTTCCCCTCAGCGCGCTGTGGCTGCCGATCGTGCTCGCGGCCGTCATTGTCTTCGTCGCCAGTTCCATCATGCACATGCTGCTTCCCTATCACCGCGGCGACTACCGCCAGCTTCCCAACGAGGACAAGCTCCTCGCCGAACTGCGCTCCGCCAATCTGACGCGAGGTCTCTACACATTTCCTTTCTGCACCCATAAGGACATGAAGTCGCCCGCCATGATGGAGAAATACAAGCAGGGACCGGTGGGCATGATGACCATTTTCCCCAGCGGCCCGCCTGCCATGCCCAAGTTCTTGGGCTTGTGGTTTGCGTTTTGCCTGCTTGTCGGTTTTTTTGTCGCCTATCTTGCCGGCCGCACGGTCGCCCCTGGAGCTCACTATCTGGCCGTGTTTCGCGTCGTCGGTACGGCGGCCTTTCTTGCCTATGGCTTGGGCAACCTGGTCAACGCCATCTGGAAGGGTCAAACCTGGAGTATGACCATCAAGGAAGTCATCGATGGATTGATTTACGGCTCGCTGACTGCCGGCACGTTTGGCTGGCTCTGGCCCCGCTAAGGCGCGGAAGGAATACCGAAAGCGCTCCGCTGGGAACCGGCTCGCCGGAATAGCTCTCGGCATTGCCGTTCTCCTGGTTCTCTGTGTCCCCCTTAACGAGCTTACGCACGTACTGCGTGTTCTCGAGTCAGATTCGGCAGCGAATGCAGCTCCTCCACCGCTTTTTGTACGCGGCTCGAGAGCTTGTCCATATCCCGCACAGAATATCCCACCGTCGGGATCGGCTCGCCCACCCGCATTTGCAGCGGCCGGCACTTGATATGGTAGGTGTTCATAGGCAGCAGCTCGTAGGTTCCCACCAGGGCCACGGGCACAATGTCCACCTGCGCCTTGATTGCGAGGAACAACGCTCCCGGCAGAAACGGCTTGATCTGGCCGTCAGGCGTGCGGCCGCCCTCGGGAAAGATCACGAACGGCATTCCCCCCTTCAGGCTCTTCAGCGCGGACCGGATACTGCCTATCGACCGCGCCGGGTTCTGCTGGTCAATGCAGATCTGGCCGGAGCGCTTCAAGTGCCATCCCACGATCGGATACGAGAGCAACTCCTTTTTAAAAGCAATGCGGAA
>CAYOZX010000180.1:6616-7744 GCA_964408515.1 uncultured Acidobacteriaceae bacterium | reverse complement strand
CGTCTCGGCTCCCCGCTGTTCCTTCACGGCGGGTGACGGCACGCCTCGCCGGAGCATCGGGCGATCTGTATCTTCCGCCGCTACGGGCGGTGAAACTGTAGCTGCCGGAGGTGGCGGGGACGGCGGGTTGGCAGTCGGCGGCTTGGACTCTTGGGATGCCGCCGGCTTGGCTTTTTCCGCCCCGCGCCGTAAGACTGGCGGGCCCTCGGCCGGTTCGGGCGCCGGCTTGTTAAGCGCTTCCCGCCTTTTAGCCGATGCAGCCGCCCCTGCCGCCAGTTCGGCTGCCGACTGCCATGTTCCCTCGCCAATGAAGGAATTCTTTGTCCGCAGGGCTCCCGTCACCGTAAACAGTCCCTGGGAGACCCCGGTGCGAAGTCCTTCATACACTATGCCGCTCTCCAGGGCCATGGGCACCGGCATTGCCTTGTAGGCGCTGGCATCGTAAAACTGGCCGTCATACAAGATGGTGACGGGAATCAATCGGGCCTTGCCATTGGCGCGCAGCTCCACAAGTCCGAGGGCGCGAGGCCCCTTGGGCGTGGACGGCGTCCCGGAGGATTGAGTAGGGGCGACGCCGGCCGCAACCAGGACAAACGCCACCAGGATGACGGCCCGGCGGCCCTTACGATATAAGCTATGAAGGCCAGGAGACACAGTCATGAATATCAATGATAAAGCCCCGGATTTCACTTTGCCGGACCAGAACGGAAATTCGGTTTCGTTGAAGGATTTTCGCGGGAAGTGGGTGGTGTTGTATTTCTATCCTCGCGCCGACACTCCGGGATGCACCATCGAAGCCTGCGAGTTCCGTGATTCGCACCGAAAGACCGAGAAAGCTGGGGCGGTCGTGCTCGGCATCTCGCCCGACACGCCCACGGCCCAAAAAAAGTTCGAAGAGAAGTTCGACCTGCCCTTTACCCTGCTGGGTGACGCCGACAGGAAGGTCTGCAATCAATACGGTGTTATCCAGGAGAAGAACATGTATGGGAAGAAAGTGATGGGGGTAGTGCGGACTACCTTCATGATTGGCCCGGACGGGAGAATCAAGCACATCTTCCAAAAGGTGAAGCCCGAGGGCCATGCTCAAGAGGTGCTGGCCTTCCTCAAGCAGGCCGCCAGGGGCGCGGC